>DASQFU010000048.1:0-80652 GCA_035632955.1 Candidatus Limnocylindria bacterium
CAAGCGATCGAGCATTCGCTCCTGCAGAACGAACAAAGGGCGCATCAACACCTCCTATCGCCGGGGTCGGGCGCGACCGCTGTTAGGGAGTCTCGCTCCGGCCCAACTCCTCGCTCTCCAGGGCTTCGGACTGCGGCATCCGCAGCGTCAGACGTTGAGCAGTGTTCAGCACTTCGATCGCCCAATCGAAGATGTTGCGGCGCAGCACCGTTTCGCGCAACGCGCGCATGCGCTCGCGGCTCGCGTCCTCTGGCTCCGAGAGCGCGCGATGATACGCGTCGGCCATGCCCTCGCGGTCGTAGGGCGAGATCAGCCACGCGCGCTCCAGCTCGCGCGCGGCTCCGGTGAAGGGCGACAACACCAGCGCGCCGCTCAAGTCGGTCTTGGACGCCAGGTATTCCTTGGCCACCAGGTTCATGCCGTCGTGCAACGAGGTCACCGCGCACAAATCCGCAACCCGGTAGTACGGGACCAGCTCGCGGAAATCGAGGTTGGCTTCGATCAGGTGAGCGACCGGGCGCTCGGGCGTGCCGAACCGGCGGTTGATGCGGTCGATCCGCCGGCGCGTGCGGATCTGAACGTTGCGATACTCGCGCAGCTCGATGCGCGAGGGAACGCCGATCTGGACGAACGAGAACCGTCCCGACCATTCTGGGTACTTCTCGAGCATGCGCTCGACCGCCTCGAGTCGTTCCGGAATCCCCTTCGTGTAGTCCATGCGGTCGACGCCGAGGCCGATCTTGCCGTCCTCGCCGATCCCGAACCGCTGCCGCAAGGCGCGCGCGGCCGACTGCGCCTCGGCTCCGTCCGACATGGCTGCGATCTCGGTCGCGTTGACGCTGATCGGAAAGTGGCGCACCCAGGTGCGCTTGCCGCCCCGCTCGACCGCAATGCGCTCGTGGTCGACGCGCGCCTCGAGCTCGTTGGACACCGCATCCAGGAAGTTCAGCGCGTGGTACCGAATATGAAAGCCGATCAGGTCGTTCGCGAGCATCCCCTCCAGCAGCTCCTGCTTCCACGGGAAGATGCGGAACACTTCCTCGTTCGGCCAGGGGATGTGCCAGAACAGCGCGACTTCGAGATCGGGCCGGCGCTCCTTGAGAAAACGCGCGGCCAGCGCCAGGTGGTAGTCCTGCAAGAATACGAACGCCGGCTCGTCGCCGATCTCTTCGAGCACCGCCTCGGCGAAGCGGCGGTTCACGTCGCGATAGCGCTCCCAATCCCGGAGCCGGAATCGCGGGCGCACGTAGACCACGTGACAGAGCGGCCACAGCGCGCTGTTCGCGAGCCCGGAATAGTAGAGCGCTTCGTCCTCGGCGCTCAGCCACACGCGCTTGAGCACGTAGCGCGGCCGGTCGGGCGGGCAACCGATGCGGCCGCGATCGTCGGCGGTCTCGCGATCGGCATTGCCGCTGCCGTGCGCGACCCATAGCCCGCCGAGGGTCTGGGAAACGGCGTCCAGCGCGACGGTGAGCCCGCCGGCGTTGCGGATCCAGCGCACGCCATCGTCGTCGCGGACGTGTGAGTAGGGCTCGCGGTTCGAGACCACGACCAGCTTTTGGCCGCGCAGGTGCGAGTGGGCCCATGCTTCGAGGTCTTCGCGCCGTGTCCGCGGGGGGCCGTCGGGTTGCTGCCGCTGGGCCGCGCGCTGTGCCGCGCCGCGAATTTTGTCGGCGAAGGGCTGCATCCGGCCTCCGGAACGATCACTCTGACGACCCGAGCGCAATCCTCGGCCACTATGGCAGAGCCGAGCACATCGGGCCAGTCATGGAGGGTCGCGCGCGTTCGCCGGCGAGCGCAGCGGCGCGGATTCGCTCGACCCTCGGTGGCCGGATGAGTTATGAACCCGCAATGCTTCCCGATCGTCACGTTTTCGCGCTCGCGTGGTTCGTGATTCCGGGGCTGCTCTCGCCGCCGGTTGCGCACGCCGCGACCGAGGGCGGCGCAACCGGCCTGCAGCCGATCCTCGCGGCACTGGTGTTGATACTGATCGGCGCCAAGCTCGGCGGCGCACTGTTCGAGCGGTTCGGTCAGTCGGCGGTGCTCGGTGAGCTGCTGGCCGGGATCGTGATCGGCAATCTCGGGTTGCTCGGCGTTCACGGGCTCGAGGCGGTGAGGGACCTCGAAGGGATCGAGATCCTCGCGCAGATCGGCGTCCTGTTCCTGCTGTTCCAGGTTGGGCTCGAGACCGACATTCAGAAGATGCGCGCGGTCGGGCCTTCGGCGCTGCTGGTCGCGGCCCTCGGCGTGGTGGTGCCGATGGTGCTCGGGTTCGTGGTCTCGAGCCGGTTCTTCCCGGACCATCATCCGCTGACGCATTGGTTCGTCGGCGCGACGTTGTGCGCGACCAGCGTCGGCATCACCGCGCGCGTGCTCGCGGATCTCCAGCGCACCACGAGCCCCGAGGGCAGCATCATTCTCGGCGCAGCGGTGATCGACGACGTGTTGGGGTTGATCGTGCTCGCAGTCGTGTCGGGGATCATCGCCGCGGCCGATCGCGGCGCCGAGTTCCAGCCTCTTTCCGTGGTCTGGATCACCGCGAAGGCGCTGCTGTTCCTGGCCGGCGCGCTGGTGCTTGGACGGTGGGCCTCGCGGCGCGTGTTCAAGCTTGCGAGCCGGCTCCCCGGCCGTGGGTTACTGATCTCGATCGCGGTCGGATTCTGCTTCGCGCTCGCTTACTTCGCCGGGATCGCGGGTCTCGCGCCGATCGTCGGCGCTTTCGCGGCCGGACTGATCCTCGATCAGGTTCACTATCGCGAGCTGCGCGCGCGCGACCGTCACGATCGCAGCGTCGACGAGCTGCTGGAGCCGATCGCCGCGTTCCTGGTGCCGATCTTCTTCGTCCTGATGGGCATGCGCGTGGACCTGAGCGTCTTCGGCGCGGCTCAAGTGCTGGGCTTCGCAGCACTCCTGACCGCCGCAGCGGTGATCGGCAAACAAGCCTGCTCGCTGGGCGTGCTCGATCGCGGCGCCGATCGGCTCGCGGTCGGGCTCGGCATGATTCCACGCGGGGAGGTGGGACTGATCTTCGCCGGCATCGGCGCGACGCTCACGATCCAGGGAGCGCCGGTCGTCGATGGCGTCGTGTTCTCGGCGATCGTGGTCATGGTCGCGCTGACGACGTTGATGACGCCGCCGCTGCTGGTCTGGCGGTTACGGGATCGTTAGGTGTCCGACGCGGTCATGCGCGGCGCTTCTCGCGCCGCATGAGAGGGCGTATCCTCGCCGAATGGGTTAGCAGCGCCGAAGTACCACGGCCGCGAAGGGGAGAGAACGATGTCGAGGCGAAGAGGAATGGTGACGCTGGGGATTCTGTCGGCGACGGCGGTGGTCGCCATGGTGGCCGCCGCGTGCTCCGACTCCTACGTCGACAAGGCCAAATCGAAGACCGCGGCCGCGGCGAGTGCGGCGCCCGCGGCGACGCTCGGGAAGAAAGAAACCGCGAAGTGGACCGCGACCACGTGGGAAGCGGCGAGCGCCGAAGCCAACAAGAAGGTTCTGGAAAGCGGCCGGCCAGCGACCGTGACCGGCGAAGTCGTGGACGTCTCCTGTTACCTCCAGCTCGGCAAGCGCGGGGAAGCGCACGTTCCGTGCGGCAGCAAGTGCATCGCCAACGGGCAGCCGATCGGCATCCTGGAGGACGACGGCGATCTCTATCTGCTGATGGCCGAGGAGCATCATCCGCGCCGCGACGGCGAGGTGGAGCTGAAGACCGTGTTCTCGCCCTGGCTGGCGAAGACCGTGACCGTGACCGGAATAGCGACCGAGACGCGCGGCTACAAGGCGCTGTTCGTTCAGGCCGCCGAGCTCGGCGGGACGGTCAAGACTCCGGCGCCCGCGCCGGCGACGAAGTAAGAGCCCTCGCGCCGGCTAATTCCCGCGGGCCGGTCAGCGATGACCGCGCCCGCGCGCTCGTCCGGGTTCGTGCCTCACGACCATGACGTCGCCGCGCTTCATTCCCGGCGCACGTAACGGTCGCTTCCAGTGCCTGGCCGGCACGTTGTGGATCGCCTGCGGCACGTAGCGGACCTCGACCGCCCGGAACGGACCGCGGTGATCGCGCGCGCGATACCAGTAGCCGCCCTGATACGCGTACCAGTAGACGCCGTATCGGAACAGATCACAGCGCACGCGGTCGTCCTCGACCACGAACACCGTGCTGCGCGGCACGACCACACCGCGTGGCTCCTCGGGCATCTCGATCGCGGGTGGAGGCGGCGCGTCGGCGAGGTCGAGACGCACCTCCCGTTGCGCCGCGGTCTTGGCCGACGCCGGCACAGCAACGACCATCGCGAGCACCAGCCACGAGAAACGAGCGTGTCTCCGCATCGGTAGGTGTTCTCCTTTCGGGTCCGGACCTCATGAGGCATTGACGTGGTCCGCGCGCTCTGGGCGTTCCCGCCCAAACGAAGCGCTTCCCCAGTAAAGAGCACGCGAGATGCCACGCGCGCCCACCGGGTGGGCGGCGCTAATCCGCTGCGGCGCAGGTCTGTGAAAAACCCCCATTCCTGAACGTTTCATCTTGAGTCGAACTCCGCAGGCGGTATCCGGCGGACGTTGCGGCGTGAGATTGCAAGATCGGGTGCCGTCCGCGCCGGTCATGCAAAACGGCGCCTTGGGGGCGAATTGGGCTTCGTTCCGTGCCGGCCGATGCTAGCGTTCGCGGCCCGAGCGACCGGGCAACGACTCTTCTTGGAGGGAAGCACCATGGCGACCATCACGCAGCACGCTCCCGGCACCTTCTGCTGGCCGGAGCTCTCGACGTCGGATCAGGCGGCGGCGCGCACGTTCTACACCTCGCTGTTCGGCTGGACCGTCCAGGAGACCCCGATCGGCGAGGGCGAGACGTACACGATGTTGTTCAGGGCCGATCAGCCAGTGGGCGCGCTGTACCGGGCGAGTGCGGAGGAGCGCGCTCAGGGTGTGCCGCCGCACTGGAACTCCTACGTCGCGGTCGCGAGCGCGGACGAGGCGGCCGCCAAGGCGAAGCAGCTCGGCGGCAAGATCCTGGTCGAGCCGTTCGACGTCATGGAGCATGGCCGGATGGCAATCATCCAGGATCCTACCGGCGCGGCTTTCTGCGTCTGGCAGGCGAAGCAGCACATCGGCGCCGGCGTTCTGAACGAGACCGGCTCGCTGTGCTGGACCGAGCTGATGACGACCGACACCGACAGGGCTGGACAGTTCTATGCGTCGCTGTTCGGATGGAAGGGCGCGTCCATGCCGATCGCAGGCGGACCTTCGGCAGGCTCGCCTTACACCGTCTTCAACCGGGGCGAACAGATGGCGGGAGGCATGATGCCGATTCCCAAGCAGTCCCCCGGCACGCCATCGAACTGGCTGATCTACTATCAGGTCGAGAACTGTGACAAGAGCGCAGCGCGCGCTGCCGAGCTGGGAGCCAAGGTCCAGGTTCCGCCGACCGACATTCCGAACGTCGGGCGTTTCTCCGTCCTTCAGGATCCGCAAGGGGCGTACTTCGGAATCCTCGCCTATCCGTCTGCCTGAAGATCGCGACCAGCGACGAGCCCCTGGGAGATTCCCCGGGGGCTTCGTCTATTCTCCCGAGCGATGACGATCCCACGACCTCATTCGGATCGGAGGCGCGCATGACGTTTGGGCTCGCGGTGGCCACGTGAGCGCGCTCGGCAAGCTCTCGCCCGCCGCGTTCGAGCGGTTGATCGCGCCGCATCTCGGCGCTGCCCGACCCGAGGTGTTGGTCGGGCCCAAGCCGGGCATGGACAGCGCGATCGTCCGCATCGGCGCCGGCCGCGTGCTCGCGATCACGACCGACCCGCTCTCGATCGTCCCGGCACTCGGGCTCGAGGATTCCGCGCGCCTCGCGTGTCATCTGCTCGCCTCCGACTTGTGGACGAGCGGCATTCCGCCGGCCTACGCGAGCGTGTGCCTGAACCTTCCGCCGGCGTTGCCGGACGCCGAGCTGGAACGCTACGTGAAGGCGCTCGGCGCCGAATGGCAGCGACTCGGCGTCGCGGTCATCGCCGGGCATACCGGCCGCTACCCTGGCGGTGACTCCTCGATCGTCGGCGCCGCGACCTTGATCGGCGTCGGTGACGAAGGCCGCCACGTCACGTCCGCAATGGCCGCTCCCGGCGATCGCGTGATCGTCACCAAGGGATGCGCGATCGAGGCCACGGCGATCGCGGCGCGGATGTTCCCGGGGCGGCTCGCCCAGTGGCTGGACGAAGCGGGGCTCGAGCGTGCGCGGGCACTGCTCGCGCGTGTGAGCGTCGTCGATGACTGCCGGATACTGCTGGCGCTCGGCGTTCGCGATCGCGGCGTGACCGGGCTGCACGACGCGACCGAAAGCGGCGTGCTCGGCGGGCTGCTCGAGCTGGCGCGCGCCTCGGGACACGACGTGAGAGTGGAGCGCGCGAAGGTTCCGCTCGCACCGGAAGCCGAGGCGGCGTGCCAGGCGTTCGGCGGGATCGACCCTTACTGGACACTGAGCGAGGGCACCCTGATCGCAACCGTCCGCCCTGAGCGCAGCGCCGAGGCACTCGCGGCACTCGCCGAAGCCGGAATCGTGGCGGCCGAGGTGGGAGACGTGATGCGCGGCGCAGGGGTCTTGTGGCTGACCGAGCCCGACGGGCGTGTGACGCCGATTCGGGAGCCGGAGCCGGACCCCTACTGGGACGCTTACGCGCGCGCGCTGCGGGAAGGCTGGAGCTAGAAGTAGTACGGAGTTTTCCGCGCCCACTCGCTGTCCGGGTAGCGGCGATGCAGGAGCTGGAACGCCGCGCGCGACTGGGCGGTCGTGCGCGAATCGTGGCAGCCGTAGCGGGTCGATTGCACCGCGAGATGGAGCGCGCGCGGCACCCTCGGGTCATCGCGATGGTCGCGCCCCCACGCCACGACCTGCCGGCACAGGAAGCTCGGACCCGATTCCACGTCCGCCAACCGCGTCACTTCCTCCCGCGCCTGTTCCCGCTCGCCTTCCGTGAGCCAGGCGGTATCCGAGAGCGAATCGTGCAGCACGGCGTAGCGGCGGATCCCGAACACGTCGTGCGCCGAGAGGCCAGCGTCCTCGTCATTCGACGAAGCGGCGCACCACCAGTTGTCCCGGTACGGATCCATGCGGTCGATCGAAACCAGCCGCCCAACCCCCTCGGCGACCGAAGGCTTGGCGCCGGGGAAGTCGAGCATCAGAAGCGCCGCCTCGAACCGCCGGGCGGCCGGTTCCGCGACCGAGCGGTAGCGCTCGAGCCGCGAACGCGTCTGCGGCAGGAGCGTCTCGACCGCGGGCGCGAGAGCGAGCGCCGCTTCGTCCCGATCGAGCAGGACCGCCCGCACCCAAGCGGCCAGGGCGACTTCGGCGCGCAAGTGCCTCGGCCAGCCCTCGCGGGTCGCGATCCTGGTCAGCGTCGCCAACGATAGGTTGCGGTTGAGCACCGTTGCCGCATCGGCGTCCAAGAGCTCCGGGCCCGCAAAAGCGCGCTCGATGCCATGGAGGCTCGTGTCCGGAGTCGCGTCGTTCGTCGCCCAACCGGCGCCGACCCCCGCGGGCAAGCGCGGCGCGAAGTCGAGAAACTCCTCCAGGCTCCGGACCAGCTTCAGGCGCTGGGCGAGCAGCAGATTGAGCCCCGAGCTCGACCACGGCGAGCGAGCAGCAGCGAGCGACATCGAACGATCAGCGGTCAGCAACCGATCCAGAACGGCGCGCGCCTCGTCACGCTGCCCACGCTCGGCCAGCAGGCGCACGCGATGGAACTGGAGCGTCGCGAACGCCGGCGACCTCTCCTTCACGTTCGCGCACGCCCGGAGCACCGCCTCGGCGTCGTCCTCGATGCCGCGAACGTGACGCGCGGCGGCCACGAGCCACGGCAACGAGCGGCTGTTTCGCCACCGCTCGAGCGCATGCCGCCGAGCACCGGGCCCGCTGCCCTGGAACGTCAGCATCCAATCCGCGAGATCGTAGTCCCGACTCTTGGCCGCCAGCGATTCCGCAAGGGACGGGCGCACGCGATCGAGGAGCAGCGTGAAATCGACGACGTCCTGGCGGAATGATTCCGCCGGGCGCGCAGCCGTCAGCCCCCGGCACAACTCGCGCAAGCGCTCGGCCGGGCGCAGGCGAAAACCGATGAACCCGATCAGGCGCCGGGTGTCGGCATGGCTCTCGCGCAGGGCGGGATCGGCGAGCACCCGCTGTGCCTGGGCCTCGGCGGCGGCCAGCGCTGTGGTGTCGATGCCGCGCCACGCCGGAATCAGCGTGCCCTTACGCGTGAGCGCGCGTGCCACGAGATAGGGCGCGAGCCGGCGCCACGGCGAGCCCTGGTCGCGCGCGATCTCGGAGAACCGGCGCGCGGCCTCGTCGAGCTCCCCGAGATAGAAGTGCGCAGCGGCGATCTGGTAGGCGCGATCCGCTTGCAGCAGCGCCGGCGCTCCGGCCGGGGCGGGCTCGGGCATCAAGCCTGGAGCCGAGCATTTTGCGAGCACGCGATCCTGGGCCCGGAGCCAATCCGCGAACCAAAGACTCTCGGGACCGAAGCGCTGGGCGCGGTCGGTCATGGTCGCGGCCGCGACCACCAGCGCGTGTCGCTGGCAGTTCGTGTAGTCGAAGGACTGGCCGCTCTCGGCGTCCGATACCGATCGGTAGACACCGAACCCGACCGCCGAATCGGCGCCCGGATACTGGCGCCGCAGCTCGACCCATTGCCAGTAGCTCGCTTCTTCGCTCATGGCGTTCGCGTTCGAGTCGGGAAGGCCGAGCGCCGCCCGCTGCGCCGAACGATCGAGACTCAGCCCGCGCAGACGCCGATAGGCGATCGCGAGGTAGCGTTGGCGGTAGGTCGGATGCAGCACGCCCAGCCGGCCGGCCGCGAACGCTTCAGGCGCGTCCGGTTGCTGCTCGAGCGTGAAGACCGCGTACGGAAGATCGGGACCGCAGCCGTCGGTCGCATGAGGGATGACCGTGCCCGCGAAGGCGAGTGCCAGTGCGAAGACCGCGCGCACGTTCACCGCGGGTTCCGGGCGAGCGCTTGCTGTAGCTGCATCGCCGCTTCGGTCCATCGTCCCGGGTGGAAGACGTAGCGGCGCTGTATGCCCGCGATCCGGGGCGCGGGCTCGTCGGTCGCGATGCCGACGCTGCCCCGGCAGAGGCGGCAGGAAAACCCCTTGCCGGCCGCGAGATCGGCGCGAATCCGGTGCTGGTCCGCGCCCATCCGGAACACCATCGGCACGGCTTCGTCCACCGGGAGATCGGCGAGCCAGGGGTCGCCGAGGCACCACGAAGCGAGCGCCGTCATGGACAGCGCGACCGTGTCGGGGAGCGCCGCTCGCAGTTCGGCGAGCAGGTCGCGGTAGAAGGGACGCTGCGAGTGCGTGGCGTCGAAGTCGACCTGGACCGCAATCACGCCCGGCCGGTGCGCGAGCGACGCCAGCTCAAGGACCGCGCGCCGGCGTTGCGCCAGATCCAACTCGGGCGGTGCATCACGGCGCGTCTCGATCCTGCCGACCGCAACCAGCCGCGTGCCGGCCGGGACTCGCAGGGGCTGAAATCGCGGCCGCACCGAGACGCGATCTCCGCCGAGCTCGATCGTGCGCGCGAGATAGGCCACGCCGACTCGGGCCGGATCGATTGCGCGCAGGTCCTGCGGCTGCTCCCAGGCCCACAGGACGAGCGGCGGAATGCGCTCCGCCGGCAGCGGAAGGGAGACGGCCGGTGTCGGTTTGGCATGCGTGCTCGATGCGAGCGCCGGCAACGTGACCACCGCGAGTGCCAGCGCGCACGCAAGGCGACGAAACATGCCGGCAGTTTAGTGTTCCGAGTCAGAAGTCATACACCTATTCCGGCGGCCCTCGCCGGCATTGGCACCTGATTTCTGACTCGGAACACTAGCGGTCGGCCCGCGTGGGAAAAAGGTGACGGCGGGGGTCGTCGCCACCCCCGCCGTCGAGTGCTCCCGGAAGTGATCGGGGCCGGGAGGCTTGAGGCTCGTGTGCCCGAAACCGGGCTAGAACTTGATGGCCAAACCCAACGAAGTGCTCCAGTAGTCAGGATCGAACTCGTTTGGAGGGAGCTGGCTGGTTTCCTGTTCCAGGAAGATGTAGCGGCCGTTCAGATCGAGCCCGACCATCGGTGCAAGCGGGACGGCGAAGCCGCCGCCCAGGTGCACGCCGAACTTCTGCGAGGTCTCGTCCGAGAACGGGAGCGAATCGTCGTAGTCGAGCGTGGTGTGGTACCAGCCGACGCCGCCGCCCGCATAGAGCACGGGCACCGGAGCCAGCCACAACGATGCGGTCACCGGCCACATCCGCACTTTGAGGTTGTCGTTGAACCTCGATTCGGAGCGGTAGGCGGCGCCGATCTCGGTCTTGAGGAACGGAAGCAGATTGCCGCGGAACGCGAGGCCGCCGAAAACCTTGGCCTCGTCGCCGTCGCTGTCCACGGTCTTCGTGATTCCGATCGAAGGGATGATCTCGCCCGCGCGAACCACCTGCGCGGCCAGCAACAGCATGCCCATGAGCAGCGCGGCACCGATCAAGGCTCGGTCCAGCGCACGCATTGAGGGAACGCCTGTCAAAGTCGTCTTCACGGGGTGCCTCCTGGGAAGTGACCCGAACGTGGGTCAACCAATTCTCATAACAAGCCGCATGCCCGGACACCGGCAGATGGAGTTGCAAGCAGTTACGGCGGCGAAGCGCTGAAAATGCCGGTTATCCGACCGCCGTGGTTGTAAGTCCGGGATCGAGGGAATGAACGAAGTGCCGCCGTCAGTTCATTTAGCCGGGTGCAACCAAGCGGCTACCGCGACCAGCCGAGGGAGTAGACGACGGGATAGTGGGCTTGCTGGCCGTTGGCCCGGGAGTGAAGCGGCCACCGGATCGAAAGCTCCAGCACGCCGAGCCTCCGGATCGCACGTCCCAGGACGAGAAGTCCAAGCATGTCCGTGCGCCCGAGGTTTCCTTCTTCCTCGATCCGCCCTTCCCACTTCTCGGCTTCCTCGCGCTGATAATCGATGCCGGCTCGACCGCTCCATTGCCCCCCGATTCCACGGCCATAGGTGGTCGACAGGTGGTAGCGGTGGCCGCCGCGCAGGCCGTGGCGATTCTCGACGAGGCTCAGGCGCACCCGTGCCGTCGCGCCCGCCACGCCGCCGGCGACGTCACGAGCGATCCCCGCTCCGAGCACGGGATCCCATGTACCGCTCCCGAACTGCACGTGTTGGTGGCGCAGCCCGCGCCGCCCGAGCTCGAACGGATTCACCTCGGTGTCGCCCAAGGGAATCGAAACGCCGGCGCGCGCGCCGAACGTCCAGGCGCCGGCCGAGCGTGCGGCCTGGAGCGAAAGCAATGGATCGCCGAAACCGCTCAGCGTTTCGTTACGGTGATGGATGTCTGGAGCGACCGGCTGGTTCGGATTCGTTCAGCCCGCTCAGCCGGGCTCGGCCAGCGCGGGCCGCACCATTGCGAACCACAGCGCTTCGAGGGCCAGCAGCAGCGCCACGCGAGCCCAAATGCCTCGCCGCGATGAGAGCCATGGCGGCGGTCCGATCGACAAATTTCCCCGTACGTATGGGTCCGTTCTCATGCCAAGCAACAATGGACGCGGGTCGTCGGCTGCGCAACTTTGGGTTGGACCGGTAGTCCCCGACATCGATACTGTCCCGGATTCCGCGTCCGACCACCGGAGAACCCGAATGCGTATCGCCGCCATCGACATCGGCACCAACTCGATCCACATGGTGATCGCCCAGGCGACCACGATGGGCGCGTTCGACGTCGTGGATCGCGAGCGCGAGGTGGTGCAGATCGGCCGCGGATCGTTCACCGGCGGCCGGTTGCGCGCCGAAGCGATCCGCCGCACGGTGGAGGCGCTCGCGCGTTACGTCCAGCTCGCCCGGCGCCATCAGGTGGACAAGATCCTGTGCACGGCCACGGCGGCGGTGCGCGAGGCGAGGAACGGCGGCGAGTTCCTGACGGCCGCCTACGAGGCCTCCGGGATCGCGCCGCGCGTCATTCCGGTCGAGGAGGAGGGGCGTCTCATCTATCTCGCCGTCAAGGCGGCGCTCGGTCTCGAGGAGGCGCCGTCGCTGATCGTCGACATCGGCGGTGGCAGCATGCAGCTCGTGGTCGGCACCCGCGAAAAACTCCTGCTCGCCTCGGGAGCACCGCTCGGGGCGCTGCGGCTGACCGAAACACTGCTCGAGAACGACCCTCCCGGGCGCCGCGAGCTGCAGGTCCTGCAGCGCACGATCCAGAAGCAGTCGCGAGAGCTGCTCCAGCGCGTGAAGGAACACGAGCCCGTGCGCGTGTATGGATCGTCGGGGTCGATTCACGCGCTCGCGCACATCGCGCACTGGGCGAAGAACGCCCAACCGATCGCGAACATCAACGGTCACCTGCTGTCGGTGGATGCGCTCAAGGACGTGACCCGGAAATTGAGCCGCATGACGGTGGCGGAGCGCGAGCGGCTGCCGGGGATCGATGCGCAGCGCGCGGGGATCATCCTTCCCGGAGCGCTGGTGCTCTCGCATGTGCTCGAGGAGATGGAAGCCGAAGGGATCACGATCTCCGACTTCGGAGTGCGCGAGGGGCTGGTCACCGACTACATCAACGTCCACGCCGAGGAGATCTCGGAGTTCGAGGACGTGGAAGACCTGCGGGTGCGGAGCGTGCTGGCCCTGCTGAAGAAGTTCGACGGCGACGGCCAGCATCCGCGCCACGTGGCGAAGCTGGCGCTCGCGCTCTTCGATCAGCTGCGGACCGTTCACGAGCTACCGCCGGCCGCGCGCGACGTGCTGCATTTCGCGGCGCTGCTCCATGACGTCGGCGCGGTGATCGGCTACGACGGCCACGCCGAGCACTCGTACTACGTCATCAAGCACGGCAATCTGCGCGGGCTGAGCCCGGAGGATCTGGAGCTGGTCGCGAACGTGGCGCGCTATCACAGCAAGGCGCGGCCGCGAAAGCGTCACGCGGATTTTCGGGGTCTCGACAAGACGCAACAGCGCACGGCGCGGTGGTTGGCCGCGTTGCTGCGGATCGCCGAAGGGTTGGACCGCAGCCACTACCAGTTGATTCGTGGTTTGCGCGTCGTACGCCGCGATCATCGCGTCTCGATCCTGGTCACCGCGCGCCGAGGCCGCGAGGCGCAACTCGAAATCTGGGCTTCGCGCCGCCGCACGGATCTGCTGAGCCGGGTGCTCGGTGGCAAGGGCGGCAAGACGCGCGTGCGCGTCGCGCTCGACACCGCGGCCGGACAGTCCGCCACCGGGAGAGCCGCGACGGCGCTGCCGCCGTCCGCCGGCGCCAAGCCCGGGCCGGCGACAAGGACGGCCGCGGTCGCAGGTAAGTCGGAACCCGGGAACGCGAAGCCGGCGGCGAAGGAGTCGGCCGCAAAACCGGCGGCCCGGCTCAAGGTCGTTCCGAAGCGCTGACCTGGTTCTGGGCGCTACCCGGTCTCCGGTGCGCTCTCGGGCGCCGGCGCCGGATCGTCGCGGACTTCGGGTTCCGCCACGGCCGGCCGCCAGGACGAGAACATCTCGTTGCCTGCGGCTTCGCGCACCTGAACGACGGCTCGAGAATGATCGCGGTCGATGCGTTCGATCACGGGCGTGAGCGCGGCGCCGTGGCGCTCGAGTCCCACGTTCCGCAGTTTCACGGCCCGGCGCTCCAGCAGCTCCCGGAGCATCGCGAGGTCATGAACGGCGCCGAGCGCCCGCTGGAGCTCTCGCAGCGGTTTTAGGGGCGCGATCGCGCCGAACACCGGCTGCGCAGATTCGATCACGTAGCGCCACTTCTTGACCGCGACGCGGGCCGCGTGAAGTCGGACGTCGTCGCTGCCTTCGATTGCGGGGCGGATCGCCTGAAGCGCCGCGTCGCGCGCTGTGGCGATGCGCCGGCGCGCCAGCTCGCGCGGCTCCGGGAACGCCTGCAGCCGCCCCTGCGCGATTCGGGCGGCGCGCATCACGCGGCGTTCCAGTCCGCTCAGGACTTTCGGGCGCGCGTTCCGCACCGCGCGCTGGCGCCCGCGCCGCAACCGGCGACGCAGGCGGATCCACAGTGACTCCACGACCATGCGGGACGAGGTCGCGAGCCCGTGCGCGAGCGTGACGAGTTGGGCCTGGTTGACCTCGAGCTCCCGGATCGGGCCGAGGGCGCGGCGCAGCGTGCGGAGAGAACGGCGCGCGCGGCGCGTGGCGCGCGGGCGCAGCAGGTCACGCCAGATCTGCAGCGCGGCGTCGAGGCGGCGCAGCGCGACACGGAGATCGTGGACCGCCTCGTCGTCGTCGTCGGTACGCACGCGCGCGGCCGCGGCGCTCACGGCATGCAGCCGCGTCGCGAGGTCGTGCTCGATCCGGGCGACCTGCTCGACCAAGCGGGTGGGGCCGGCATCCGCGCCCGGGCCTGGCGAAGGCATCGCAGCCACCGTTAGATCTCCGTCAGTCGGCCTTCGGATGATCGGTCGCTGGTCTCGAGCAGCGAGGAGACGCGGGTCGCGAGAAAGTTGGCGACGTCATCCACCGGCTGGGTCGCGTCCAACGTCTCGAAAGTGTACTCGCGGGCCAGGTGATCCAGTTCGGTGATCACGCGACCCTGATACTCGATGAACGACTCGTAGAGGTCCGCGCCCATCGGCAGATCCATTCCCGACTCCCAATAGTCGAACCCGCCGTTATGGAGCACGCGTGGCACCAGGTCCGCGACCTCGATGCGCAGGTAATAGACGGCGTCGGGCTTGAGCGCGACCGAGTACACCTGCTTGATCCAGTCGGGCTCCGCGCCGCGCACGATCGCCCGCGCGATCAAGGAATAGATGTAGCGGTCGGTGAGCATCACGAATCCGGCGCGGAGCGCGGGGATGATCTGTCGCTCGAGCCGGTCGGCGAAATCCGTCGCGTAGAACAGATTGAACGCGTTCGACCCGAGCGTGTTCCCTTGTTTGGCGCGGCGGATGCCGCGGCTCGCGAGATCGGAGCGCGACAGTCCGGTCTCGGCGACCGCGTAACCCAAACGCTCGAGATGCGAGCGCAGCCGGGTGACGTGAGTCGTCCGGCCGACGCCGTCGGTGCCCTCGATCACGATCAGCCAGCCCGACAGCTCCTCGGGATTGACGCCCGGCACTCCGTAGGCTTCAAACCTGGGCATAGTCGTCCTTGTTCTTGTGAATCCCGGCCAGATGCGCCTTGATGGCGCGCCGCAGCGCGCGCTGCTGGGTCTCGACCGCCTTCGTGGCGTCCATCACGGTGAGCCCGTATTCCTGAACCAGCGTTTCGTACTCGGCGAGGATGCGGGACTGGAACAGCTTGTAGGACTCCTGCGGATCGGCATGCAGATCCAGGTCCATCCCCGCCTCGTAGAACTTGAGCTTCGGCCGCCCGGAGAGGATGCGCTTGAGCGCCACGTCGAGCGGCACCCGAAAGTAGAACGCCTGGGTCGGCACGACGGCGAACCGGTACAACGACCGCACCCAGCGCGGCGGAACGCCGCGCACCACGTCGCGCGCGAACGCCGTGTACACGTAGCGATCCGCGAGCACGATCGCTCCCGCCTTGAGCGCCGGCATGATCTCGCGCTCGACCCGGTCGGAGAAGTCGGTGGCGTGGATCAGCGAGAAGGTGAGCGGTGTCAGCAGCTTTTTTCGCTTGCCCCGCGACGTCGTGGCTTTGACGATCGGCGACGAGTTCCACTCGCTGAACAGCACCGGATACCCTTCGCTGCGCAGCCACTGGGCGAGCAGCGTGAGCTGCGTGCTCTTGCCCGAGCCATCGATCCCCTCGACCACGAACAGCCGCCCGGGATGGGACTGAGGCAGGCTGCCATAGGTTCCGGGCTCGCTCATACCCTGCTTTGCTTGCGGGCGATCCCGCGCAGCACACGCGGCGGCAGGAAGGCGCGCAGCTCGCCGCCGCCGGCCTTGATCGGACCGTCGAAGGCCACGAGGCACGCGCCGGCCTTCTTGAGCGGCACCGACGACGCGCCGGCGCCGAACAGCAACCCACCCGCCAGCTTGCCGAGATCCGGCTCGTGACCGACGAGGAACACGGCATCGTCGGGCTCGAACTGCGACAGGCGCTGGAGTGTCGCGCGCACCGAGCCGCCCGGCACCAGCGCGTCCAGCGTTTCGATCGTGGTTTCCAGCTCGAGCGCTTCACGCAGAAGTTTCGCCGTCTGCATGCAGCGCACGAGCGGGCTCGAGAGGACCGATGTCGGATCCGCTTCGAGCCGCGCGAGCCCGCGTGCGGCGCGCTCGGTGCGCTCGGCGCCACGCGGCGAGAGCGGGCGCAGGGAATCATCCGGCCACCGTGACGAATCACGGCTGCCGGCGGGTCCGTGCCGGAACAGATAGATGCGCATGGTCGTAATCCTTGGCGCCTGTGATGCCTGCGTACGTCGCGGGGTTTCGGTGCTTGGCGTACCGAATCGCCCGCGTCCTCGCGCCTTGCGGCGGGAACAGCGAACGCAGCCTAGCATCGCCCATCGAGGGCCAGCAACGGAGCCGGGCCGCGCTCCGTAATGATCTGCACCGCATGGCCCTACACGGCCGCTGGGTTGCCGTCGTGGTCGGCGGTCGGCCTCGGTTAGACTGCGACGCGCTTTCCAATCGATCGTTAGGAGGATCCATGACGCCAATCGCCCGCCGCAGGATTCCCATCGCCGCCGCGCCGGTTTTCCGCTGCGTGAAGCTCGTGCTCGCGGTCTCGCTCGCCGCCGTGCTCGGCGCCGGCAGCTCCGCGAGCCAGACGTCGCAGCCGACGCGCGCGTCCAGCGAGTCAGGGCCCCGCTCGGAGCGCAGACCTCAGCCGCGACCGCACGGCTCCAAAGTGACCGTGGCGCCGGAGCAGGTGGAGGTGGACGACGGCGACACGGCCGTCATCCGCTGGAGCGCGAGCGACGCCGAGACGGTGCGCTTCCTCGGCATCGACACTCCGGAGACGCGGCACGTCCCGCACGATCTCCCCTACGCGCAGCCGTTCGGACCCGAGGCGCGTGCGTTTGGGCAAGGCGCCTTCGCCGCCGCCACCCGCATCGAGCTCTTGCGCAGCTCGAGTCTCGATCCGTACCGCCGCACACTCGCGTACTTCTTTCTGAACGGGAAGAACTACAGCGTGCTCGTGGTCGAGGCGCGACTCGCCGAGGAGAGCATCTCGCGTTACGGCGACAACGGACTGAAGCAGGAAGCGGCGGACGTGCTGGCGGCTGCGAAGCGGACCGGGCCGTTGCCGTTCGAGTCACCGTCCGACTACCGCAAGCGCATGCGCGACGTCTCGCGCTGGATGAAGGACCGGGGGATGAGTCCCGAGCAGTGAAGCTCGCGGCGCCGCGCAACGCGCTCGCGAGCGCGTGACACTAGGGCGCCAGCACGTCCTCGGGCGGACGGCGGAGCGCGCGGGCGATCGGAATCAGGCTGTACTCGGGATCGGCCCAGCGCGAGCGGTCGTAGAAGAACGCGAGCCGCAGATCGGGACTCTTCGCGAGCGCGGGATCGGATCGCAGCCGCGCCTCGAACTCTCGCGCCAGGGCGGGGTCGTCGCGCAGCATCTGCCGCGCGATCGGCTCCATCACGTAGGGCTCGGCGTATTCCTTCTTCTGCAGCACGGTGTCGAAGGCGTTCCAATGGAACAAACCGTCCGGCGCCTGGGACTCGAACAAGTGCACCGCGACCAGCGCCGAGCGCTGATCGAGCGGCACCCAAAGGTCGCCGGGGCGGAACGTCCGCTGCCGCCGCACCAACTCGACCTGGATCACGCTGTCGGGAACATGCCCCTCGAACAGCGGCCGCGTCTTCCACGACACGATCCGCTCCTGCTCGACGGTGTCGCTCCAGGCGCGCGTAAAACGTCGCGTGCGCACGCTGTGGATCGCGAGCCGCTCGGTCGCCGCCGTCCACTCCTGCGGCACAAAGTATCCCACCGGCTGGCGCACCGTGATCTCGGGCTCGAGCTCCCGGAACAGCGGAATCAGAGTGTCCCACGGTGCAGTGCCGTAGCGCGGAACCGTCGTGCCGAGCACAGCGCTGAACTCGTAGCGCGTCGCCACGCCCCGGTACGGGAACGGCTCGCTGCGGCTCGTCAGGCGCGACGTCAGATCCACGGTCCGGAGCGCCTGGTCTGCGTTCCGGCCGCGCGCGACGACGTCGCTCTCGGCCTCGGACACCGCCGATCTCAATGCCGCCGGCCGGGCGTTGATCTCTTCCAGTAGCGCGACCAGGAGGTCGTAGGTGGCGCGCACGCGGCTCGCGTACGGCTTCAGCACGTGCGTCTCGACCAGCACGCTCGCCCGGCATTGCAGCGACGTGTAGCCGCTCGAAAACCGCGGGGACGTGCCCTCGAACTTGATCCCGGAGCGCGGATCGTTGGTGGTCACGAAGTCGAGATAGGGCGCCGGCAGATGCCCGATCGCCGCCAACCGCGACACGACGCGTCCTTCGAACGCATCGACCAGCCAGCGCGTCACGGGATCGGGCGAGGTCGGCCCGTGGTTGAAGCTGTAGGTCACGTCGTGGCGATAGTCGGCGCCGTTGGTGGTGTGGTTGTCGACCAGCAGATGTGGCCACCAGCGCGTGTAGACGCGCGACAGCATGGCGCGCATCTCCGGAGCCTCGGCCTTGACGTAGTCGCGATTGAGATTGAGCCCGATCGGCGTCGCCCGCCACCCCATCTCTTCGGGCCCGTTCTGGTTGATGCGGTTGTAGCGGCTGCGGCGCTCGTGCGCGTCGACCGAGAAGATCGGCAGCACCAGCAGCACGACCTCGTCGAGCAGCGCTTCGCGCGTGCGCGTCACCACCATGTCGCGCATCAGCGCGAGCGACGCATCCTTGCCCTCGATCTCGCCGGAATGAATCCCGTTCTGGATCAGGACGATCGGCTTGCCGAGCGCCAGCGCCTGCTCGGGCGTGAACGCGCGGTCCTTGGACAGGATGACGAGCGGCAGATCGCGTCCCTGGCCACTCCGGCCGTAGCTCTCGACCTTGACCCATGTCGAGGCGGCCTCGAGCGCGCGGCAGAAACGCATGGTTTCGTCGTAGTCCGCGGTCTGCCGGTAGGCCGAACGCTCCGCGCGCGTCTTCCAGTAGGCGGGAACCGCGAGCGTGTCGGGTGCGGGTTGGGCGGCGGCGGGCGCCGCGAGGAGAGTCAGCGCCGCGAGTCGGCGGAGCGTGCGCGAGAGCATCGCCGCACGATATCACGGGCGGGACCGACGATTGCCGCCGGCCCCGCCCGCGAATGTGTCAACGAATCACGCTCACGCGCGCGGTCAGCGAGCGCTCGCCCTGAACGAGCCGCACGACGTACACCCCCGGCTGGAGCGGGCTGCCGTCGTTCAGATTGACGAGATGCGAGCCGGCGCCGAGCGTGCCGACGGCGCGCTCGCGCACCCGGCGCCCGGCGATGTCCAGCAGCTCGAGCGTGGCGGGCTCGGGGCCGGCGAGCGAGAACCCGATCCACAGATCACGATCGGTCGGGTTCGGTCGCGCGCCCTGGAGCGCGAAGCGCGCCGTGCTCGGGACCTCGATCCACGCCTCTCCGCTCAGCACCTCGCCTTGACCGTCGTCGATGCCGAGACGATAGCCGTAGCGGGAGCCCGGCGCGACGTCACGATCCGCGTACTCGACGAGTCCCGCACCGTTGGGGGCGGGCGAGGCGATGACGTTCCAATCGCTGGACTCCGTGCGCCGGTACACCGCCGTCGTGACCGGCCGATCCGCCGCCACGTGCCAGACGAGCTGCACGCGGTCGCTCTCGGCGCTCACGTGCGCGAGCGACACCTGGATCGCGGTGAACGCCAGGTCGACGCGCCCCATGAACACGTCCACGTCGCTGTTGCGGCCGTCGGACCACGCCACGTAAACCGCGTCGTTGTTCGCGAACAAGCAGATGTAGTCGCCCTGATTCGGGGCGATGTTGCTGACGATGTTGGTCCAGTCGGTGCGCACGTCGGTCACCGGCGAGCCCGGCAGCCAGGAGACGCCGCCGTCTTCCGAGCGGGTCAGGAACGTGTGCGAACCGGAGCCGCAAATGGAGGCCGGCGCGTCGCGCCAGTCGTACCACGCGAGGTAGGGCTTGCCGGCGCTCGACACGCCGACATCGGGCAACCAGTCGTCGCGGTTGGCCGGGCTGTCGCTGGCGCGTACCGGCGTCGTCCACGACGTGCCGGTGGTGGACGTGGTCGTGAACACGTCGCGATGGTCGCGCGACCGCTCCGTGACCGCGCCGTTGAACCCGGTATCGATGGTGTAGGCGCCGGTGCCGGCGGGGCCGCCGCTCGAAGGGGTCAAGGATGCGACGCGGAGGAAATAGTCGCCTGTGGTCGGCAGCGTGAACACGACCAGGGCCTGGCCGTTCGCTTCCGAATCCGAGAACGCGAGCCGGCTGTTCTGGTCGGTGCAGAAGATGCGGAACGAGCAGATGAGGTCGGCGTCGCTCTCGCTCAGGGCGCAGATGATCGTCTGCCCCGCCGCGCCACTGAACCGGTAGTAGTCGAAGTCGTTGATGTTGCCGATCTGGCCGCTGATGTTCTGGCTGGCCGTGAACAGATCCGCAGTACCCGGCAGGTCGTTGCTCTCCGACTCGAGGACGGTCGTCGAGGTGCCGAGGTTGTCGTTGTAGAAGTTGATCGATTCGTTCCAGGTCAGATAGACTCGGCCCCGGAACGGACCGCTGCTGCGGTCCACGGCGAGGCTCGGGAACGTGATCCCCATGCCGCGGTTGAAACCCGGGGCGCCGGTGCCGAAGTTGGCGAAGTACGAAGCCGCCGTCACCTGCGAGCCGAACGTGGCCCCCGCGGTCGTCGACTTCCGGACGCGGAAGAAGTCGACGTCAATCGGTCCGATCGCCGCCCAGACGACATAGAGCTCGCCGTCGGGTCCCATCGCCGGGCGCGATGCCTGGACCAGCCCGGCGTCTCCCGCCGACGAGATCGTGGTCGCCGTGCTCCAGGCCGCAACGTTGGTCGGGTCGGTCTGGATCTGGAAGTCGATCTGGTTCGCGCTCGGCGTAAAGTTCGTGTACGACACGTAGAGATTACCGCTCGCCGAGTCGGCGACCACCCAGACCTTGTCGAGGAAGTTGGAGCTGTTGTTCACCGAACGGACCAGCTTCGGCGTCCCCCAGGTGAGCACGCCGCCGACGAACGTGCCGCGCACGACACCGACGCCGTTGGTGGAGCCCGACGGGTTGCAGAGCGCGGCAAAGTAGAAGGTGCCGGTTTTCTCGTTCACGGTCAGGACCGGATCGCTGGTCCACTCACCGATGCCACCCGTGACCGGCGGCGCGCCGCCGTCGATCCACGTCTGCCCGCCGTCGTTGGAGTAGGCATAGCCCTGGGTGCTGAGTCCGGTGTGGAAGCCCTGGCCGTCGTTCCAGGCCGCGATCGCCTGAACGCCCAACGCGGCGATCGACACTTCCGCCTGCCCGGCGTCGGGATTGTCGCCGGCGCGGTTGTTGAGCTGGCGGTTCGGCGCCAGATTCGCCTGTAGGCGCTCCGGAGCCGGAGCGTCGAAGCGGTGGTCGCGCGCAAGCTGCGCGGCGCCCTGGCGCCCGCCCGGCTCGCGCATGTCGGCCGGCACGCGGCGGCGCGCTCCGGAACCGGCTGCCGGCGGCTTCGTTTTCGCGAGCTTTCGGGCCCGAGCGAGCCGATGCCGCGCCCCTTCCATCAGCTTCGCTCGCTGCGTCTGTTTGAACTGGCGCGCGCGCTGCTCGACGCTCATCTCGCCGGCCGCGGCGCGCAGCGGCGTCTCGATCAGCGCCGCCGCGAGCACGGCGATGGCGAGCGACGTCCAGCGCGCTCGGAATCGGAGAGTCATCGGGTCTTCCTTTCGAAGCAGGGCGAGGGAGCGACGCGAATCGCACCCGTTCATATCAAGGGCCGGCCGCGGTTGGGGAAGCGCTGGCGAGCGCGGGACCGAACTCCAGAATGAAATGTGAGAGGAGACCGGGCCAGAGCGAGCCTCCGGCCAAGTCTCGCATCAGTCCCCACCACAAGCCAAGCGGCAAGGAGATACCGACCACGTGGAACAGCCAGGAAGCCGCCGGCACGTCCACGCCGGGCAGGAAGCGCAGCGAGCGCATGGCCGTGAACGCGAGTGCGGGCACCACCACTCTGGCCCAGCGATTCGTCCGCGGGTCGAGCGAGCCCTGGAGATATCCGCGGAACAGCAGCTCCTCGGGCAAGGCCGAGCCCACGATCGCGAACACCAGCGCGAACACAAGACTGTCGGGGGTCACGGTCACGATCCCGGCGGTCACCTCCGCGTAGCGGCGCGCGGAGTAGAAGAACGCGATGCCGACCCCGAGCGCCAGCGTGAGCGCGAAGCGAGTCGGCCGCCCGCCGCGGAATCCGTAGTCGCGCCAGGCATGGCCCTCGGCGATCGCCATCACCCACACGAACAATCCCAGCGTCACGAACATCACATCCCCGAGTGCGAGCAGCCAGGGACTGTGCTCGCGCGCGAGCAGCGCGGGAGCGACCACACGGGCGAAGCATCCGGAGCACAAGGCGTACACCAGTGCATAGAACAGCGCCCGGCGCGTGCCGTGCGCGGAACGGAGCGGCGGGCTTTGCCGGCGGGCCGTCAGGATCGCGAGCCCGGCCACGAGCAGCAGAAAGCCCGCGACCAGAAATCCGAGCAACGGCTGAGCGTCGGGTGGGGACAGCCTGGCGCCGGCTAGGAACGCCAACGGAACACCATGAGGATCAGCAGAGCGAGATAGAGCAGGCTCAGGAGGGCGTTGCCGAGACGCCAGCGCCGCATCAGACGGTCGAACGCCGGAGCTTCGCCGCCGGCCAGGCTCTGCTTGGCCTGCTGGCGGGCGGCCGAAAGCGCCGGCAGGCTGACGAACGCCATGACCAGGAGCGCGAGCAGCCAGAGCGCATTGACCCAGCGAATCCAGTCATCGCTCGCCATCCGATAGCCGAGCCGGACCGAGAGCAGGTTGCCGAACACGCCGAGCAGCACCAACGAGCCGAGCCCGGCGGTGCGCGACGACAGATGCAGGATGTCGAGCAGCAGCACGCGCTGTCCCCAGTCGGAGGTCGCGCGCGCCGCGCGGCCGTTCCAGTCCGAGAGCACGAGACTGCCGACGAAACTGAACGCGAAGAACAAGTGCAGGAGCTGCCAGATATTGTCGAGCGGCATGAGATCTCCGGGAGGTCGTGCGGGTGGGATGCAACGACGCCACAGACTAACTGCTTGTCAGGAGCTGGTCTAGGAGCGGTCTCACCGGCGCCGGGATCGGCGGCTCGATCGCTTCATGGAGCGCCGGCCGACACGCTCATCCCGAGCATCTGGGCCAGCCTCCGACCCTCCACGTCGTTCGGATTCAGCATCAAGGCCGAGCGGACTGCCGCGACCGCCTTGGTCCGGTCGCCGGCCTGCATCGCCAGGCGGGCCACCATCATGTGGTGCGCCGGGGAAGGGTTTCCAAGCTCGGCCCCGAGGCGGTTCAACGAATCCGCTCGCGCGAAATCGCCGCGGTTGTACGCGACCGCGGATCGGTTGATGGCCACCGTGCCGAAGAACTGGTTGGAGCCGGCCGGCTGCGTGCGCCCCGCGAGATCGAACAGCGAGTCGGCGCTCGCCAAATCCTGAGCCATGAACGATCGCATGCCTTGCCGCAACAACTCGAGCGCGCGCGGCTCGACCACCATCGCCACGCGCGCACCTTTGGTCTCGAACTCGACCAGCGCGTCGATCGTGCGTTCCATGCCTTCCATGCCGCCGAACTTGTTCCAGGTGATCGTGGAGTCGCCGTACCAGACGCGCACCGCGCGCGCCCCCTGGAAGCCGACTTCGCACAACTGCGGCATGCCCCAGAAGCGGACGTCGGCCCCCCGGGGAAGGCTTGGAAACCGCTGCGTGAGCGCCTCGCGGGTCCCGTCGACCGCATGTTGGAGCCGGACCAGACGCACGAAGGAGATGTGCGACGGCGTTGCCGGAGGCGTGCCGCTGACGGTCACCGGCGCCGGCGTGGTCAGACCCAACGTGACGAGCCGCAATACCACCCATGCGCCCGCGAGCCAGGGACTGGCGAGACCCATCAGTCCGGTGAGCGCGACGCCCAGTCCCAAGGCCGGCAGCGACGCACGCCATGCGTTCCAGTCCGGCAGCAGCAGCGCCAGCGGGGCGCTCGCGAGCACGAACCATGCGATTCCGCCGAGCAACACCGGCTCGCGCGCCACGAGCCGCGCGCGGGCGGCGCGGCGCGACAGCAGCACCACGGCGGCCACCACGAGCACGCCATAGAGGGACGCGAAGAACGCGCGCCTTTCACCGGACATTTCTTCCAGGTTCAGATGGGCCACGAGCACGCGCAGGAGAATCCCCGCCACCTCCCCGAACGGGAATCCCGACTGCGTCGCGGGCGGCAGCTCGACGCCGCGGGCGCGCGCGATGGTGTACCCGGCCGCCCACAGCACCAGCACGCCGATCGCGAACGCTCCCGAGATCATCGTGTCGCGCATCCGGCGCGTCCGGAAATACGCCACCACCGGCAGCGCCACCGGCACGATCACGGCGGCATCGTGACTCAGCACCGCTGCGAGCGCCGCGAGCGCCGCCGTCCATCGCCGCCCGGCCAGGCTCTCGTGGATCGCGCAGGCCACGGCGACCATGGCGAGCAGGTGCTGGGCCGCGCTCGGCCAGCCGAGCAGCACGCGCGCGGATTCCCCGAGCAGCGGCGAGGCGGCGATGGCCGCAGCCACCGGGGGGGAGAACCCGCGCCGCGCAGAGCGGTAGAGGAGCACGTAGAGCGCGAACAGCAGCACGGCGTGCAGCAGCGCTGCGCCCCACGGCGCGGCGAGCAGCCAGGGTCCGATCAGCATGAAGTAGAGCTGCCGGCTGAGCGGCCGCCAGTAATAAGAGGCGCCCATGGAGTCGAAGGGATCGAGCGGGCGCTGGAACCGGAGCCGATCGAGGAACGAATAGTCGTCGACGACGGCCGTGCCGAGCGGCGCTCCCCGACACGCCCACCACAACGCGGCGAGAAACACGATTCCGAGCGCGAGCCAGGCACTCTCGGGGAGCGCCCGTCCGCGACCGCCGGCGCTCTTCACGGCCACCGCCGCGGCATGCGGCGCGCGGGCTGGGCTCGGAGGCTTGCGGCGGCGCTCAGTGCGCGAGCGTGTCCGCATGCACCGTGTCGGGGGGAAACAAGACGGCGCGCGCGCGCCCGGCGAGCTCCACCTGCAGGGAATCGGTGGGGGGAAGTGCTGCGGGATCCAGCCAGCCCTTGGCCGTCATGGCGCGCCCGATGAAGTGCATCTGCGCCCGCGCGTCGTCGCGCAACGATCCGTCGGGAGCGAATCGGCTTCGCCAGCGGTTCGGCGCCGGGACCACGGTCGAGAGGAACAGCGCCTGGTCGATCGTCAGATCGCTCGGATCGCGGTCGAAATAGTAGCGGGCGGCTTCACCCGCTCCGTGCACTCCCGGCCCCCACTCGATGATGTTGAGGTAGATCTCGAGCAGGCGCTGCTTCGAGAGACCGGTCAGATGTTCGAGCACCCAGGCCAGCACGACTTCCTGCCCTTTGCGCGACAAGGTGCGCGCGTGGCCGGCGTACAGGTTGCGGGCGAGTTGCATGGTGATCGTGCCGGCGCCGCGCCGAAACGCGCCGGCCTTGAGATTCTCGGCGATTGCCTGCTTCACCGCTTCGGGGTTGAAGCCGCGATGGCGGAAGAAGCCGCCGTCCTCGTTGGTCACGACCGCGTACACGAGATGCGGCGAGATCCGATCGAGCGGCCGGAAGGACGGATTCGCCTCCGACAGCTCGCGGACCTGCACCTGGCGGCGGGGAAGCTGGATGGCCGCGACGAACGGGCGGTCGAGGCCGAACAGCGGCAGAGTGGTCCGCGCGGGATCCAGAACGAGTCGGTGGGGGGTCACGTCGGCCTCGAAAGTGACGCTGTCCGGCTGCGAGAGATCGAGATCGAGAGCCAGCCGATAGTCCCACGAGCCTCGCACCTTCACCAGCAACAGCGGTCCGAGCACCGAGGGCGGCAGGCTTCGCACCACCTGGTCTTCCGTCACGCCCTCCGCTCGGGCCTCGACCTGCAGCGCGGGGCCGCGCCGCTCGAGCCGACCGTGAAGCGCGACCGGCAAGCGGCCGATCGTGATCGTCGTCGAATCGCCGATCGCGACGCGGCCGGCGAGCCGGCTCTGGTGGAGCGTGCCGCGCATGGTGACCAGCACGGTGTCCACGCGTTTGCGCTCGGGGTCGGAGACCAGAAAGCGTGCACCGCCCGAAAGTCGGTCATCGCGCCCGTAGGCGAGGCTGAGCGCGAACGGAATCTCGCGCTCCAGCAGCAGAGCGCCGGTGGCCGCGAGCCGGATGCCGCCGCCGGCCGGGGTGAGGTCGAGCCAGCCGATCCGCACACCACGCCACAGCGCCTCGTCACTCGAGCCGCTCGTGACCTCGAGATCGGTGAAGGACAAACGAGGCAACTGCCGGGCGGGCGCGACCGCCAGCCGCACGAGCGCGTCGACGGAGCGTTTCAGGCGTGCCGTGCGCGCCGCCCCAGCCGACCCGCGCCGTCGTGGATCGGGATCGGGAACCAGCGTATCGGCCACGGCCGCGCGCGCGGCCGGCAGGCGCAAGCGTGCGTGCCACAAATCGAGACTGCCGAGCTGAGGGGAAAGGCGAAACAGCGAGCCCCACTCGATCGCAACCAGCGCCGAATCGGCCCGAAACAAGGTGTCGCCGCCCGCCCGCCTGCGGAGCTTCAAGCCGCTCACAGCCCAACGCCCGGGGCCCTGGCCGCGCAACGCTCGCCACGACGCTTCGAGACCGCGCCCACCGGCCGCGGCGCGGAGCTTGTGGGCGACGAACCCCGACGTCAGAGGTCCGATCAGGAGCCATGCGAGCAGGAGGACGGCGGCGGCTGCGATCGCCGCGCGCAACGGAGCCGAGGCAAAAGCCATGATGGATGATGAACTCTAGCCGCTCGCGGAAGGAGAAGCGAGGGCCGCGCGTCCTGGTTCGAAGCGTCGTCGGCTGCGTTCGTTGCCGCGACTCAGACGACCTGAGCTCGCTGTCCCGCCTGCCACTCGGCGTAGAGGGACTCGATCTCCGCGACGAACGAGCCGTGGCGGGCTACCCAACCGAGATCGCGCCGCGCCTTGAGGGCGATCGCTTGCTGGCTCATGAGCATCGCTTCCGCGGCCGAGCCCGGCCGCGCCGACTCGGCGCCGCCGGAGCGCACCTGTGCGCCCGTCACGCGCGCGACCGCCTCCGCGAGCTCGCGGACGGTATGGCGGCTCTCGTCCACCAGCAGAAAGCGCTGGCCCATGGCCGCGTGCTCGAGCGCCAGCCGGTACCCCTCCGCCACGTCGTCGCGATGCACCATGGTCCAGCGCTGGCTTCCGTCGCCGGGAATGGTCACGACGCCGGACTGCCGCGCGGAGCGGAACCAGCCCCCGAACGTCCCACCCGTCTCTCCATAGACCATTCCCGGGCGCAAGACGACGGCCACGACCTCGTCGTTCCCGAGATCGAGGGCGATCTCTTCATGCGCCGGTCGCCAGGACACGCGGGCCGCGGGGTGGAGCGGCGCGCTCTCGTCGACGATCGTCGAGCCCGTGTCGCCATGCACCCAGACGCCGCTCGTGTAGAGCAGGTGGCGGACGCGTCCGTCACGCGCCGCGGCGTGCACCATCTCGAGCGCCCGCTGATCCTGCCGTGCCGCGTCGGCCTGGTCGTAGGCGGCGTGAACGACGGCATCGCAGTTCTTGACGGTCGCGAGCCACTCGCCCGGATTCGCGAGGTCGCCGAGCACAGGATGAATACCGGCGGCGGCGAGCGAATCGGCGCGCTCGGCGCTATGGGTGAGCCCGTGGACCTCGTGGTCGCGGCGCAGGCGCGCGGCGATCGCGCTGCCGAGATACCCAGTCGCACCGGTCACGAAAACTCTCATGGTGGATCACTCCGTCGTTTTGGCGTCGGCGTCGCAGGCCCGCGAGTTCGAATCGTTGGATAGCGTCGAGTCCCACAGGGTCCGGACGTCTTTGCGTCGACCCGAACGTTTCGCTCCGACGTCGAGTGGCGGCCGGAACCGGACGTGATTCACGCTCCGTCGCCGCGGAAGGTGCAACGGGCGGTGCAGGTTTCGTACACCGTCAGCTCGACCAACTCGGGCAACAGCGGCTTCAGTCGGCGCCAGAGCCACAGGCACAGCAGCTCCGAGGTCGCGTTCTCGAGCCCCGGAATTTCGTTCAACACGCGATGGTCCAGCTCGTCGCGCAGCAGCGGTTCGACGTGCGCCGTGATCTCGCCGAAGTCGATCAGCCAGCCGAGGTGTGGGTCGACCTCGCCGGCCACCCGCACGTCCACGCGGAATGAATGCCCGTGCATCCGATGACACTTGTGCCCGGCCGGGACCATCGGCAGCCGGTGCGCCGCCTCGAAGCGATACTCCTTGCTGAGCTCGACCCGCACGAGATCTAAGACGCGAGCGGCGCCGCGTAGCGCAGCGGATCGGGGACGCCGGCGGCGTGAAAGCCCTTCCGGCGCAACTGGCAGGCGTCGCAACCGCCGCACGGAGCGCCATCCGGAGCCGGGTCGTAACACGAATGCGTGAGGCCGAAGTCGACGCCGAGCGAGAGACCGAGCCGCACGATCCCGGCCTTGTCGAGCGCCATCAGCGGGGCGTGGGTCTTGAACTCGGCGCCGGCGACGCCGGCCCGCGTCGCCACGCGCGCCAGGGCATCGAACGCCGCGAGAAACTCGGGCCGGCAGTCCGGATAGCCGGAGTAGTCGAGCGCGTTCATGCCGGCGACGAGATCGCGCGCGCCGAGCACTTCGGCGAGGCCGAGCGCGACCGTGAGAAACGTCGCGTTGCGCGCGGGCACGTAGGTGATCGGGATCTCGGCGCCGAGCTCGGCGAGGGGTCGATGCTTCGGCACTGCCGGATCGCCGGTCAGTGCGGAGCCGCCGATCGCGCGCAGGTCGACCGCGACCTCGCGATGGCTCCGGGCGCCCAGCGCGCGCGAGACGCGGTGCGCGGCCGCGAGCTCGACGCGATGGCGCTGCCGATAGTCGATGGCCAGCGAATGACACTCGAATCCGGCCGCGCGCGCCCAGGCGAGACAGGTCGATGAATCCATGCCGCCGGACAGCAGCACCACCGCGAGGCGTCCCGCGCCGCTTGGAGTCGTGGCCGGGCGCTCCGTCACACGCCCCGCCTCGCGCCCCACATCCAGACGTGGAGTCTTGGACTCAGGCGCAGGCCCTCGCGCTTGCAAAGCTCGGCGAGCCCGGTGGCGCGCTCGCGCAGCGTCTGATCGGTCACGCCCTCCGGCATCAGTGCGACCCGGGCGCGCGGCAGATCCCACTCGCGGATCAACCGGATCGCGTCGACCGGGTCCGGGGGATCTCCGACCACGAGCTTGAACGTGGCGTTCGGCTCCGCCTTCCACGCCGCGACGTGACGCCACGTGTCCTGCCATTGCAGAGTGGCCGAAGGGAGCTTGGGAGAGACGTTGTAGGAGAGGCGCGGGTGCGCGAGCGGTGGTGGCCGCACGCCGCTGGTCTCGACTTCGACGCGGGACCAGCGCTCGAGCGCTTGCGCGAGAAGCTCCGGCAGCGACGGATGCTCGAGCGGCTCGCCCCCGGTCACGACCAGCAGCGGCGCAATTCCGAGCGCCTGCGCCTCGTCCCACAGCCGCTCGAGCGTCATGTCGGCGCCGCCCTGCGGGTCCCACGAGTACTTCGTGTCGCACCAGCGGCAGCCGACGTCACAACCCTGGAGGCGCAGGAAATGGGCCGGGGTCCCGACCGAAGGGCCCTCGCCCTGAAGCGAAAGGAACAGCTCGCTGATGCGGACGCCGGTGCTCATGACGTCACGATAGTGGGCGCCGAACGCGCACCGCAAGCCGCTGGAAGCGTGGCATGGCAGTGAGAATCGCGACGGCCGATGCGACTAAAGCGCGTCGAACGTGCCGGGCGGGAACCCCTCGACGGTCTCGATGTGGCGCGTGTAGACCGTGCGGTTGCCGTTGCGCTTGGCGGTCGGAAACCAGAGTCGACCGTGCTCTTCCCAGCCTTCCAGCGTCCACGTGTCGGCGGGCGGCTGGTTGCCCTCGAGCACCATCTCCCAGGTCTCGATCCGGTGCGTTGCGCGATCGACCGATACCCAATAGCGGTCGCCGGGCGTCTCGCCGACGTCGGCGAACGTCAGCGCCAGCCGGTCGTGCATCTTCCCGTTCGCGCGCGACTCGCCGTCCATCTTCACGGTGACGCCCGGGTCGCGCAGCTTGTAGGGCATGAACGCCCAGTACGCGTCGTTGATCCAGAGCGAGGTCCCGAGCTTCAGCAGCTTCTGCAGCGAGTCGCCCTCGATCGCTTTCCCATCGACCCACGCGCGACCCTCCGGCTGAGAGATCCGGTGGACGATCACGAGACGCTGGCCCGCGCGGTTCTTTCCTTCGACGCGATGCCAACCCGTGCGCTTGTCCCATGCATGCCGGCGATCGGTGCGAATCGTGTCGTTGAGGGCGTACTCGAACGACCAGCGCACCCCGGCCAGCGAGTCCCAGCGCTCGCCACCGCCGAGCGCGTGGCGAACCTGGTCGGCGATCTGCACGGCTCTTGGATCGGAGTCTGCCTGACTCGGAGCCGGCAGGGCCAAAACCCCGGCGACGGCGATCAGGGTCAGCCATCGCCCGATCGGCCCTGGCCGGGTTTTCAATGGGAGCCGTCCCGAGTCAGGTCGAACTGCTTGCCGCAGTTGAAGCACTTCCAGTGGTAGGCGTCCTGATCCGCGGGCCAGCGGACATGGTCGTGGCGCCCGCAACCGGGGCACGAGATCTGAACCCGCTCGGAAGCAGCGGTCGAGGAATCGCTGGTCGCGTCGCTCATGGAATGGCTCGTGGCTCCCGGGAGTGGTCTCGGCGCCGAGGCGCCGGTGTATGGATCGGGGCCGAGTCTAGCACTACGAACGCGAGGAGATACGCCGTTCTCCGGTCAGAATCTCGACCAGCCGAACGGTGAAGGCCGAGCGCGGAAGGATCTGATCCGCGCCCGCCGCACGGGCGGCGTCGTAGAGGTGGCGCTCGACGTGCGGGTAATACGCGACCAGCGGAACGGCTGCGAGACGCGGCTCGTTCTTGAACTCCCGCACCAGGGCGACTGGATCGTCTGGCGCCTCCAGATCGAGGATCACAAGGTCCGGCGGACGCTCGCGGCAACGCTCCAGCACCTGCGTCCGGACCAGGGACAGAGCCTCGACGCCGTGCTGCCGCGCCGTCTCGGTGATCCGGGTCGCGAACAAGAGATCCGGCACGACCAGATAGACAGAGCGTCCGCTCATGATAGTCCTCGACGGCTCACCGCCCGCGGCCCGATCTCTGGGCCCAAGGTCGGCGTCGTGCGTCTTGCAATGGGTGACGGCGCTCCAGAACTAATCGCTCTCGATCCGGCCATTGACAGTGCCCCGAGCCCGGACCATATTGGACTCGTAGCGCGACGTCTTCGGGGAACTCGGTCGTGACGTTACCGGCCGGGGATTTGGATTGTGGCTCGGCTCTCCCGACCGGCGAACTCGGTCGCGACGAACCGCAGACGGCGTTACGGGGGCGCGCTGGCGCAACGGTGCGCGTCCCTTCGATGGAAACGACGGTGGGGCCTTTCCCGCCGTCGTTTTTTTGGGTGTCGTTTCTCTCTTGAGACTCTCGCGTGCCGTCACCTGACACGGCGCGCCTCTTCGAACGGTCCATGGAAAGCGAAAGCCCCGACAGCCGAGTGGCTGCCGGGGCCTGACGCTGATACGTACGCCTTAACGGTAGAGCTGCTTGATCGTGCCCCACGTCGACGACTGCACCGCCGTCGGCGGGTTGCCGAACTCGCCGTTCGGCTGAGCGCTGTAGCCGGCCGGCAGGATGCAGAGCCCGTTGCCCGAGCCGTTCGGGCACCAGGTTCCGAACAGATTACCGAGCCCGGTTCCCTGCACGCGCACGAAGTACGTGCCGGCCGGCGGGCCCGTGAACTGGAAGTCGGCGTCGAACTCGTGCGTGTATTGATTCGGCGGTCCGCCCGGAAGCTCCCTAACCGTGGTGACGAAGTTCGAGAGCGTGCCGGAGAGGATCACGGTGCCGTCGGCGAACCGGGCGGGCACCTGTGCGTTGGGCGGGTTCGGCGCCAGCGTCGCCAGCGTCGGCGCGTCCGGAGTCGTGTCCTCGTAGATGATGAAGCTGCCGCCGCTGTAGCTCGTCACGTACTTGGTTCCGGTGACGAAATACGGCGTGGTGACGGTGCCGTTCGAAACCAGGCCCGCGAACACCAGCGTGTATTCCTTGCTGGGATCCTGAGCGTCCAGATCCTGGAACGGCTGGCAGAACAGAGTGATCTTGCCGACGACCGTCAGCTGACTTCCGATAACCGAGTTGAAGGTCGCAGGGTTGTAGTTGGTCTCGTAGGCAAAGGTGTTGGTGTCGAACTCGATCATCGGAGCGCCGGTTTGTCCACACTGGGCATGCGCCGAGGACGCAAAGGCGCCGGTGGCCAGTAGCCCCAGCGTCACCGCCATCCCGAGCTTGCTCTTCATTTGGGAACCTCCATCGGATTGCATCACGGTCACGAAGGACCGTGACGGAGCTGTCGGTTGAAGACTAGCGGTACAGGGACTTGATGGCGCCCCAGGTCCGTTGCGTCGCAGACGTCGGTCCCGGAACGAGACAGTTGCCTTCGACCTGATTGTCGTAGCCAGCCGGAACGGACGTGTTGTCGTTCTGCGCTCCGAGAATCCAGCCCGAGCGTTGCGCGGGCGGGACGTAGAGCGCCAGATCGCTGCCTTCGTCGAGCGTCATCGCGCCCGACCAAGCTCCGCGACCCGTGGCAAAATTGTACGTGAGCACGAACTGGTCGAGATCGCCACCCAATGCAGGAGGACCGGGATCGATGAACGTCGACGGCGCCGTGGCGTTCGGCGGATTCGTGCCGTAGAGCGCCGGCGTGTAGGGGCGCGCGAACGGATCTTCGAAGTAGCGGACTCGACCGTTGTCGTTGAACGTCACGACCATGTCGGACCCGTCCGTGTCGCGCGTCGCAACCGTCAGATCGAACAGGTAGTAGGTGTACTCGTTCTGTGAGAAGTCGTAGAACGGATCGAGCAGCGGACCGAAGCTGGTAATGAACCCGACCGACTTGTAGCCGTCGCCGACGGCGAGGTACAAGCCGCCATCGCCTGGATTTTCGTAGTCGTATCCAGTGAAGCTCAACAGAGTCTGCTGGGGTTGCGCGTACACGGGGACCGTGCACACGAGCGCTGCGGTGAAGAGGAGTAGCAAAGTCTTACGGATCATCGGTCACCTCCCCCGGGTGTGCCTCGAAGACGAGCGAGAAGTACGGCTAATACTGAAGCCGCCGGAAGTGCCCTGCTCCACCTTTCTGGGTGCCCAGAATGCTCCCGCCAGAGGGCAACGAAAAGTACAACGCGCCGCGGCGGCCTGCGAAGCTCCGAACCCGCGGGAAATCTGCGACTGACAGCCCGTAGTATAGCCTCGCGTGATGCGAGGTCAAGCTACAACTCCCGGTAGTACTGTTGTTTGTCGGGACTATACGGTTTTGTCAGGGCCATTCCAGCGTCGTGATCCGACGTGCAGCGACCCTCAAGCTGGTCAATGAGGCGAGACCCGCGACGGCGAGCGGGACCCACGCGAGAAAGCCCCCCGGAAGCTGCCACTCAAGGGCTTCGGCGATCGCCGGCAGCCCGATCCAAAGTCCCGCCTGCACCGCGATCAGCCCGGTCGCCACCAGCCGTCCGGCAAGCGTCAGCATCGCCCGAGGATTCGTCCATCCCCAGTCCGCGAAAAGAGTTCCCGTGAGGATGCCGAGCGAGAGCGAAAGGCCCAGGGCGACCGTGACTCCCGGGATGATCGCGAGCCACTCGGACGCCGCCATCGGCAGCGACAGCATGAGGCTGCCGGCGGCCAGGGCGACCAGGGGACCGGCGAGCGCCGCGGAGCTCAACAGCTTGGCGATCACCCAGCGCGAAGGGGGCAGAGGGGCGAGCCGGGTCCATGCGAACCCGAGCTTCTCGAACGGGATCGAGCGGGCTGCGATCTCGTATCCCAGCGCGACCGCCAGCAGCGTCAGCATCGATCGGACGAGCACCGGGGGCGGGACGTCGAGCAAGGGCGCCCCCACCAGCGGCAGCAGCGTCCACAGCACCGCGGCGGCCAGCAAGTCGCTGAGCACCGTCCAATCGCGCGCGAAGAGTCGTAGATCGCGCCGCGCCAGCTCGAGCACCGCGTAGCGCGGTTTCGCCGACGCCGTGGCGCGCCGCTTTGGCTTTCCCCGCTTCGCGGCGCCCGACCCGATTTGTGCGAGCGCGGTCTCCAGATCACGTGCGGCAACCGCGAGCGCGACGCCGACGGCAATCAGCGCGCCCGCCGCCAGTCGTGCCGTGCCGGCGAGCGCACCCGCGACGTCACCGCCGTGCGCGGCGACGAGGCTACGCGCGAGCCAATGCGCCGGCGACAGGGCATCGAGGCCGAACGCATCGCCGAAGACGCGCCCGCCCCGCAGCGCCTCCCACGCTCCCGGATCTGCGGCCTTCGGCAGCAGGAACGAGTTGGCGAGCCAGAGCGCCGTGAGCATCAAGGTCGAGAGCAACCCGAGCGCTTCCCGGGCACGCCGTGCCGGCACGCGGCGCAGCACCATCAAGGCGACCGCGAGCCCGAGTGCGAGCGGGATCAGCCACATCGCCAGCAGCTGAAACGGCGCCAGTGCCCACGCCCAGACCGGGAGCGGCGCCGCCGCGGCGAACGCGACGACCGCCGGAATCAGCAGGATCACGAGCACCGGCGACGTGCGGGGCAACGCGTCCACCAGCTTCAACGCCAGGAGCCCGGCCGGGCTGAGCGGAGCGCGCCGCAGCAGGTCGAGATCGGAATCGAGCAGGACGGCAGAGACGAGATAGTGGAGGTCGAAGACGATCAACGCGACCAGCGCCGCGGTCAGGATCGCGGCCAGCAGGCTCGCGGCCGATTCGACGCCGCCGACTCCGGCGGCGAAGGTCGCGAACGTGGCTTGAAACGCGGTCATGAGCACCGCCGCGACCATGGCCGCCAGCACCAGGCCCAGCCACGGACGCGGCCCACGGCGCGAGCGCCCGGACAGCGTGTTGCGCAGCAGCCGCCAGCGGCCGAGCGCGACGCCCGCGACGTTCACGCGCCAGGGTCCGGCGCGCCGCGCGTCAGCTCGAGGAACACGTCTTCCAGGGTCGCCTCCGCGCGGGCGCCGCGCAGCTCGTCGATGCGGCCCTCCGCGACCAGCCGGCCGTGATGGAGGATCGCCACGCGGTCGCAGAGCCGTTCGGCGACCTCGAGCAGATGGGTGGAGACGAGAACGCCGAAACCGCGCGGCATCCGCTCGCGCAACAGATCTTTGAACGCGCGCACGCCGAGCGGGTCGAGGCCGATCAAAGGCTCGTCGAGCATCAGCAGCGGTGGGTCGTGAATCAGCGCCGCGGCGAGCGAGATCTTCTGCCGCATGCCGAGCGAATAGGTCTCGATCAGCTCGCCGGCGACCGATGCGATGCCAAGGCGCTCGAGCAGCGCCTCCGAGCGCGGGCCCGCGAGACCTCCCGGCACGTCGTAGAGCGCGGCAACGAACTCGAGGAACTCGCTGCCGGTGAGGCGCTCGTAGAGGAACGGCCGGTCCGGAACGAAGCCCAACGCTGCGCGGGCGCGGCGTCCGGCGCGCTGCAGGGAATGGCCGGCGATCTCGACGTCGCCGCCGTGAGGTCGCAGCAGCCCGGCGCTCACGCGCAGGGTCGTCGTCTTGCCCGCGCCGTTCGGGCCGAGAAAGCCCAGGATCTCCCCGGGGCGAACCTCGAGGCTCAGGCCATCGACCGCCACGAGCTCTCCATAGCGCCGGGTGAGCTCGACGATCCGGAGCGGCGGCGTCCGATCATTCATCGCGATCGATCCTCACAATGGCGCCGGAGTCTAGTGTCTCCGCACGTCGTGCTGAAATCGCCGCGATTCCGCAGCGGCGTCGGGCCTGCGCCGATCGGCACTCAGCGCGAATTAGCCCGCAGGTAACGAAGATCGACCTCGTGCGCCACGAGGGAGCCCGTGGCATGCGGGTTGCGGTGAGACTCCAGCGCGGATCGCGGTTGTCGAGTCCGCGACCGCTCCCGGAAACCAGGGGGCTGCGCCGAGAGGCCAGTAGGCAGGGGAGAGGGTCGCGGACTCGATGACCGCAAGCTCGCAGACGATGTCGCAGTCGCTCGGAGACCTACCGAAGGGAGACACACGATGATCGCGTATCCGAACGTGTTCCCGATCGAGCTGGACCCGAAGCTCCTCCTGCTCCTGATTCTCTCCTGGCGCGTGGCGTTGATCTGGGAGCCCTAAGATCCAGGGAAGAACCCACGAACAAGGGCCGTACGACACGGGGCCCCGGCGGACAAGCCGGGGCCTCGTGTGCGTGATTGCTCAAACGATAGCCTGCTGCTCGCTGGCCTTCTGTGATGTACAAGTCAAGGAAAGTGACTCGACGATAGCCCGGAGATGCTGATGTCGACAGTAGCTGTAGCATTCAAGAAGAGCATAAGTGGTCTTGTTGGACGGCGATCTTATTCGGTCGTTGCTGGATGGGGATCGTGGCTGAGCGTCGACTTTGAGCCTGCGCATGAGCTCCAGCGGCCGAGCAAGAACAAGGCGTTGCCCGACAAAAGGAGGCGTTACATCGGGGAGGTAGCACTCTTCATAAGGGAGGCTGCATGGCGCCTCAGGCTCGATGAGACGATTCTTGTGGGTTCGTACGACAATCTGAAGGTAGGTCGTGCGGAATCCGAGTTGAGAGCTATGGAAGGGCGTCGCGTCAGATCTGTTGATATGGTGGGCAAGGGACTGATCTGTGTTGATTTTGGAAGCAAGCTGAGGCTCGAGATCTTCCCGATTTGTGTCGCGGTGGGACAAAGATGGAGTCAATTTCTCCCTCATGACGCCGACCAAGAGCTTCCGCGTAGGTCCCGGAGGGAAGCTGACGGTCCAGAAGAGCGATAGAGCACAACGATGGACCGCCTGACGGGTTAGGACCCCCCTAAGATCCTGTGACACTGGCGTTCCGAATCGCTGAGCCGTTTATCCTCGGCTCGCGTGGTCAGCCGGTCGCGACCATGCGATGGGCGCGCTCGAGCGCGTCGTCGTAGTCGGCGGGCAGCTTGCCGAACCGGCGCCGCACGGCGACGGATTCCGTCTCGGCTCTCAGGAACTCGATCACCTTGCGGACGCGCGGCAGGACGCGCGCTTCCAGCTCCGGGTCGCCCGCGATCGCGCGGGCGGCCGCTTCCGCATTGCCGCGGTTGGCCACCAGCTCGCGCAAGATCTCGCCGGTCAGGTAATAGGCGAGCGCCGAGCGCTCCGTCAGCTCGACCCGGTGGCCGGCGCGTTTGCGGCGCTGCAGCCGTCGTTCCGCCTCGATCAGATTGAACCGCGCGGCGCGCGCCTGATCCAGAACCCACGCGCCGAGCCGGCCGCGCGGCGCGTGCGCTCCCGCTTGCCAGGGTGACGCTTCGCCGGGATGCTGGCGGCGCCAGACGTGCGTCAGGTCCTCGACCGTGACTACGCCCCGATCGCGCGCGCGTACCGCCAGTCCGGCCACGAGGTTCGCCAGCTCGCGCACGTTCCCCGGCCACGCGTAGCCGCCGACCGCCGCCACCACCTCCTGCGTCACGTCCCAGCTCCGCACCCCGAGCTCCCGCCCCTCGCGCGCGAGAAAGTGACGCAGCAGCGGCTCCAGATCTTCGGGACGCTCGCGCAGCGGCGGCAGGCGCACGGTGAAGACGTTCAGGCGGTAGAACAGATCTTCACGAAACCGCCGGGCCGCGACCTCGGCGCGCAGATCGCGGTTGGACGCCGCCACGACCCGGACGTCGACTTCGATCACGTGCTCGTCACCGACCCGCCGGAAGCGGGCCTCCTGGAGCACCCGCAGCAGGCGGGTCTGGAGCTGAAGCGGCATCTCGCCGATCTCGTCGAGGAACAACGTGCCGCGGTGCGCGAGCTCGAACGCGCCGCGGCGGTCGCGATGCGCTCCGGTGAACGCACCGCGCACGTGACCGAACAACTCGCTCTCGATCAGCTCTGCCGGGATCGAGCCGCAATCGACGACTTCGAACGGCCCGGTGGCGCGCTCGGACAGATCGTGGATGGCGCGCGCGCCCAGCTCCTTGCCGACGCCGGACTCGCCCGCCAGCAGCACCGGAAACCGTGTCGCCGCGACCGCGACCAGGTCCTGACAGGCTTCGAGCAACGCCGGGCTCTCGCCAATCATTGTCCCGAGGGCGGGATGGGCAGCGCGTAGCGCCGCGAGGGTTCGGGCCGGGCGCCCGCCGCTCGGCCGCCGCGACGTCCGTTCGCCGCGACTGCCGAGCGCCAGCTCGGCGAGCGATCCCAGCGACTCCAGCAACGCGAAGTCATCCGGCCGGTAGGGATCACCGAGCAGCCGCGGGCCGAACACGAGCAGCGCGAGCAGGCCTTCCCGGTCGCCGACCGCGGCACCGGCCGCCGCGTCGAAGTCATCGACCAGGCGGTTGCGGTGCGGGCCGAACGCGCGCGCGGCGGCGGCGCCTGCGAACGCGAAGCCGCCCTCGCGCAGCGCCCATTCGCGCGCCGCCGGTGGCAACGTCAGCGTCTCTCCCGACTCGCTCGCGAGCCCGGCCGCGTACAGCAGCCGGTAGCGTCCGCGCTCGTCGGCGGCGAAGAACGCCCCCGAGCGTGCCCCGAGCGCCCCGATTCCCGAGAGCACGAGGCGCGAGGCCACCTGGGCCTGGTGGCGCGCGCCGAGCAGCGCCCGCGCCACTTCGTACAGCGTCGCGAGGTCGCTCGCGCCCGCCGCCGAGGGTGGGGTCGATTCGGCCATGATGCGCACCCTACTGCGCGCCCAGCGCCTGCGCCAGCTTGGGTAGGCTCACGTCGTAGCGGTAGCCGACGTTCCGGTGGCCGTCGTCGAACTCTTCGTGCTCGTGCGCGATCCCGAGGGCCTGCAGCCGCGCGGCGAACCGACGCGCGCCGAGATGGAGACTCCACTCGTCGCGCGTGCCGCAGTCCAGGAACAACAGGCGCAGCGAGCGCAGCGCCGCCGCATGGCGCTCGATCAGACGGAGGGGATCGTGCTCGAGCCAGCGCTCCCACACGTCGTCCCGGAACGCGCCGGTCTCGAGGTCGCAAGGCAGATCGATGCCAAAGGGCGAGGTGTCGGGATTCGGGGAGTACGCGGCGGCCATGCCGAGAATGTTGAGCGCCGTGAAGTCGTCGTCTTTCTTTTGGATCTGAGCTTCGAACCGCTCCAGCCACGCGACCAGGCCGCCGCCCTGCTGCACCTGGGAGCAGAACTTCGGCACGCCGCCCCGATAGCAGTAGTCGAACATCATGTCCCCGCTGTGGCAGGCGGCGGCTCCGAACACTTCGGGATGCCGCATGCCCTGAATCAACGCGCCATAGCCGCCCGACGACTTGCCCGCCACGCCCCGGTGATCGCGGTCGGCTTGCGTCCGGTAGGTCTGGTCCACATGGAGGACCAGCTCTGAGACCAGGTGATGCTCGTAGCGTCCGGTCGCGGTCGAGTCGAGATACTGCGAACCGCCGAAGCGGGTGAAGCAATCGGGCATCACCAGGATCATCTCGCCGCACGCGCCGCGGGCGAGGAGTCGGTCCATGCGCTCGTCGAGCGGCGGCGACCAGGGATTGTCGTTGAGCAGCATGCGGCCACGCCCGGTGAATCCCGCCAGGACGTAGACCACCGGATAGCGCCGATCCTTGGCGGCGGCGTAGGACGGCGGCAGGTACACGGGGACCGTCCGTGCGTGAGGATCTCCGGCGGGGTTGCCCTTCAGGACCTGGCTTTCGAACCGTTCCATCACGACTTGACCGTGCATCGACCCTCCACCCTCAGGCTGGATCCGGCTCGAGGCCGGCATTTCGCGGGCACACCGGGCTCAAGTCGGCCCCGAGAGCCCGCCGATAACTCGTGCGAGCTGGATCGGCGCTCGATTCGCGGCCGGACCGCGTTCGACCCATGGCCCCGGAAGTCCCTCGCATGCCCGCAGGAAAGCACTCCGCCCTCGACTCGATCAACCGGCGCGGCTGGTTGCTTTGGGTCGTCACGTTCGCGGTCATCCTGTCGCTGACTGCGACCGTCCCGATCCTCTACCTGCCGCTGCTGGAGATGGTCGGCGTCGAAGAGCACGCGCAACTCTGGGTCAAGAACGGCTACTACGCCGGCGTCGGTCTCGCTGGCCTGGTCCTGATCTTCTGCCTCTACACGGCGCTCAAGCATCGCGAGCTGAACGCGATGCGCGAGGCGTTGCACCGCGAGGAGCGCGAGCTCGAGGACGTGCGCACGCGCCTCTCCGAGATCTCCGCGCTGTTCCAGGTCTCGACCACGCTCAACCTGCAGCTTCGCCTGGACGCGATCCTGGAGATCATCGTCCGCCGCGTGGTTTCGACGCTGCGCGCCCAACAGGCATCGGTCATGATTTACAACCCCGAGTCGGGAGTCCTCGAGACGCGCGCCTCCTACGGCCTCGAGTCCGAGTTCGCGCGCCATGCGCGCGCGCGCATGGGTGAGGGAATCGCGGGCTGGGTCGCCGAGTGCAAGGAGGCGGTGCTGCTCGGGCAGGGCCCGAACGAGGCGTTCAACCGCCACTACAAGAACAATCGCAACATCACGTCGGCTTTGTCGCTGCCGCTCAAGGTCGGGGACCGGTGCGTCGGCGTGCTGAACGTCAACCGCATCAATCATCCGGATCCGTTTCTCGAGCATCATCGCGACATGCTGCGCCTGTTCGCCGAGCACGTCGGCGCCGTGATCGATCGCGCCGAGGTCATGGAGCGGATGGCGACCCGCACCGCCGATCTGATGTCGTCGAACCTCAAGTTGAGCGAGATGAACCGGATGAAGGACGTCCTGCTCTCGACCGCAAGTCACGAGCTCAAGACGCCGCTGACGTCGGTGATCGCCTACGCCGAGCTGCTGGACGACTCACAGGGCCAGCTCTCGGCCGACCAGCGCGGCGAGTTCCTGCGCCGGCTGCGGCAGGAAGCGAATCATCTGCTGGGCCTGATCGACGACATCCTCGACCTGTCGCGGCTCGAAACCGGCAAGCTCACGCTGCATTGCGAGGCGCTGGCGGTGAATCAAATCGCGCACGCGGCGGTCGAGAGCGCGCGCAACACCGCCCAGAAGTACGGCATCGAGCTGATCGAGGAGTTCGACGCCGAGCTCGGCACCGTGTCGCTGGACGAGGTCAAGATCCGCCAAGTGATCCTGAATCTGCTCGTCAATGCCATCAAGTTCAGCCCCGAGAACGGCGCCGTGCGGATCGGCACCCGTCGCGACACCAATTTCGTCGTGATCGAAGTCACCGACGAGGGGCCCGGCATCCGTCCCGAGGAGAGCGCACACATCTTCGAGCTGTTCGGACAGGGCGTGCGCCAGATGGAGAAGCGCCCGAGCGGCCTCGGCATCGGCCTGCACCTCGTCAAGCGAATCACGGAGCTGCACGGCGGCCACGTCGGCGTCAACAGCAGCCCGGGCCACGGCAGCAACTTCTGGGTCCGGGTGCCGATCGCCGACGCCCAAGCACCTGCCGAGCGGGAAGCCGCGTAGCGTTCGCCGCTCCGGCGCCCGGCTTGCGCCGCTCCGGATCGAACGCAAAAAGCCGAGTCCCGCCGCCTCCGAATCGCGACCTCGCCACCCCGCGCACGAGATAGAAGAGCAGACGGGATCGTCTCCAAGCCTCCGCGGTCAGGACGGATTCCGGGCAGGAGCCCTTCCCGCGTTGGCGAGGCTACGATCCCTCGCGGACGTGAGGTACCTCACGTTACATCGGACCGCGCGTTCCTGCACCACCGGAGGCTGCGAGGGCCGGCGCCCGGAAGCATGCGCTCACCGCCCGGGGGGAGGCCTGTGAAGTGCAACCCAGCATGGAGGCGCCAGGCCGCCGGGGCCCGGTGCAAGTTGTGCAATACTGGCCCCGTCCACGTGGTAGACCGTCCGGGAGCCAGCCACCGACCCAGTCGTTTCCGTAGGCGTTCGTGAGCAAACCGACACCCCATCCGACACAATCCAGCCCGCTCCCCGTACCTGGTAGTGAAGCGGAAGCGAGGCTGGCGTCGCCGACCTCGCCCGAGGAACGGCCCTCCGGTGTGCCGGAGCGGGCTCCTCCCTCCAGCCGTGAAGAGTTGGAAGGGGTCAGGGCTCGGGATCCGAAAGCGCTGGCCGCGTTCTTCGAGCGGTACTTCGACCGGCTCTACGGACTGATCCATCGGTTGGTCGGCGAGCGGGCGCTGGCGGAGGACGTGACCCAGGACGTGTTTCTCAAAGTTCATCGGGCAGCGGATCGGATCGATTCGGGGCGCGATCCGTTTCCCTGGCTGGTCACGATCGCCCATAACGCGTGCCGGGACGTGTGGCGCTCGAGCGCATACCGGCTGACGCAGCGGGCCGCTTCGATCGACGGTCCGATCGGCGCTTCGCTCTCGCGGGGCATCAACGACCCGGAGCATGACGCGCTGGCGAGCGAGCGCGAGCGGCTGGTTCAGGCGGCGATCGCGGGTCTGCCCGAACCGCTGCGCGTCGCGGTGCTGTTGCACGACTACGAAGGGTTGGGGCACGAAGAGGTCGCTGTCATCACCGGAGTTCGGCACGCGGCCGCGAGGAAGCGCTATTCGCGCGCGCTGGCGACGCTGGCGCGGCTGCTGGAAGGGAAGCTGTCATGAGCTCACGACTCGACACGCCGCTGACCGCCGCGGAATCCCGCGCGCGCGGGGCGGTGCAATCGCTCCGGCGTCCGCAGGCTGATCGGGCGTTTCGTGAGCGGCTCGAGCGGGACTTCACGACCGGGCAGGTCGCGGCGCGGCGAACGCTGGTCCTGCTCGCACGCCCGGCGGTGAGCTGGGCATGGTGGGCGCTGGCGCCGGCCGCCGCGGCGCTCGCGATCGCGATCGGGATCGCGAATCGCGGCCCAGCATGGCGCGTCGTGGAGACGCGCGGCGAGGGCATGGTGATCGTCGAAGGCCGCCCGGTGCCGGTGCAACATCTGGCCGGCCGGGCGAAAGGGCTCGCACCGGGCGCGCGCATCACGCTCACGGGCACGACCGAGATCGAAATCGCGAGCCAGGGCCAGCTCGTGGTTCAGATCACCCCGGGGTCCGAGATCACCTTGCCGCGGCCGCCGGGACGCTGGTTCGGGCGTACCGGCACGGGCGCGGTGTGGAAGGGCGAGATCCGCGTCACGACCGGGCCGCGCTTTCGCGGCGCGTCGCTCGCGCTCGAAACTCCAGAAGCCGCGATCGACGTCGTGGGGACGACGTTCGCGGTGATCTGCGAGCGCGCGGGCACGTGCGTCTGCGTGCTGGAAGGGACGGTGCGTGTCGGGCCGAAGGGCGCCGCCATGAAGCCAGTCGCGCACGGCCGGCGCATGTACGTGTTCAACGACGGGCGTGCGCCGGAAGACGCCGCCATCCGCCCGAACGAGATCGGCAAGCTGGGCATGTTCCGGGACCAGAACGCGGGAGCCGGCGAAGCGCGCTGAGGGTGTCGGCAGATCGGCGGGCGACGAGCGCGTGAGACGGAGCCGGCAGGGACCCGGGTGGTCTTACCCGGCGCTCACGCCGCTCGCCTACGCCGCCGAACGGTTCTCCGGAGGAGTTGGGTACTGCTCGGCGCTCAACACCCGCCGGATGCTGCGCTCGGGCGGCACCGGACGCAGCTCCAGGATCTTGTGCGGAGCGAGATGCTCGCCGGCCGCAGTCACCACGATTCGCGCATGCGGCCGCCCCAGGTCCGCGGCGTTCGGGGCCACGACCAGTGCGATCGAGCCGTCGTCCAGCTCCACCATCTGGCCCGGCGGATAGAACCCGACGGTCTGCACCAGCGCCCATAGCATCGCCGGGTCGAACTGTTTCTTCAGCGACCCCAGCATCATGCCGAGCGCCTGATACGGCGTCACCGTTGCGCCGCGCGCGCTGCGATGGGTCTGGAGGCTCACGTAACAGTCGGCGACCGCGACCAGGCGCGACAACACGCTGGCCGTCCACCGGCCTTGCAGCGCGGGATAGCCGCTGCCGTCCGCCGCCATGTGGTGCTCGAGCGCGACCCGCATGCAGCGCAGCGTCGTCTGATTCAGCGTCGTCGAGCCGGCGATCAGCCGGGCGCCCTCGGCGGGATGGCGTTCCGCTGCGACCTGCTCTTCGGGCGTGAACTGCCCGAGCGGATGGCGGATCTGGTCGGCCACGACGTCCTTGCCGACGTCGTGCAGCAGCGCCGCGACGCCGAGATCGGCCAGCGCGCGCCGGTCCATCTCCAGGTAGTGACCCATGCTGACCGCGACCATGCAAACGTTCACGGCATGGGCGTAGGTGTATTCGTCGTGGTGGGTGAGGCTCGAAAGCCCGACCACCACCGGCTCGGAAGCGAACGCCCCATCCACGAGCGGCTGGACGACGCGCTTGGCGTGACGCAGCTCGGTTCCGGCTTGTAGGCTCGTGGTCGTGAGCAGCGAGCGTGCTCCTTGAAGCGCCGCCGAGTAACTCTTGCGCGCGGCGCCGCGCGGCGCGTTCCCGACCACGCCGGGGGTGCCCCCGCCTTCTTCACCGCCGTGACCACCGGCCGTCGCTGCGCCGCCGGTGGACGGATCCGTCGCGCCGGCCCCGGCGGACTCACTGGCGCCGGCTCCCCAGGCGGGCCAATCGTATTCGGAGGAATCGTCCGGCGCTTCGGCCGAGGCGTGGATCGCCGGCAGCAGGTGATCGGCGCCCTGGGCCAGGCACGCGGTCAGGAGCTCGGTGCCTTGATACGTGTCCGACTGCAGGAACAGGCGGAAGAAGATCGAGATCTCTTCGTCGCGCAGGCCCTTCAGCGCCCGGAAGCCGGCGATGCGCCGCCGCTTGAACTCCTCGAGCACCGACTTGTGGAAGCGCAGGTTGTTCGACTTGAACGGGACGCGCACACCGTTCAGGAACAAATCGTCTTCGAGCGCGACCAGGACCGCCTCGCCGTGCTCCTCCAGCAGCGGGGTCAGGACCTCGCGGAAGTAGTCGAGCTGGCGCGTGAAGACCTGGTTGCTCATGTCGTACGAGCGACCGATGCGCACCATCGACGAGAACCGGAGCAACACCTGGGCGCCAGTCTCGCGCAGCCGTTGATCCGCCGCGGCGGCGGGCGTGCCGTCGCGCGCGGCCGACTTCGCCGGCACCGTCACGGCTGGCTCCGGATGGCCATGCCTTCGAGGCAGGCGCTGCGCACCGCTTCGCTGCGCGAGCGCACCCCCGCCTGGAGGGCGGCGGTCGCCTTCGGCGTGCCGATCCTCTGCAACGTGCGGGCGGCGGCGACGCGCTGCAGGGTGCGGCGCGCGAACCAGCCGCCGCGATGGAGCAGGGCTTCCAGCGCGGGCACCGCCTCGTCTCCCGCCACTTCGCCGAGCGCGCCGAACAACGCTCGCTGGTTCTCTTCGTTGCGCGACTCGAAGTCGGGCGCTTCGACCTGGTGAAGAATCGCGCTCGCGACTTCGGGGTCCTTCTGGCGGGCGAGCATGTTGAGGCTCGCGGCGAGGAGCTGTGGATCGCGCGTGTCGAGCTGGCCGATCAGGATCGGCCGGCGCGCATCGGCCGGCACCGAACCCAAGGATTGCACGACTTGTCGGCGCACGCGCGGCTCGGGATGGAACGCGGCCGCGCGCAGCAGGCTGACGACCCCAGGGCCGCCGATCTGCCCGAGCACGAACACCGTGTTGCGCACGACGTACCAGCGCGAGTCGGCGAGGTAGGGCGCCAGCAGCTCGGGGTGATCGTTGCATAGGTAGCAGAGCATGGTGCAGGCCGCCGCGCGGGTCCGGCTCTTCTGTGCATAGGCCATGACCGCGCACGCGAGGTCCAGCGCCGGCTGGCCAACGCCGACCGCGAGCGCCGAGAACTGCGCCTGATCCGGGGCTTCCGACTCGTCGAGCTGCTCGGTGATCTGCTCGCTGTCGAGCGCGGAGATCGCCGCCGCCAGCGTGCCGTCCGTCACTGAGCCGTCGGGATCGAACTCGCGCAGCAGCGCGAACGCGCGTTGCGCCTCGTCCCAAGCGCAGCTCTGAATCGCGCCCGCGAGCCAGTTCGCGGCCGCGTGAGCAAAGACGTTCCGGCTCTCCGGGGTCGGGTTCAGGCCGTGCAGCAAGCGCAGCAGCTCGGGCGCCTGATCGCTCCAGGGAGTCGCCCGCTCGCTTGCCCATTCCGTGAGGAACCGAGTGCGCGCGAACTGCATCGTCGGCAGGATCGCCTGGTAGGCCGCGGGCACTTCGACCGACGCTTCCGGAAGGTGCCAGTCGTCGAAGCTGTCGCGATGCAGGCCCTGAGCGACGTTCGAAACCTGGCCGAGGTCGGCGCGGATCTCGGCGCCGCTCGGCGACCACGCGTAAGCCAGTCCTTGCCGGCCACCGCCACCGCTGCCGGTCGGCCGGCGCGACGACAGGTAGATGGTCTGCTCGGCCGGCACGGCTTCGATCTGGAGGTACACCGTGTTGGCCTGCCAGAGCAGCGTCACCAGATCGTCCTGCGTCTGAGGACCGACGCCGGTCAGCAGCAGCGCTTCGAACAGCGCCTCGAACTCGTGGCGGGGCAATCCCGGCTGAAAGGCGAGGCCGCGCACGCCGTCGCGGTAGAGCTGGAACGGCAGTGGATTCCTTCGGCTGGTCTCGGCCTCTGCGCTCGCGTCTTCCGCCGGGCGGACGACCGGCTCGTCGCCGAGGAAGATCTCGTTCGACGTCACCCGGAACGCCCACAGGCCGTGGATGCTCAGATCTTCACTCAGCATCTGGAAGAGATGATCTCGAGCGGCCTGAGCGATCGCGTTCTCGGCGCGATAGAGACGGCAGGTCTTCAGCGTGCGCGCGAGCTGGCGGAACCAGCGCGTCGCGGCTTGCGCCGATGCGGATAGCTGCAGGAAACTCAGATTCCGAGTTGGATTGGTCTCGGGTGTGGTCGTCATCCCATTGCCTCACCTGCGACCGAGCGGGTGCGATCGGGCACGCCGGGCCTGTGACGGCGCACCGGCGTCCAGGTGCGTGCGCTGCTCGGGGTCACGCGTGGTATCGGCAACCAGCGCAGGACTTTTTAGCTCGCAGGCGTTGGGGGACCAGCGCCTGCCGTCGGCTCGGCGCCACGGCTCCTGCGGGACGGGGGGCCGCGGCTGCTTGACTGGGCGCGCGGCAGTGTCTAACCTGCCTCTCTTCCCTCGCCGTAACTCATTGCAGACACGAGGACTCTTCGCACATGAAGCGGACGTACCGTCCCCGCAATCGTCACCGGAAGAAGACCCACGGGTTTCGCGCTCGGATGAAGAGTAAGAGCGGCCGCAAGATAATTTCCGCCCGCCGCAAGCAGGGTCGCAAGCGCCTGACGGTTTCCAGCAGCTGAACCCCGGGTCCACCACACCTTGCAGCTTGTTCACGCAGGCCCCGCGCTCGGACTCGGGCGCGGGTCTCTCGTTCCCCTCCTCGGCGTGACGCCAGGCCCCCGACGGCCGACCATGAGCGCCCAGCATCCGGAACGACTCGCCCGCTGCCACCGGATGACGCGTACCCTGGATTTCGCGTCGATTCGCGCGCGCGGCATCGCGTATCGCGGACGTCACTGCCTGGTGCTCGCACTCGCTTTGCCGGGCGAGACGACGCGCGTCGCGTTCGTCGCGAGTCGCAAGTCGGTCGGCGGCGCCGTGCAGCGCAATCGCGCGCGTCGGCGGTTGCGTGAGATCGTGCGGCGGCGCTGGCTGCGCGTGCCACCCACGGGCTACCTGCTCATGTTCGTCGCGTTGCGCGGCATCCTCGCCGCGCCGCACCAGGAGCTGGCGAGCGACGTCGAGCGCGTGCTGGCCGCCGCCGGAGCTCTGGCCCCGATCGCGCCGGTCGAGGACTGACGTGCGAGCGCTTGCCGGGTTCGCGATTCGCCTCTATCAACGCTTTGCGCCGCCGTTGCTCCGTGGCGCATGCCGCTACACGCCGAGCTGTTCCTCGTATTCGCGGGAGGCGATCGAGCGTCACGGACTCTGGCGCGGGCTCGGGTTCGCGCTCCAACGTCTGGCGCGCTGCCATCCGCTCGGCTCGAGCGGCTACGATCCGGTGCCGTGAGGATGGAACGCCGCACCCTGATCGTCGTTTTGGCGTGCCTCGCCTTGATGTTCGCCTATCCGTTCCTGCTCAAGTCGTTCGGACTCGATCGCTATCTCCGTCGCACGCCGCCGCCGCCGGCTGCGGTGGACACCGCGCGCGTCACCGGCGCGACGGACGCCCCGGTCTCCGACACCGCGGCTCCGATCGCGCCGCCAGTTCCGAGCGCCCAGCTCGGCGCGGTCCCGGTCCGGGCGGCGCAGGCGGAGCTGGAGCGGACGCTCCACATCGACACGCCGCTCTATCGCGCCGAGTTCTCGAACCGCGGCGCACGCCTGGTGGCCGTCGAGCTGAAACGCTACGCGGCCGCGCACGGCACCGAGCGTCCCGCGCGCCCGGACCGCAATGCCGAGGTTCCGGCGGCCGACCGCGTCGTGCTGGCCGGCGGCCCGTCGCTCGCCCTCGATCTCGGAGCGGGTGGCGCGCGCCGTTCGCTCGCCGATGCCGCGTATGCGGTGCAGGAGAGTCTGGACGCAGCGGGCATGACACGGTCGCTTACGTTCACGCTGCGCGACGCCGAGGGGCTGTTCGTGCGCCAGACCTTCCGCGTCCGACCGGACGGCTACGCCCTCGACCTCGACGTCGAGATTCGCGGCGTTCCGGCCGGTTGGCGGGTGGCCGACTATTCGCTGACGGCGCGCTCGTGGCCGCTCGTCAACGAGTCGAACGCGATGGACGACGCCCGCTCACTGCGCGCCACCAGTCTGGTCGGCACCAATCTCCACCGCGAAGGCATGGGTGGAATCAAGCGCGCGCCGCGAGTCTTCGACGGCGCCGCGACCCTGGCCGCGGTGCAGACCCGCTACTTCGTGGGCGCGGTCGCGGTCGCCCAGGCGACCGGCCGGAGCGTGATCTCGCAGTCCGAGGTACGGCGCCTGGACCCGGGGCTGCTCGGGCGCATGCCGCAGGGCAGCCCGGTCACGCAGGAAGTCGCGGTCAACACGCTGGTGGTGGGATTGCCCGGAGAAACCAATCCGCTCAACCGCTTCGTCGTCTACTTCGGACCCGGCGAGTACATCCGGCTCGCGCGGCTCGGGCACGGCCTCGATCGGCTCGTCGATCTCGGATGGGCGTGGATCACGCCGTTCAGCAAGGCGCTGCTCCAGCTCCTGGTCTGGCTCCATGGCCTGCTCAAGAACTATGGCGTCGCGATCGTTCTGCTCGCGACCCTGGTCCGCGTCGCGCTCCACCCGCTCAACATGATGAGCATGAAGAGCATGCGCTCGATGCAGCGACTGCAGCCGGAGATGGAGCGGATCAAGGTGAAATACAAGAACGATCCGCAGGCGATGAACACGGCGGTGATGGCGCTCTACAAAGAGAACAAGGTGAACCCCGCGGGCGGGTGCCTGCCGATCCTGCTTCAGATGCCGTTGTTCATCGCCCTCTACTCGGTGCTGTTCAACGCGATCGAGCTCAGGCAGGCGCCGTTCGCGGCCTGGATCCAGGATCTGTCCGCGCCCGATCACCTGTTCTCGATCGGTCCGTTTCCGATCCGCGTTCTGCCCCTGGTGATGACCGGCAGCGGGCTCCTGTCGCAGAAGCTGACGCCGACCGACCCGCGTCAGGCGCCGACCATGTACCTGATGAACGTGATGATGCTGGTGTTCTTCTACAACCTGCCGTCCGGGCTGGTGCTGTACTGGACGGTGATGAACCTGCTGACCGCGCTCCAGCAGTGGATGGTGCTGCGGGATGACGGGCCGGCCGCACCGGCCCCCGCCCTGGCGGCCAGCGCCAGACCGGTGGCCAAGAAAGCCTCCGGGAAGTAATCTAGGACTCCATACCCACGGCGGCCGCCGGCAGCGGAACCCTGGTTCTGCGCCGTGATCGGTCGCACAACGATGGTTCGCGACGCGCAACCGCGCGGGTCCCCTCGAGGTTCGCACTCCCGCGCCGCGCATGCAGAGGTCGAAACATGGAGCCCAAAGGCTCGATCTTCGAGGGCAAGACTCTCGATGACGCCGTTCGCAAAGGTTTGGACGCACTCGGCTTGTCCCGAGCGGAAGTGATGATCACGGTCATGGAGGAAGGCTCGGGCGGCTTCCTCGGCATTGGCGCCCGCCCGTATCGCGTGCGTGTCATGGCGCGCCCGGGCGGCGCTCTCCCCGAATCCGACGATCGCGGCGGGCGTGGCCGGCCCCGTTCCGGCCGCAGCGACCGCCAAGACCGCGGGGAATCGCGAGGCCGACCGCGTGGCGAAGGTGGTCGCGGCGGCTCCGAACGCCCGCGCCGCGAGCGGGCGGGAACCACGGCGCGCAGCCGCGAGGAGCGTCCGGCCGGAGATTCCAGACGCCGCGCGGGCGCGGATGCGCGGTCGCGAGACGAGCGCCCGAGCGTCGAGCCCCGGCCACGAGGCGAGCGAGGCGGCGGCGAGATGCGCCCGCGAGCCGAGCGGTCGGGCGTCGAGCCGCGATCGCGTGGTGAGCGGCCCGACAGCGATTCCCGATCGCGGGATGAGCGGCCGAGTGGTGAGTTCCGATCGCGTGGTGAGCGGCCGGACAGCGATTCCCGATCGCGTGGTGAGCGGCCGAGTGGCGAGTTCCAATCGCGCGGTGAGCGCGGTCGGCCCGAGGCTCGACCGCGCGACGAGGCGCAGGGCGCCGATCGGTACCGGAGAGAGGCCCAACCTCCGGCGCCCACTGCGAGCGGACCGATAGACGAATCGGCCGAGCCGGGTGAGGGGCCCCGACGCCGGCGGCGCCGCGGTCGTCGCGGTCGCGGGGGCGGAGACTTCGAGGCCACGCCGCGTCCAGACGCGCGCTCGGAGACCGCGCTCGCCACGGCGCCGATCGCCGAACCGATGGAAGACGCCGAGTCCGGGCGCGAGGACGCGGGCCATTTGCCGCGTTCTCGTGACGAGGAATCCGGTCGTCGGCCGCGTCCCCGTGACGACGAGTCCCCCGGGATGTCGAGCGAAGCGCTGACGGAGCTCGCCGAGCGGGCGACCCGCGATCTGCTGAAGGCGATGGGATTCGATGGTCAGGTGACCGGGAAGGCAGACGGCACGACCGTCGAGGTGACGGCCGAAGTGTCCGACGACGAAGAGCTCCTGACCGGTCGCAAGGGGGAAACTCGCCAGGCGCTCCAGCATTTGCTCACTCGGATGATCAACCGGGGCGAGGGATCGCGCTACCACTTGCAGCTCGAGATCAACGACTTCTGGCAGCGGCGTGAAACCGAGCTGGAGGCAATCGCCAAGGGGCTGGCGGAAGAGGCCCTCTCGGGGCAATCGGAAGTTCTCACGGAGTACCTCAACGCCCAGGAGCGGCGCATCATTCACGTCACGCTGCGCGAGGACTCGCGCGTGAAGACCTACGCGATCGGCGAGGGGCTCATCAAGAAAGTGGCGGTGGCTCCCGCCGACTTTCCCGAAGGCGTGAGATCCGAGCCTTAAGCCCGGATCCGAGCGATGTCTTGCGCCGGGCTCGCGTCAGGGGCCCGGCGTTTTGCATGAGCGCCCGCGGGGGGTTCGCCGTGTTCGCGCTCGATTGGGAGCATGCGTGAATCTCGATGACACCATCGCCGCGATCGCGACTGCGCCGGGTGCGGCGGGGCTCGCGGTCGTCAGGGTGAGCGGGTCTTCGGCGTTGCCGATCGCCGCGGCTGTGTTTCGGGGTGCGGCGCCACTGACCGCCGCCGGCAGCCACACGTTGCACCACGGCTGGGCGCACCGGCCTGCGCGGGGCACGCCGGGTGAGCCATCGTCACCGCCAATTGACGAGGTCGTGGCCGCCGTGTTCAAGGCTCCGCGCTCGTACACGCGCGAGGACGTGGTGGAGATCTCCTGCCATGGTGGCGCGTTTGCCGCGCGTCACGTGCTCGCCGCGCTGCTCGCGTCCGGCGCCCGGCTCGCGCGTCCCGGTGAGTTCACGCTCCGGGCGTTCATCCATGGCCGGCTCGACCTCGCCCAGGCCGAGGCGGTCGCCGACCTGATCCGGGCCGAGACGGAACGCGCGCACGCGCTGGCGCTGGCGCAGCTCGCGGGGGCGCTCTCGCGCCGGCTGGATGCGATCGGCGAGCGGATCGCCGACGCCGTCGCCGAGGTCGAGGCACGCGTCGACTTCGCAGAGGACGTCGGCGGCATCGAGGTGCCGCCGCACGTGGTCGCGGCGATCGCCGCGGTCGACGCCGAGCTGGCCGAGCTGCTCGCGGGCTCTGCTTACGCGCGCGCGGTGCGCGAAGGCGTGCGCGTGCCACTGGTCGGCCGGCCGAACGTCGGCAAGTCGTCGCTGTTCAACGCGCTGCTCGGCGAGGAGCGCGCGATCGTCACGCCGATCGCCGGCACGACGCGAGACCGCGTCAGCGAGGCGATCGAGATCGCCGGCATCCGCGTCACGCTCTCGGACACCGCGGGCCTCCGAGAGGACGCAGAGAACGTCGAAGCGATCGGCATCGCAGTCGCGCGCCAGGCAATCGCGCAGAGCCCGGTCGTGTTGTGGGTCGTGGACGGCTCGGAGCCGCTCGGCGACGAGGATCGCGCCATCGCCGCGCGGCTGCCGGGCAAGCGCGTGTTGGTCGCGCTCAACAAGATCGATCGGGGCCGGACGGTGCATCGCGAGGACGTCGAACGATTGCTCAACGGCGCGCCGCGCCGGACGGTCATGGTCTCGGCGGCTCGCGGCGAGGGACTCGCCGACCTTCACCGCGCGCTGGCCGAGCTGCTGGACGTCGGACCGGAGCGCGGCGCGACCGGCGGTGCGCTCGGCAATCTGCGTCATGCCGAAGCGTTGGAGCGAGCGCGGGAGGCACTGGCGCGAGCGCGCAGTGCGGCCGGGGAGCGCATGCCCGGGGAGATCGTCGCGATCGAGCTGCGCGAAGCGCTGCACGCGATCGGCGAAGTGACCGGTAAGAGCGCCGGCGAGGACCTGCTGGAGCGCATCTTCAGCCGCTTCTGCGTGGGGAAATGACGAGCGAACCGAGGACGAACGGCAGCGGGTCCGCAACCGCCGAGCTCGACTTCGACGTGGTCGTGGTCGGGGCGGGCCACGCAGGCTGCGAGGCCGCGGTGGCGTGCGCGAAGCTCGGCCTCCACACGGCGTTGGTCACGGTGAAGCTCGAGGACACCGCGAAGATGTCGTGCAACCCCGCGATCGGCGGGATCGGCAAGGGCCACATGGTGCGCGAGATCGACGCGCTCGGCGGCATCATGGGCATCGTCACCGACCGGGCGGGAATTCAGTTCAAAATGCTGAACCGCGGGCGTGGGCCGGCGGTCTGGTCGCCGCGCGCGCAATGTGACAAGGCCCGGTACTCCGAGGAGATGACCCGGCTCCTCGACTCTGTCACGGGGCTCGTGCGGGTCGCGGGGGTCGTGAATCACGTGCGCCTGGAGCGTGGCCGCGTCGCCGCGCTCGAGCTGGCGGACGGGCGTGCCCTGCGCTGCCGCGCCGCCGTCATCACGCCCGGCACGTTCCTGAACGGCTTGATTCACGTCGGCGAGCGGCAGATCGAAGGCGGCAGGATCGGCGAGCACGCGGCGCGCGCGCTGAGCGAGTGCCTGGCCGAGCTCGGGCTCGAACGCGGCCGGCTGAAGACCGGCACGCCGCCACGGCTGCATCGCGACACCATCGACTGGGATGGGCTCGTGCCGCAGCCGGGCGACGAGCCGCCGGTGCCGTTTTCGCACTGGACCGAGCGCCTGCAGTTGGATCAAGTGCTCTGCCATCTGACCGCGACCAACGAGCGCACGCACGACGTCATCCGGCGCAACCTGCACCGCTCGCCGCTCTACTCGGGCCAGATTCGCGGCACTGGGCCTCGTTACTGCCCGTCGCTCGAGGACAAGGTGGTGAAGTTTCCGGAGCGGCCCTCCCACCACATCTTCCTCGAGCCGGAAGGCCGCGCCGTGGTGGAGACGTACGTGAACGGTGTGTCGTCGAGCATGCCCGAAGACGTGCAGCTCGAGTTCATTCGCACCATCCCGGGCCTCGAGCGCGCGGAGATGCTGCGGCCCGGCTACGCGGTCGAATACGACTTCGTGCTGCCTCATCAGCTCAAGCCCACGCTCGAGGTGAAGCACGCCCCGGGGCTGTTCCTTGCGGGCCAGATCTGCGGCACGTCGGGCTACGAGGAAGCCGCCGCCCAGGGCCTCGTGGCCGGCATCAACGCCGCGCAAGCGGTGCGCGGCGGCGAGGGATTCGTCTTGCGCCGCGATCAGGCGTACGTCGGTGTGCTGGTCGACGACCTCGTCTCGCGCGAGCACCACGAGCCCTACCGGATGTTCACGTCGGCCGCCGAGCACCGGCTCCTGTTGCGCGCGGACAACGCGGACGAGCGGCTCGCTGAGATCGGCTTCCAGCTCGGACTGCTCGGACGCGAGCAGGTCGAGCTGGTGCGCGCGAAGCAGGCCGCGATCGAGGCCGAGGCGCAACGACTGGCCAAGGTCACCGTGAGCGTGGCGTCTTCGCATGCCGACGGCGCCGCAGGATCGCCGGCGCTCAAGCCGGTCGCCGCGCTGGAGCTGCTGGCGCGGCCGGACGGCTCGTACCGGCGGCTCGGAGAGCTCGGCATCGCGACCGAGCTTTCCGAAGCCTGGGGCGAATGCCTCGAAGTGCGGATTCGCTATCACGGCTACATCGTGCGCCAGCGGCGGACCGCCGAGCAGGCGCAGGCGCTCGAGCACGTGCCGCTTCCCGAAGCACTGTGGGACCAGGAGCTGAACGGATTGTCGCGCGAGGCGCGCGAGAAGCTGGTGCGCTGGCGGCCGTCGACGGCGGCGCACGCATCCCGCATTGCCGGCATCTCGCCTGCGGATGTCGCGGTGCTGTTGGTGCACGCGCGCCGCCTGAGCGGGCGCGAGACCGCCGCGAGCCGTTCCGTTACCGGGGTCACCTGATTCGAGTCACGCTTCTCGAGCGACGGTCAACGAAACGGGCGGAAGCCACATCGGCTCCCGCCCGTGCGCTAAAACGACCGACTAACGATAGCGAGTCTTGACCGTTCCAAAGCTCGTCTCTTCGACGGCGGTCGGGCCGCAGGTCGCCCCGAGGTTGCCGTTGTTGTACTGGTCGAGCTTGTTCTTGTTGGTCTGAACCGAGCTCGAGCTCAGAAAACCCGAGCCGATCGGCGGCACCACGAGACTGCCGATCTGCGCGTCGGCGGCCGTCACGTAGCTGGCGATCTGCGCCGGGCTGCCGCCGTTGGCGAGGTTGAGCTTGGTCGCGATCAGCTGCTGGGCCAGCATTACGAGCCCGTTGCCGTGCGCCGGCTGGCCGAGAATCGCCAGGAGCTGCGTCTGGTTGTATGTCACGGTTCCCAACGTCAGCGACGCGACCGGCCACTGCGAGGGATGGTTCTTCCAGTAACCCTTCGAGTGAATGCAGCTCTCTTTGTTGATCGTGGCACCGCCGGTGGTCTCGGAGAACAGGCTGGCCTCGCCGCCGGCATCACCCAAGGTGCGGACGCGGAACACGTACTCGGTGCTCGGCTCGAGCTCGACGTTGTAGTCGGTGAAGATGCCTTCCTCGCCGAACATGTCGCCGATCTCGGCCGACACCACACCGTGTGGGCCCACGAGGAAGCTGCCGTTGTCGGGCAGCGGGTTGTAGGTCGGCGTGCCCGTAAGCTCGCAGATGTAGGCCGGGTCATAGGGTCCGCCCGAAACCGGCCAACCGGTCGCGAGGTCATAGGCTTCCTGCGTCGTCCACTCGATCAGGAATCCCGCCGGCGCGCCGCTTTGGCCGGCCTGGATCTGGAGCGTGATGGACCTCGCGCTCACTTCGGCGATGGAGAGAGTCGGAACGTCGTACGAGGTCTGTGCGTGCGCGGGCACACCGCCGATTGAAACCAGAAGAGCGGCTGCAACCGCAAAGCTCGGTAGCTTGATCATGGATGCGTGTCCTCCTGAGCTCTGCTTCGTCGAACAGAAACAACGCCCGAGTCGACGCTCCGTGCGAGACGGATGCCGACCATGGCGACTGGAAACCCTTGGGATCTTGGCCCGCTCCGCACTCAGGATGGCGACGGCCTGCCGCCGGGAAGGCGATGGTCCGAGCGGAACCTCGAATAACGGCCAGATGGTCGCCGCGCGTAAGCCCTAAGTCAAGCCACAATGTGCTTCTGCACGAAATCACACTGGCAGTTGCGGCAACTGGACGGACTGGGGTGGACGGGCGACTCCATCAGCCGGGAATGAAACGCAAGAAGTGCGGTGCATGCTAAGGTGCCGCCGCATGCGCGCCCGGCCGGTAAGAAAGCCAAAGTCTTCGAGCTCATCCGCCTCTCGAGGTGGTAGAACGCGCAGGTCCGCGCCGGTTGGATCGGGGTCCGCGCGGGGAACGGTTGCCACACGTGGTCCGGCGCGCTCCCGAAGCGTTGCCGGAAGAGACGGCTCGCGCAGTGCTCCGGCCAGCCGTGGCGGGCGCGGTCCGGCGGCTCGTCCCTTCGCGCGCAGGTCTCGCCCTCCCCTCGATCCACGGCGCCTGATCACCGCTCAGCCATGGAACTCGCTGATTCCGCTATTGGAGAAGGCAGGCGCAGATTCAGCGTCGACGGTGGAGCGGTTACGGGATTACGGACAGTTGCTGTTGGAGTGGAATCGCACCGCCTCGAATCTCGTGTCTCGCGACGACGAATCCCGGCTGGTGGAACGCCATATTCGCGAGTCGTTGGAGCCGATCGCGTGGCTCATGGAGAGCGGATGCCAGCGATGGCTCGACGTGGGATCCGGCGGCGGATTTCCGGCCATACCGCTCGGGATGGCTGGAGTGACGGGAAAGTGGACTTTGGTGGAATCGCGCAGAAACAAGGCGCTGTTTCTCGGCAAAGTCGTTCAAGTCCTTGGATTGAAGAACTTCGAGGTCATCAACGACCGGGTCGAGATTCTGGCGGAAGACCAGGCGCGCCAGGCGACATTCGACGCAGTAACGTCACGAGCAACCATGAGGCTGACCCCAACCCTGCTCGCGGTCGAGCCGCTGGTCGAGCCGGGAGGAACGGCGTTCTTGTGGAAGGGAAGCCGTCATCTGGAAGAGATCGAGGCAGCGAAAAAGTCAGCGCCGAAATGGCGGCACGTGACGAGCATGACGCTATCAAACGGCACCAATGCCGTTGCTAGATTCTTGAAATCTCATGACTAGGCCATATTCGAGTCGTAGTGTTCCACGTGCAACAAATCGATTGCCTGATCCTCCCTGGTCAAATAACTTCAGCCTCCGAAGTTCGCCGCTACAGGATGCTCCTCGAATGGTGGGCATGAAGTCCGCCCCACGACCAAGGGAATGGGACGAGTCATCGCGGTTGCCAGCCAGAAGGGCGGCGTCGGAAAAACCACGAGCGCGATCAATCTGGGTGCCTGCCTGGCCCAGGAGGGACGTCGCACTCTGCTCGTGGACATCGATCCGCAGGCGAACGCGACCAGCGGCCTTGGGATCAATGGCAACAATCAGCGGTCCACGACCTACGAGTCGCTGATCGGCCAAGCGGAGCTTGCCGCCGCGATCACCCCGACCGCCCTGGCGAATCTCGATCTGGTGCCATCGGCTCAGCGACTTTCGGGCGCCGAGGTCGAGCTGGTTGGCGTCATGGCCCGCGAGACGCGACTCAAGACCTGCCTGGCGTCGGTGCGATCTGACTACGACTTCGTGTTGATCGACTGTCCACCTTCGCTCGGGCTGCTTACGGTCAACTCGCTCACCGCCGCCGACTCGGTCTTGATCCCGCTCCAATGCGAGTACCTCGCCCTCGAGGGGCTGACCCAGCTCATCGGCGCGATCCGGCTGGTCCAGGATCACCTGAACCCCGGGCTTCGGATCGAAGGCGTTCTGCTGACGATGTTCGATGCGCGCGTGAATCTCTCCCAGCAGGTCGCCGACGAAGCGCGGAAGTTCTTCGCCGAAAGGGTCTACAAGACTGTAATTCCAAGAAATGTGCGTTTGAGTGAGGCTCCGTCGTTCGGCAAGCCAATCGTTCTGTACGACCCCAACAGCAGCGGCGCCGACAGCTACCGTCAACTGGCGCAGGAGGTGATCGATGCATAGGAAGGCATTGGGCCGGGGCTTGGAGGCGCTCATTCCCGGCGGCTCCACGGAAGTCGCCGATCGTGACACGGACGTGCAGCTCCTCCTGCTCGAAGAGGTTGGACCGAACCCATTCCAGCCGCGCACGCGTTACGACCCGGAGGCGCTCAACGAGCTCGCCGCCTCGATCAAGGCGACAGGCGTCCTCCAACCGGTGCTGGTTCGGCATGCCGTCGCGGGCGGCTATGAGCTGGTCGCGGGCGAGCGGCGACTCAGGGCGGCGCGCGCCGCAGGTCTCGAGCGCATTCCCGCCTTGCTTCGCCAGGTCGGCGACGACGAGATGATGGAGTTGGCGCTGATCGAGAACATTCAGCGCGAGGACCTCAATCCCATCGACGAGGCGAAGGCCTATCAGACCCTGATCGGGCGCATCGGGTTGACCCATGATCAGATCTCCGAGCGGGTTGGAAAGCAGCGCAGCACGATCACGAACGCGCTCCGGCTGCTCGGCCTCCCGGTCGAGGTTCAGGAGATGGTTTCACGTGGAACCTTGTCGTCCGGACACGCGCGAGCGCTTCTGGGCTTGGAGACTCCAGGCGACCAGCTCACGACCGCCCGCTACGCCCATTCGAAGGCGTTCTCCGTGCGCCGAACGGAAGCGTTCGTCCGCCGCAAGCTGCGCCGCCAGCATTCGCGCCCGAAGTCGCAACGCAAGACCGGACTGGAAGATTGGGAGAACAAGCTGCAGCAGAAGTTCGCGACGCACGTGACGATGACGCCCGGGCGCAAAGGCGGAAAGGTCGAGTTCGAATACTACGGTCAGGAAGACCTCGAACGGCTTCTCGAGGCTTGGGGAGTCCTATGATGGCTTCGGCTGGGAGGAGACGGCGATGATGAAGTTTCGCTCGCGTCCAGCACAGGACGAAGTCCCCGCCGCGCCGAACACGATCGTCGGCGTCGGTTCGAGCTTCCGCGGGACGCTCATGGTCACTGGAACGCTGAGAATCGAAGGTGAGTTCGAAGGCGACATTCTGAACTGCGAGCGACTCGAAGTCGGAGAGCACGGCATCATGAGATCTGACGTCGAGGTCAAGAGTGCCATCGTTCATGGTCGAGTGCACGGCAACATTCGCGCGCTCGGGACGATCGAGATGAAGGCCGGCGCGCATCTCGAGGGCGATGTCGCGGCGCTGAGCGTCGTGATGGAACCGGGAGTGTTCTTTACGGGGCGTTGCACGATGCTCGACCAGGGCTCTGGGTCGGTGGAGCTCGCAACTGATCCCGGACGGCTTCGTGAGTACGCGAGAGAGTAGGATCGTTCGCTCGCTCCGTTGCCCGTCAGTTCGTTGACTCATAAGCAAGTGGACGACCTATGAACCGCGCGGAACGAATGCATGCCACCCGCTTCGTTCTGCGGCTCGCAGTGGTTGGGCTGCTGGCGGCCGCCTGGAACGCCGGGGCCTCTCCGGCGGCGACGGCTCAACCACTTTCCGCATGGCGCGCGGCCGAGACCATCGAATGGCCAGCGGAAACTGAGCTCGTGCCATTCGAGAACCTCGAAGGGATGATCCTACTCAGGGCCTCGCTGCGCGGCGCCACCGGTGCAGACACCGCCGGATTGTTCGTCTTGGATACGGGCGCCGGCTATCTGGCGCTCGATCTGCCACTGGCGCGCGCTCTGGGAGTGTCCGATAGCGACGGAACTCCGGCGCTGGTCGACCTGGCGAACCGTCCCCTGCCGAGCTTCACTCTGGGGAAGCTCAGCATGACCGACGTCGAACCACTCCTGACGATTGATAGTCAAGTGATTCGCCGAGCCACCGACAAGAACGTGCTCGGCCTGCTGGGCCAGCAACCCCTCAGCGATCGCGCGGTATGGATCGACTATCGCGCGGGATTGACGGCGATGATTCCCGTCGAAGCTCCAGGTCGTTCCGACGACGGCGACGAGCCTGAGAACCCGGTGCAGCGGTCGCGCGGCGCGCTCGCGAAGGTGATCTCGGCGAGAGCGGCGCCGGTCGTCTTTCGAATCGTCGGCGACGGCAAAGCGCTCGTGCAGGTGCGCGTCTCCAGCCCTCGGCCGCCTCGGTTCTCGCGCTGGCTGTCGCTGATCGTCGATACCGGCGCCTCGAAGACCGTGCTTTTCGCCGAGACGCTGGACCGGCGCATCCACGCGCGCTGGCCGACCTTGCGTGGGCTCACGGCACCTACCCTGATCGGCGCCGCGGAAGCCTATCTGGCACGGATACCCGCGTTGGACGTTCGGGCCGAGGCGGCGAACGTGCGAGTCGATGGCATCGACGTCGCCGTGATCGAAAGCGGCTTGTCGCAGATGCTCTCGCGCGTTGCCGAAGAGCAGATCCACGGCCTCCTCGGCTATTCGTTTCTCAAACGCTTCCGGGTCGTGTTGGATTACCCCAATCGCGTGCTGTGGCTGGATCCGATACCCGACTACGTGGACGACCGGCCACTCGAGTACTCGCACGTCGGCATCCAGCTCGAGCGCCGGGAAGGGCGGGTCGTCGTCGCCGCGGTCGCGCGCGGATCGCCCGCCGCCCGCGCCGGCATCGGCCGCGACGACGAGCTCGTGGCGATCGACGGCAAGACTGCAAAGGACATCAATCTGAGAAGCCTAGCCGGCATGATCGAGGGCGAGCCGGGATCGGCGATCACGCTCACGGTCCGGCGAGATGCCGTTGCGCGCACCCACCGGCTCCGCCGCCGCCAGCTTCTCTAACCAGGCGCTCGCGCGCGGGCGGTTGTACGTGCTCGCGGCGACCGTGTTCTGGGGCACGACCGCGACCTTGGCGCGATTCGTATTTCGCGACCGAGAGGTCCCCGCCCTCACCGTCGTCGAGATCCGGCTCGCCGTCGCTGCGTTGCTGCTCGGTGCCTGGCTCGCCGGTCGCCATCCCGAAGCGTTGCGAGTGAGGCGTGAGGATTGGGGCTACTTCCTCGTGCTCGGCGTGCTGGGCGTCGCCACCGTGCAAGGAACCTACTACTACTCGATCTCGGTCCTGGGCGTGGGGCTCGCGATCCTGCTTCAGTATCTTGCGCCTTGCCTTCTGGTCATTTACGACGCGATTCGCGGCGTCCCCGTACGCCCCCTCACGGTGGTTGCCGTGCTCGGAGCGTTGCTCGGCACCGGGCTTCTAGTCGGCGGCGTCGACCGGGTGACATTGAACGCATCGCCATGGCAGTGGGCGATCGGGTTCTCCTCGGCGCTCGCGTTTTCCTTCTACATCCTGTACTCGAAGCGCGGCCTCCGTCACTACCGGCCCGAGACCGTGTTGTTCTACACGTTCGTGATCGCGGCACTGGTGTGGGCGGTCGTCACGCCGCCCTGGCGCATCGCGTCCGCCGGTTACGACGCCGGTCTATGGGGGATGTTCGCCGTACTCGGAATTTTCTCGACACTGGTCCCGTTCTCCCTCTTCTATGCCGGGCTCAGGCAATTGCCGGCCGCACAAGTCGGCATCCTCGCGACCCTGGAGCCGGTCGTGGCGGTCGTCTCGGCCGCGGTGTTCCTGGCTGAAAACCTCGGCCTCGCGCAATGGGCCGGGGCCGTGATGGTGCTCGCGGCCTCCACCCTGGCTTCTCGGCATCACGCTCCGGAAACGATCGCCGCGCAAGCCGAGCACGGCTGAGTTCAGCTCGCGCGCGCCAGATCAGCCAGCGGCCGGTGGATGTTCCCCAGTCGCGCACGAACCCGCGCGAGCCGAGCCGGGCTCACCGTCTCGACCGCATAGCGCTCGTCCCAGACCAGATTCCCTCCCAGCCAGACGCGCAACTCGGGATAGCGCTCGAGCAACGCGACGCCACTGCGACCCTTCATCTCGCGCACGGCGCTCGCGACGCTGTGCGCGGGCCGCAACCCGAACAGCACATGAAGGTGATCCTGAGCGATCGCCAGCTCGACCAGCTCGATTTCCCGTTCCTCGCACAGAGCGGGGATCAGCTCCTGGAGCGCTTGCACGTGGCGGTGCCTGAGTACCGGCTTTCTTCCGCGCGTGGCCCACGACACCAGGTAATGGAGCCGACTGCGATAGACGGGCTCCCATCGCACACGCACGGCAGCATTCAGTTCGGGAGCCAGTCCGAGTTTCACGATACCCTCCGGTTCTCTACGTGCACATACGTGCACTTGATGGGACCGAAAAAGCGGGAGCCACGGCTCCCGCAGATCTCGGCCAATCCGTGTGGTCAACGCCCCACGGTTCGGATCACTCCTCTGACGACACCCAAAATGCTGAACTCGGAATCTTCGCCGACCAGAATCGGTTGGTACTTCGAATTGGCGGCCACCAGCTCGATGCCATCACCTCGCGGCTGGTAATACTTCACGGTCGCTTCATCCCCGAGCAGTCCGACGACGATCTCGCCGGCATTCGCCCGATTCTGATGACGCACGATGACGTAGTCACCTTCGAGGATACCCGCCTCGATCATGCTGTCGCCTCGGATCTTGAGCGCGAACAACCCTTCGGGATTCCCGAACAGTTGGCCGGCTTCGAGGTTTCCGTCGTAGCTCTCTTCGGCGAGGATGGGCTGTCCTGCGGCGACCCGGCCGAGAATCGGGATCCCGGCGCGTTCCGGATACAAGGACACCGCGATCATGCCGCGGGAGAGCTTGCCGGTGCGCTTGAGGTGTCCGCTCTTCTCGAGCAGGTTGAGGTAGTAGCGAACCCCGTTCGTGGAAGAAATCTCGAACGCTTCACCGATCTCGCGGATCGTTGGGGGAAAGCCGTGGTCGCGCGTGAAGCGTCGAATGAAGTCGAGAATCGCACGCGCTCGATCGTTCAACATGGCTCGCGCTCCTTCGTGGGACCCGGCACGCGGCGAACCGTAGTGCACACGCGTGCACCGAGTCAAGTAATGATGTGGGGGCCGGAGCACTTCGGCCACAACAAGGATAGCCCGAGCGCTTGCTCGCCGCGAGAAAACTTCTACGCCGCTCGCCGCAAGTCAGGCGGTACGTCGCCGCTCTGGTGACAGGAGTCGCAACGCCGTGGACATGCGCCGGCGTGGCTGCGTGCTTTCGATCGAGCGCGGAGAAACGCCATTGTCGTCGATGTCGCACCGGTTTGAGGCGCGCGCGCGGCACATTCGACGCACATGGCCCGCCGGTTGCCCTACTGAGGCAACGAGGTCGAAAGACCTCGAACCACGACAGGCAAGGGGCGGCGGCCGGGTTAGCGGAGGTTGATCGCAATCGGGGGCCGATTGGCCGAAGCGAGCTCACCACCGCTGCCTTGTCGGTCGGGGATTCCGTTGTGAGGGTCGAGCCCTGGAAAACGCCGCCGCACGTCTCGTCGATTTACCAGAGGCGAGCCTGGACTCGAATCGTGCGACCGGCCTGCGGCAATCCAGCCTGATCGAAGACCGGTTGGTCCGCAAGATTCGCGAGCGCGAGCAACGCCTCGACGCGATGCCATGGGCCGGCGGCGCCGAGGTCGAATGCGCGCGAAAAGCTCACGTCGAAACGCATGGCCGGTGACAGAGTGGAGAACCCTCCGGTGTCGATGTCGATGAAACGCTGCTCGACCGCACCGTGCACCTCGACGCCGATGCGCGCCCGTCCCGGAAGCGGCGCCTCCGCCCACACGCGTCCGTAGAACGCGGGCTCATATTCCAGCTCGGTCGCATTGCCCGCGGCGTCGCGCCCGCGCACCCGCTGCCACGTTCCGTCGCCGCCGATCGCGAGCGCACCCAACGCGACGTCTCCGACGAACTCGGCGCCCTGGGCGGTGGTGCGCCCCAGGTTGACGCGCTGGAATCGGTTCCCCGAAGGAGTGGACACCGAGACACGCGTGATCGCGTCGTCCAGTGACTGGTGAAACCCGAGAAGCTGCATCTCGCCCCGGCGATGCCGCCACGTGCTCCCGAGCTCGTTGGCCCATTGGGACTCGGCGCGCAGGTCGGGATTCTCGAGAAAGCGACCCAACGCCCCCGAATAGAGCTCGCGCAGCGCGGGGAACCGGGCGCGCCGGCCGGTCGAGCCGTGAACCTGCAACCGACCCTCCCGGAACGACGCCGTGGCTCCGGCGCGGGCTGCCCAATCCCACAGCCGATCGAGCGGGGGCTTGTTGGAAGACTCGGGGGTGTCCGCGCCGTCCGCCGCCGCACCGAAGCTCAGGCGGACGGGAACGCCGCGCTCGACGCGCCAGCTCGTCTCGGAGGCCAGGCTCCAGAGGCGCTGCCGGTACTGCGCCTTGGGATCGGCGTCGATGACTTCCTCGTGCGAGACGTCGGCGAACGTGAGCCCGAGGTGCAGATCGCCCTTGGACCCCAGGCTGTGATCGCCGATGAGCCGTGCCGTCAGCGTGCGATCGTCGGCCAGCTCGCCGCCGACGATGGTTCGATAGTCGAGGCCGTCGTACTCGTCGATTTCGCTGCGGCTGAAATCCCCTCCCAAACTCGCTTCGAGGTCGCCGCGACCCCAGGGCGTGTCGCGCATGCCCGTTCCCGCCGAGAGCGCCCCCAGTCCCCGTGCCTGAAACGGGTAGCGCCAGAGCCGCGGCTCGGTCGTATGAGCCTCCGGGGCAACGCCACGCTCGAGGCGATAGCCCGAGCCGGTGAACGACGTCCAGGCTCCACCGCCGCTCACGCGCCGCACCGAGAAAAATCCGTCGAAGGCCTCGACGTCGGTGTTGAGGCGCAGGTCTCCGTCCGACGTCAGCCGCGCGTAGGCGCCCGGTTCGGATCGCTCGAGCGCGTGCGGAAGCACGGCGCCGTTCGACCCGCGATAGCCGGCACCGGCGCGCGCGATCCAACGGCCCTCGCCATTGGTGCGCAGCATGCCGACGCTGAGTGCGGCGCTGTGCGCTCCGGTGTGGTCGACCCCGGCATCGACCACGAGTGGCGGCGGAGCGGCGTCCGCGCGCGAGCCGCGGGCGATGTCCACTTCGACCGCGCCCGCCAGGGCGTTCGGCCCCAGCAGCAACGAGGACAGTCCGCGATGGAGCGTGACGCTTTGGGCGGCGGTCAGAGGGACCACGGAAAGATCAGTGCGGTGATCCCAGGCGAGCGTGATCGGCACGCCGTCGACCAGCACCGCGATCTGGCGGTCCTCGCCGCCGCGGAGCGCCGGTTGCGCTTCGCCGCGGGAGTTCGCTCGCACGACCACGAGCGGCATCGATCGGAGCACTTGCTCGAGCGTCGGCGCGGGGCGGACCACGGCCGAATCGAGCGCCAGCGCCACGGAGCTGGCGCCGCCCGCTGTCGTGCGCGGGCGCGCCGCGCGCACGGTGACCGGAGGGACGTCGTAGATCGCGGTGTCCCGCGGCGCCGGCTGAGAGGGCGGCTGCGCGTGCGCACCGGTCGAAGTCGAGATCAGCAGCAGGGTCGCCAGCGAAAGCTCGAAGCGGAACGAAAGCATGAGTCGTCCTCGAACGCTCTTGGGAAAAGTCGCTGGCGCCCGTGCTCCACATCGGACAAGAGCGGCCTGGAGTCTAGCAGCGGGCGGTCGTCGAGCTCGGGAGCCTGACGCGTGCGACACGCAAAAGAGCTCCATCGCCGGCTTGAGAGCCGGTGGAGTCGCGGCTCACGGATCTCAAGCCCGGCTCGCGAAACGCCGATGAATAGACGAGTTACACCGTGACTTCCGATCTCGCCCGGGCCGGCGTCGCAGGGTTGGTTTTTCACGTTGCCAGGAGGAACCGTTGGGGGCCGACAAGTCGAGACCGATTTGGGACCGCACCACCGAGGCGTTTCGCGCCGGCGATTGGCAGGAGGCGTTGCGCCAGACGCGCGCGCTCGTGGACGCCGATCCGTTCGCGATCGACGCGCGCCAGCTCCTGGCGGCGCTCTACCTCAAAGTCGGGAATTTCCGGCTCGCCCTGATCCAATACGAGAAGCTCCTGCCGCTGGCCGTGGGCAAAGGCGATTTGTTCCGAGCACTCGCGATTCAGAAGCACCTCGATGCGGTCGGCTCCGAAGCGGCGCGGCACGCCAGTCGTTTTACCGCCATGCACAAGTGGTTCCGGTCGCTCGGACTTTCCGGCGCCGCGGTCACCGGCTCGGCTCGCGCAAACGGGTTCGGCTCGTTCGATCTGCTGCGACTTCCGCGCGACGTCTTCACGCGCGCGGCCGAGGGCGCCGAGCTCGAGTTGCTCGACATGCAGCCACGCTCCTTCGCCGTCCGTGCGGGAACGGTGTGGGTCGTCGTCTACGGGCGAGTGACGTGGACTGCCGAGCTGCCGGGCGGCCGCCGCAGTGCGCCGCAGGTCGCGCACGGCGGCCAGAACATCTACGCAAGTCCCGATCTGGGGAGCGAAGCGCGGATCGAGCTGGTTCCGGAAGCGCCGAGCGAATGCCTGCGCTTCGAGTCCGAGCTGATCCGCGAGCTGACGCGGTTGCTTCCGGCGCTCGAAAGTTCGCTGTGCGTTCCCGGCGAAGGCTACACGGTCGAGGAGCGGATCCTGACTCCGACTCGGCCCCTGATGCCCTCCGACCTCGATCATAGGACGCCAGGCCCAGCCGTCGACCCAAAGCTCCGCGCTCCAGGAATCGACGACGACGGTGCCATCCCCGAGCGGCCGCGCGACTCGGGCGATTGGGTCGAGTTCGGCGTCGTGCAGCTTCCGGCCGATGGCGTCAATGCGGAGCCCATGGCTGGCGAGACCGGCGAGGCGGGCGAGCGCACGATCGAGCTGCCGCACCCGGGATCGGTTGTGCGCACGCCTCGGGCACAGCGGCCGGTGGTCGAGCCGCCGGGTCCGGTCGAGCTCGGCGACGGATTGATCGTGCCGCCGACGCGCGATCCATTCGCCGAGCCGCACGGCGACGTTGGAACGCCGATCGAGCGCCGGAAGGAACCGCGCATCACCGTGGCACTGGCCACGCGGCTGGCGCTGCTCGGACTCGCCGGCGGGCGGATCGCGCCGCTGCGTGGCCGGCTCACCGATCTCTCACTTTGGGGAATGGGGATCCGGTTCTCGCCCGAGGACGTGACGCCGGCACACGCCGCGCTCGAGAACGCCGTGATCTCGGTCGAGCTCGAGCTCGGCCCGACCGAGCCCATGCTGAGACTGGCCGGTCGAGTCGTGCGTCTGGAAGCGGAAGAAGCAGGCGGCCTGAGCCTCGGAGTGGAGCTCGTGCTGGCGACGGAGCTGGACCGCACGCGACTGCGCGAAGCAGTGGAAGCTGCCGCTCGGTGATCGACGGCTGAGAGCCTTCGAACCACCACCACCCCGCCTCTGCCTTGCTGCCCGGCGGGGGCTCGGCTACGCTCGCGCGTCGGTCGAGCGGTGGAAGTCGTGTCGAGGACGCACGTTGATCCGAGCGTGTGGCTGATCACGTTCCCGCCTCCTGCGTCCGACGCCCCCATGACGACCGCCCACACCGAGATCACCCGCCCGCCGGCGCGCCCGCTCCAGCGCCTACGCATCTACGCGTCGTTCGTGCGTTTCGAGCACACGTTGTTCTCGCTGCCCCTGATCCTGGCCGGCGTGTTCAGCGCCGCCGGTCCGCCGATGTCGCTCGGACGCTGGGTTCTGGTCGGCGTCGCCGCCGTCGGCGCCCGAAGCGCAGCGCTGGCACTCAATCGTCTGATCGATGCGCGATTGGACGCGCTCAATCCACGCACCAGGTCCCGCGAGCTGCCGGCCGGCCGGATGCGCGCGAGCGAAGCGTGGCTGCTGCTCGCCGGCAGCTCGGCCGCCTATCTCGCAGCGTGCGCGGCACTCGGGCCTTGGTACCTGCGCGTCGCCGCGGTCCCGCTCGCGGTCTTCGCGCTCTATCCGTATCTCAAGCGCGTCACGCCGCTGTGTCACTTCGGCGTCGGCGCCGCCCTGGCGCTCGCCCCGCTCGCGGGCTTCGCGGCCGCTCATCCCGACCTCCGCGATTGGGCGCCCGCGGCACTGCTCGCGGTCTTCGCGTTCCTGTGGGTGAGCGGGTTCGACATCATCTACGCCACCCTGGACGAGGACTTCGATCGGGCGCACGGCGTGCGCTCGCTGGTCGCTTGGCTCGGAAGGAAACGCGCATTGTGGGCCTCCGGGATGCTGCACGTCGCCGCGTTCCTCGTGCTCGTGTTCGCGGTGCGCGCCCTCTCGACCACCGCGCCGTTGTTCATCGGGTGGGCGCCGTGGGGGTATCCCGCGCTGGTGGTGGTCCTGGCCGGCGCCGGCGTGCTGCTCTATCTCGAGCAGCGCTGGGCCGAAGACGTGAACCTCGCGTTCTTCAAGGTGAACGTAGCCGTCGGGTTCGCCGTGCTGGCGGTGGTGCTGCTCGCGCGCGTCGGCGAGCGCTGATCCGTCGTGGCCCGCTACCTGATCGGCATGACGGGCGCCTCGGGCAGCGCCTACGGCGTGGATTTCGTTCGCCGCTGCCCCGGCGAGAAGTACCTCGTGCTCTCGAACTGGGCGCGGCAGGTGCTGCAGAGCGAGCTCGGCCTCAAACCGTCCGACCTCGAGCCGCACGTGAAGAAGGTGTTCCCCGACGCCGACCTCGCGGCGCCGTTCGCCTCCGGCAGCAACCGCTACGACGCGCTCGTGATCGTGCCGTGCAGCGTCTCGACGCTCGCCAAGATCGCGGTCGGGATCGCCGACACGCTGATCACCCGCGCCGCTGCCGTGGCGCTCAAGGAGCGCATGCGCATGGTGATCTGCCTGCGCGAAACGCCGCTCGGGTCGATCGCGCTCGAGAACGCGCTCAAACTCTCGCGCGAGGGCGTCGTGATCATGCCGATCTCTCCGCCCTGGTACCGGAATCCGGAGCGCCTCGACGATCTGGTCGCCGGTTTCAGCCACAAGTTGCTGGGGGTTCTCGGCGAGGACGCAGGACTAGGATGGCGCGAACAGGAGCTGGAGTGAGCCCGGCCCCGGCGACGCCCCACGTGCCTATGGCGCCAGCCCGAAAGCGTGCGTCGCATTGACCGGCGTGCGCACGCTGCGGGAGTTCCTCGACGAGTGCGAGCGCCGCGGCGATCTCAAGCGCGTCACGCGCGAGGTGGACTGGGCGTTCGAGGTCACCGAGATCGCCTGCCGCGAGGCCAGGGCCGAGGGGCCCGCGTTGCTGTTCGAGAACGTCCTCGGCTCGCCGTTTCCGCTGGCGGTCAACGTGCTCGCCGCCCGGCGGCGGATCGAATGGGCACTCGGGCGGACGCCGGGCTCGGTCGGCGCCGAGCTCGAGGAGATCCTGCACGCCGTGCCGCCGCGCCGGCTCGCCGACCTCTGGACGTTGCGAGGCAGCGCCGGCCGCGTGCTGGCCATGCGTCCCCGGCAGGTCTCGGCCGGTCCGGCGCAGCGCCATCGGCTCGAGAGCCTCGATTCGCTCCCCAATCTCCAGCTCTGGCCGCGTGACGGCGGTCGCTTCGTGACCTTCGGGCTGGTGCTGACCGAGCATCCGGAACGCCGCGTGCGCAACCTCGGCATCTACCGCATGCACGTCTACGACGCCAAGACGACCGGCATGCATTGGCAGATCGGCAAGGGCGGCGGCTTCCATTTCCACCGCGCCGAAAAACTAGGCCGGGATCTCGAGGTCGCCGTGTCGGTCGGCGCCGACCCGGCGACGCTGCTCGCGAGCATCGCGCCGCTGCCGGAAGGCATCGACGAGCTGGCGTTTGCCGGCTTCCTGCGCGGACGGCCGACGCGGCTCGCCCCCGCCCGCACGCTCGCAATGCGGGTTCCGGCGGACGTCGAGTTCGTGCTCGAAGGCGTCGTGCCGGCGCGCGAGCGCCGCCCCGAGGGGCCGTTCGGCGATCACTTCGGACATTACTCGCATGCCGCGCCGTTCCCGGTGTTCCACCTGCGCGCCGTCACGCATCGCGAGCGGCCGATCTACCAGGCGAGCGTGGTCGGCAAGCCGCCGCAAGAGGACAAGTTCATGGGCGAAGCGGTGCAGGAGTTCTTCAGCGGTGTGCTGAAGGTGATTCACCCGGAGATCGTGGATCTATGGGCCTACTTCGAGGCCGGCTTCCACAATCTGCTGGTGGTCGCGGTCGAGAATCGGTTCGCGAAGGAGGGCAAGAAAACCGCCCTCGGGCTGCTCGGCACCGGCCAGCTCTCGCTCACCAAGCTGATCGTGATCGTGGACGAAGACGTCAATCCTCGCGATCGCCAGGCGGTGTTCATGGCGCTCGCGCGCAACTTCGATCCCGCCGAGGATCTGCTCATGCTGCCGGGCGTGCCGCTCGACACGCTCGACTTCACGTCGTACACGATGAACCTCGGCAGCAAGATGGTGCTCGACGCGCAGACCAAGCCGGGCCGGCCGCCGGCGCCGCTCGTGGAGCGCGTGCCGGATCCGCGCGCCTCGCACAGCGCCGTGCTCGCGCACCGCCTGGCGTGGGACGGCATGTTGGTCGTGCAAGTCAAAGGCGAAGGTCGGGCCGTGATCGAGCGCCTGGTCGGACGCCCGGAATACGCGGCGATCCGATTGCTGGTCGCGGTGAGCGAAGACGTGCCGCTGGAAGACGACGAGCTCCTGCTGTGGGGGATCTTCACGCGCTTCGATTGCGCGCGAGACGTGATCCCAGCGGCGGTGGAGACGCGTGGCGCATGGTTGACGGCGCGGGGCCCGCTCGGGATCGACGCCACCTGGAAGCCCGGCTATCCCGAGCCGGTCGCCAATCTCCCCGAGGTGGTGGCAAGGGTGGACGGATGGTGGACGTCATGACGCCCGAGCTCGTCGTCCACGAGCAGGTCGCGCGCGCGCTCGCACGCGGGCGTCCGGTCGTGGCGCTCGAGAGCACCGTGATCACGCACGGGCTGCCGCGGCCGCAAGGCGTCGAGGTCGCGCGCGAGCTGGAAGCCATCGTGCTGCGCGCGGGCGCGACTCCGGCCACGATCGGCGTGCTCGACGGTGCGTTCCGCGTCGGGCTCACGCACGCCGAGCTGGAACGGCTCGCGGCCGAGCACGCCGCGAAGCTCAACCTCGGCAACCTCGCGGCCGGTCTGGCCTCGGGCGCCCCCGGCTCCACGACCGTGTCCGCCACGATGTTCGCGGCCTGGAGATCCGGCATCTCGGTGTTCGCGACCGGGGGGATCGGCGGTGTCCATCACGGTGCGGCGGAGAGCGGAGACGTGTCCGCGGACCTGACGGCACTCGCCCGTTATCCGATCGCCGTCGTGTGCGCAGGCGCCAAGGCGATGCTCGACCTCGCCAAGACGGTCGAGATGCTCGAGACGCTCGGGGTTCCCGTCTATGGCTTCGGCACCGACGAGTTTCCGGTCTTCTACCGGCGCCAAAGCGGCCTGCCCGTCGAACGCAGGTTCGATACTGTGGACGACCTGGCGCGCGCGATTCGCACGCATTTCGCGCTCGGGCTTGGCACCGGCGTGGTCGTCGGCAATCCAATCCCCGTTGCTGACGAGCTACCGGAGGACGTCTACCAGGCGGCGCTGGCCGGCGCCCTGGACGATGCGCGCGAGCACGGCGTGCGCAGGCGTGACACGACGCCGTTCGTGCTCGAGCGACTGCGGGAGAGATCCGGCGGTCGCACCGTGACGGCGAACCTCGCGCTGCTCAGGAACAACGCGCGGCTCGCCGCCGAGTTGGCCAGCGCGCTGGCGCACGAACGACACGAGCCGGCCTAAGACCGCGCCCATCTCCGAAACAGCCGGTTCGTCCCGCCGCGATTCCGGCATTCCAGATGGGTCTTGGACCGTGATCTTCGACTCGGGACCGTTGCGCGCGAACTGCGTTCGGTCCCCCGCGGGCACTCGCCCGTCAGCCGTCTACCGCACTCGTCCCTCCGGAATAGCGCGCGCGTGGCCCTGGCCCGAAGCTGCGCCGGTCACAGCCGGTGAACGCAACCTTCCGCTCCATATTCTCGTCAACCTTTTCGGCTCGCGGCCCGTCCAAGTCCGCGTTCACCCGCCGCCTTCCACCCTGGCATTCGACGACCATGAGACTCCCCCCCTCGATTCTCTCCGCCCTCGCGCTGACGATCGCGCTCCCAGCGACGATCGCCGGCGCCGATAGCCTGACCGTCGCGCGGGCCGAGGTGAGCGCGGTTCGGCTCGAAGGCCCGATCTCGCTCGACGGCATCCTGAGCGAGCCGGTCTGGAGCCAGACGACGCCCGCGACCGACTTCAAGCAGCGCGATCCGGACGAAGGCGCGGCACCGAGCCAGCGTACCGAAGTGCGCATGGCCTACGACGACGAAGCGCTCTACGTCGGCGCACGCCTGTACGACACGGTTCCGGATTCGATCCTGGCGCGGCTCACCCGGCGGGACTTCGAAGTGCCGTGCGACCGTTTCATCGTCTATCTCGATCCGCTCTATGACCGGCGCAGCGGCTACTACTTCACGATCAGCGCCGCGGGCACCTTGCTGGACGGCACGCTCTACAACGACGGCTGGACCGACGCTTCGTGGGACGGAGTCTGGGAGGGTCGGGCCAAGGTCGACGCTCAAGGCTGGACCGCCGAGATGCGGATTCCATTCTCGCAGCTCCGATTCCGCCGTGGCTCGGAATACCGGTGGGGCGTGAACTTCGCGCGCGCGATCCAGCGCCGGAACGAATGGGTGTATCTCGCCTATCAGCCGAAGAAGGAGAGCGGCTTCGTGTCGCGCTTCCCCGATCTCGTCGGCATCCGCGACGTTCAGCCGAGTCGCTCGATCGAGCTGCTCCCCTACGCGACCACCAAGGCCGAATATCTCCGCCACGAGGCCTTCGATCCGTTCAACGACGGCTCGCGCTACGTGCCGGACGGCGGCGTCGACCTGCGCACGAGCCTCGGCAGCCAGCTCAAGCTCAACGCCACGGTCAATCCCGATTTCGGCCAGGTCGAAGTCGACCCGGCGGTCGTCAACTTGAGCGATACCGAGTCGTTCTTCCAGGAGAAGCGGCCGTTCTTCGTCGAAGGATCGTCGATCTTCAACTTCGGGAATCAAGGCGCCGACGACTATTGGGGCTTCAACTGGCCGGAACCCATCTTCTTCTACAGCCGTCGCGTGGGCCGCAACCCACAAGGATTCGTGCCGGACGCGGACTACACCGACGTCCCGATCGGGACCAGCATCCTCGGCGCCGCGAAGCTCACCGGCAAGCTGTCGCCGAGCTGGAACTTCGGCACGCTGCACGCCCTCACCGCACGCGAGACCGCAGAGCTGGACGACGGCGGCACGCGCTCCGAATGGGTGGTCGAGCCGCTCACCTACTACGGTGTCGCGCGTGGGTTGCGCGAGTTCAAGGACCGCCAGCACGGCTTCGGCCTCATGACCACGGTGGCGTCGCGATCGTTCGATCAGCCGGGCCTGCGCAACCAGCTCAACAGCGAGTCGGTCGTCTCCGGCTTCGACGGCTGGACGTTCCTGGACAAGAGCCAGACCTGGGTGGTCTCCGGGTGGTCGGCGATGTCGCACGTGCGCGGAAACACCGCGCGCATGACGCGGCTGCAGCGGAACTCACGCCACTACTTCCAGCGTCCGGACGCCGACCACGTCGAGGTGGATCCTGACGCCACGTCGCTCACCGGCTTCGGCAGCCGTTACTGGCTCAATCGCCAGAAGGGCAGCATGCTGTTCAACGCGGCTCTGGGATTCATGGATCCGAAGTTCGACGTCGCCGATGTCGGATTCCAGAATCGCGCCGACGTCATCAACGGCCACGTCGGTGGTGGCTGGCGGTGGACCGAGACCACCAAGATCCGCAAGTACCAGAACGTCCTGGGGGCGCTGTTCGCGAGCTACGACTTCCAGGGCAATCCGGTGTGGAACGGAGTGTGGGCACAGTCTCAGACCGAGTTCGCGAACAACTATTCATGGACCACGAGCACGGCCTACAACCCGCAGACGATCAACAACCGGCTGACGCGTGGCGGTCCGCTGACCGTCAACAAACCCGGCTACGAGCTGTACAACTACCTGGACACCGACGGAAAGGCGAAGTGGTTCTACTTCGTCGAGGGTGGTGCGTACGTTCAGCCAGAAGCCGGCGACTTGAATGCCTGGGTGAACCCCGGCGTCGAGTGGAAGCCGGCGTCCAACCTGACGCTGCGCGTCGGCCCCAACTACACGCGCAACGTCGAGGTCGCGCACTATCTGCAGACGGTCGAGGATCCCAACGCGACCGCCACGTTCGGAAGTCGCTACGTGTTCGGGCGTCTCGACCAGACCACCATCGGCGCCCAGATCCGCCTCAACTGCGCGTTCACGCCGAACCTGAGCCTGCAGTTGTTCGCACAGCCGCTGATCTCGTCGGGCCATTACACCGAGTTCAAGGAGCTGGCGCGGCCGCGGTCGTTCGCCTTCAATCCGCTGACCGCGGATGGCAGCTACAACGTGGATCCCGACGGGCCGGGTTCCTCGCCGGCGTTCACGCTCGAAAACAGCGACTTCGGCACCAGCGGCAATCCGGACTTCACCATCCGCGAGATGCGCGGCAACGCCGTCCTGCGCTGGGAGTACATGCCGGGCTCGACGCTGTTCCTGGTGTGGACCCAGGAGCGCTCGGATTTCGAGGCGGCGAGCCAGTTCGACTTCGGTCCGACGGTGCGGAAACTGGTCGACGCCGAGATGAACAACATCTTCCTGGCCAAGGTGACCTACTACCTCAATCTGTGAGCGAGCGTTCCGGCCGCACCCTCCCGACTCTTGACCGGGCGGGAGCAAAGGAGCCCGGCGCACAAGGCGCCGGGCTCCGATCGTTGGGCTCGATCTCTAGCGAGAGAGCGTGAGCCTGTGAACCATCGGCCGCTCGAGCCCGGGGGCGCGCAGCCTCACGAAGTAGACACCGTTGGCCGCGGCCGCGCCGTCGTCCTGCTTGCCGTTCCAGAAGCTCGAGCCGGGTCCCGCCTCGTGCCATCCCTTCATCAGCGTGCGGACCTTGCGTCCCTGGACGTCGTAGATCGAAAGGTCGACGTGTCCGGAGCTGGCCACGGTGAAGCTCAGGTCGACGCACTGATTGAATGGGTTCGGACTCGGCGCCTCGAGCAGGTTCACGAACGGCTCGTTCGAGGGCCAGGGCACGTCCACCGCAATGGTGTCCGGCGGCAGGATGGTGTCGCGCGCCGTGAAGATGAAATCTCCGCCGCAGAACGAGCAGCCATCCCCGTTGGCGGCGTTGCCCGCGGCGAAGAAGTAGACTGCGCCACTGTCCAACGGAGGCGCAGTCCATGCAAACTGCCATTCCACCGGACCCATATCCCCGTAATGGACCGACGCGGTGTCGCTGGTCCAATCGCCGCCGTGCTCCAAGTACTGCCTGCCGGGCCAGCTCGCGCTCGTCGCCGACACGACCTTCAGCTCCGGCGAGTGTACCCAGCCGCCGATGCCGCGACCGGTGCCCGCGTGAACGGAAGTGATCTGGAAGCCCCACTTCGGGACCGTGAGCTCGGGATGGTCGCCGAACGTCAGCCGCACGCGCATCGGGTACGTGACGCCGGGCTCGTAGCGCTCCGGGACGTCGAGGATCTCGAGCATTCCTCCGGGCGAGTTCGGAGCGTTGCCCTGATGGCATTGCGTGCACAGCGGTTCGGCCGGCCTGCCCGCGACCGACGGCGCGCCGGTCTTGCTCGGCAGCGGACCGATCGAGAATGCGAAGGCAGCGGTGGCGAAGCACACGACAGCAATCAGGACGGTGGCCCGGACGATGCGTCGGCGCATGATGCGTTTCCCTCGGGGGTGGGGCAATTTCCGGTCGCGGCGACCTTCGATATTAGTTGATTCGCGGCCGAAAGGCTCGTGCGACACGCGTCCAGGTCACGCCTGGCGCCGCCTCGGCCAGCGAACAACGGCAACTCCGGATGGACCGGCCGACCCCCAGTTGCCCGACCCTCCCAGGCTGCGCTCGGCGGTCAGTCCGCGCTCCGCGCTTGCCCGCTCGGTCGCGCCATCGCTATGGTGCGTCGAGCGCTGCTCCTGAGCCCTGCTCATCTGTTCCCTTGGGAGCGCGTCTCGGCGTCGTCAGCGCGGTGGTGGCTCAGACAGGGAGGTGTGCCATGCCCGCATCCAACGAGGTCCGGGATCCGGAAGCGCTCGGCATCGAGGACCTCCAGGAGACATGGCGGCTACTCGCGCCCGATGACCGGATCGAGGCGTTTCGATCGCTGCCGCGGAGCGAAGCGGAGGATTTTTTCCTCGATCTCCCGGCGCGCGACCAGGCCGAGCTGCTGTCACTCATGCCCGCGCCCGATCGGCGCTCATGGATGCGCCTGCTGCCTCCCGATGACGCCGCCGACGTGGTTCAGGTCGCGGAGGAGTCCGAGCGCGAAGCGTTGCTCGGGCTGCTGGACGAGGCCACCCGCCGCGAGGTGACCGCACTGCTCGCCTACGCGGAGGACGAGGCCGGCGGCCTCATGAATCCGCGTTACTCGCGCCTGCGGCCCGAAATGACCGCCGACGAGGCGATCGCGTATTTGCGCCGGCAGGCCCGCGAGCGCAGCGAGACCATCTACTACAATTACGTGCTCGATGCCGATCAGAAGCTCATGGGCGTGATCTCGTTCCGGACGCTGTTCTCCGCGCCGCCCAGCGCGCTGGTGCGCGACCTGATGTCGCACGAGGTGGTGACGGTCACCGAGGACATGGACCAGGAGGCCGTGAGCCGGGTGTTCGCCCAGCAGGACCTGATGGCGATCCCGGTGGTCGATCAGCAAGGGCACATGAAGGGCATCGTCACCGTGGACGACATCGTCGACGTCGTCCAGGAAGAGGCCACCGAGGACATCCAGAAGATCGGCGGCACCGCGGCACTCGGTGCGCCCTATCTCGAAGTGAGTATGCTCGGCATGGTCCGCAAGCGCGCGCCATGGCTCGGGGTCCTGTTCCTGGGCGAGATGCTCACCGCCACCGCGATGGGGCGGTTCGAGGACCAACTCGCGCGTGCGCTGGTGCTGTCGATCTTCATCCCGCTCATCATCAGCAGCGGCGGCAACTCGGGATCCCAAGCCTCGACGCTGGTGATCCGCGCGATGGCGCTCGGAGAGGTGCGACTCTCGGATTGGTGGCGCGTGATCCACCGCGAGATCGCGGCGGGTCTGGCGCTCGGAGGGATTCTCGGCGCGCTCGGGTTCGGTCGCGTGATGCTCTGGCAGTGGATGTTCCAGAGCTACGGCGATCACGGGGTCGTCGTCGGTCTCACGATCGCCGGCAGCCTGCTCGGCGTGGTGACGTTCGGCACCTTCGTCGGCTCGATGCTGCCGTTCCTGCTGCGCCGGCTGGGCGCCGACCCCGCGAGCGCCTCCGCGCCGTTCGTCGCCACGCTGGTCGACGTCACGGGGATCGTCATCTACTTCACGGTCGCAAGCTGGATCCTGCGCGGCTCGTTGTTGTGAGCGGGCGCGGGGGCGCCGCGAGCCTCGACCCTCCCGAGACGAGACGATATACTCCCACGGTTTCGCCGCTCTCAGGAGGTCTCGCCCCGTGGGTTCTCATGTTTCCCGGCTCCGGCTTCGCGACGCGGCCGCCGTACACGCCCAACGCACGCTGCTCGAAGGCAAACGTCTGAGCCAGGAGGACGGGCTCGAGCTCTTCGACGCACCGCTGCTCGAGATCGGCCGGCTCGCCGACGCCTGCGCGCGCGACCGGCACGGGGACCGCGTCTACTTCACGGTCAACCGACAGCTCAATCCGACCAACGTGTGCGTGCTGTCGTGCCGGTTCTGCGACTACGCGAAGAAGCCGAACGACCCGGGCGCCTACACGATGGGCGAGGCCGAGATCAAAGCGCACGTCGATCCGGAGATCCACGAGATCCACATCGTCGGCGGCCTCCACAACCGCTGGCGATTCGACGACTACCTCAACGTCATCCGCTGGGTGAAGGAAGCCAAGCCGGACCTCAAGGTCAAAGCATTCACCGCGGTCGAGATCGATTTCTTTTGCCGGCTCACGAAGCAGAAGGCCGAATGGGTGCTCGAGCGCCTGCGCGAGGCCGGGCTCGACGCCTTGCCGGGCGGCGGCGCGGAGGTGTTCAGCGAGCGCGTGCGGCGCGAGATCTTCCACCAGAAGATCGGCGCCCAACGCTGGATCGAGATTCACGAGATCGCGCATCGCATGGGCATTCCTTCGAACTGCACGCTGCTCTACGGCCACATCGAGACCCGCGCCGAGCGCGTGCAGCACATGATCCTGCTGCGCGAGCTCGAGGACCGCGCGCCCGGGTTCTTCGCGTTCATCCCGCTCGCGTTCCAGCCCGGCACCACCGGCTTGGTGCGCCGCCAGGCGTCGGCGATCGAAGACCTCCGCACCATCGCGATCTCGCGGCTGGTGTTCGACAACGTGCCGCACGTGAAGAGCTACTGGATCATGCTCGGCCAGGACACCGCCGCGGCGGCGATCAATTTCGGCGCCAGCGACCTCGACGGCACGATCGGCGTCGAGAAGATCGCGCACGCCGCACTCGCCCGCAGTCCGGTCGGAATGGCCGAAGAGGGCATGGTCCACATGATCCGCGAGGCTGGAAAGACGCCGGTCCAGCGCGACGCCCTCTACAACGTGGTCCGCGAGTACGGTCGCGAGGCGACGGCCGCGATCGCTGCGACGCCGGCGCCGGACGCAGCCGCGCGCGTCGCCAGCGGCGCAAGCTGAGCCGTACAAGCTCCGACGCGATGGCTCACGCGCACTCCCCCGGCTTCCTGGCCTTGGTGCGCGACGCAAAATCGCGAGTCCGCGAGCTGTCGATCCCCGAATATCGCGAACGGGTGGCGAGGGGCGAGCGCATAGCACTCGTGGACGTCCGCGAGGACCGCGAGTGGGAGAAGGGTCATCTGCCGGGCGCCGTCCACCTCGGCAAGGGGATCGTCGAGCGTGACATCGAGCAGACGTTCCCCGACAAGGCGACGCCGCTGGTGTGCTATTGCGGCGGAGGATTTCGCAGCGCGCTCGTGTGCGACAACCTTCAACGCATGGGATACACCCACGTGGTCTCGCTCGACGGTGGCTTTCGCGGCTGGACCGAAGCCGGACTGCCGATCGAATCGGATCGCGGGAGCGACTAGATGGCGCGCGTAAAACGACCGGCTCGACATTTTCCCGCAGGGCGTGCCGCGGGAGTGCGCCGCGGCCTTGTCCTCGTCGTGCTGGCCGTGCTCACGCTCGGCGCTTCGCCACGCACGACCGCGAGGCTGGATCTCCCGCGCGGTTACTGGGGCGAGACCGAAACGCAACCCATCCTCGACAAAACGCTCGAGCTCCGGCTCGCTCCCGATCTCTCCGGCCTCTCCGCCGGCGAGCGGCTCGCCGTCGACCGGCTGATCTCGGCCGGGCACATCATGAATCATCTCTACGAGCTGGCGAACCATCATCAGGCGCCAGCCGCTCAGCGGGCGCTCGCGACCCACGCGCGCTCGCGACCGTCGGCGCAGCCGCTCGCCGACCTCTACTGGCTGTTCTCGGGGCCGATCGCGACCACGCTCGACAACGAGCGCCTGCCATTCCTGCCCGTCGACTCGCTGGTGCCGGGAAAGAACGTCTACCCGTGGGGCGTGACGAAGGAGGAGATCGAGGAGCACCTCCGCGCGCATCCCGAGGACCGCGCGGCGATCCTGAATCCGCGCACCGTCGTGCGACGGGCTCATGTTCCCGAGCTGCGCGGCGATCTGGCCGCGCTTCGAAAACATTCGATTCTCCGCGTCTTTCATCCTGGGCTCGAGCCCGGTCTCCGCGCGCGGCTCTCACGGCCGGCCGCGAATGGCTTCTACGCGGTTCCGTACGCGGTCGCCTATGCCGACTCGCTGGTGCGCGCCTATCACCTGCTCTTCGAAGCGGCGGATCTTTTGGAATCACACGACGCCGAGCTCGCGGGATACTTCCGGCATCGCGCGCGGGACTTGCTGGCGAACGACTACGAGGCCGGCGACGCGGCGTGGGTGAGCGGCACGTTCGGTCGCCTCAACGCGCAGGTCGGCGCCTACGAGACCTATGACGACGAGCTGTTCGGCACCAAGGCCTTCCACAGCATGAGCATCCTGCTCGAAGACGAGAGAAAGAGCGCCGAGCTGCTGGCCGCGATCAAGAACCTCCAGGAGTTCGAGAACAGCCTGCCCTACGCGCCCCACAAGAAAGTGCGCGACCGAGTGTCGATCGGCATCTACGACGTGATCGCTGATTTCGGTCAGGCGCGGGGCACGAACACCGCCAGCATCCTGCCGAACGAGGCGGCGATCGTGCGCCGCTATGGGCGCACGATCCTGATGCGCCAGAACATCCTCATGCACCCGGACCTGCTCGCGAACGCCCGCGACACCTGGGAGGCCGCGGTCGTGCCGCAGCATCGCGCCGACCTGCAGGACGACGGAAGCTTCTACCGGGTCCTATGGCACGAGATCGGGCACTACCTCGGCCCGGATCGGGATCGCCGCGGCCGGGACCTGGAGATCGCCCTTCAGGAAGAATCCGGGACGCTCGAGGAGATGAAGGCCGACCTGGTCTCGCTTTTTCTGGCGCGCTCGCTGCGGGCATCGGGGTACTACGACGAGCGCAAGCTGAAGGGCGTGTATGCCAGCGGCGTGGGCCGGGTGCTCTTGAAGTCCCGCCCGCGCCGCGATCAGGTGTACGGCGTCATGCAGCTGATGCAGCTCAACTGGTATCTCGACAAGGGCTCGGTGGCGTTCGACCCTGCGACGAAGAAGCTTCGCATCCGCTACGATCGCTACCACGACTCGGTCGCGTCGCTGCTCCGCGAGGTGC
>DASQFU010000049.1:0-8964 GCA_035632955.1 Candidatus Limnocylindria bacterium
GGCTCGCCCCGTTTCGCTCGCAGGCTCTTGGTTGGGAACGGCCTGCTGGCCTGCCTCGTCGTGCTGCTTCCTTCCGCGGCGCTGGCGGGCACCACCGGCAAGCTGTCGGGACGAGTGGTCGACGGGAACAAGCAGCCACTCGTGGGCGTGAACGTCGCGGTTCCCGGAGCACGATCGGGAGCCGTGACCGATGTGGCCGGCCGATACGTGGTCCTGAACCTACCGGCCGGCGGCTACGAAGTGAAGTTCAGCATGCTCGGGTACGGGCCGGTGTCGGTGCAGGGGGTTCTGATCTCCGCGGATCAGACAACGCCGCTCGACATGCAGCTCAAGGAGACGCCGATCGGAATCGAGGAAGTCGTGGTCACCGCGGAGCGGCCGGTCGTGAATCTGAACCTAACCAGCACGCTCGCAACCGTCAGTCGTGAAGAGCTGGAGAGCCTGCCGGTGCAGGAGCTGCAGGACGTCGTGAACCTCCAGGCAGGAGTGGTCGATGGGCACTTCCGCGGCGGCCGGCTCGGTGAGGTCCAGTATCAGGTCGACGGCGTCAGCGTGAACAACAGCTACGACAACAAGTCGAGCCTCAAGCTCGACCGCTCGTTGCTGGAAGAGGTTCAGGTCATCAGCGGGACGTTCGACGCGGAATACGGGCAGGCGATGAGCGGCGTGGTCAACGCCGTGCTCCGGCGCGGTGGCGACAAGCTCGAATGGAACGCGGAAGTGTTCGCGGGCGGTTTCCTCTATCCCAGCAGCAACCGGACGGTGAACGATCCGGCCGCCAACTTCACCGTAATCGAGTCCGCGTTCCGGCCGGCCGGAATCCAGAACTACCAATTGAGCGTGAGTGGCCCGACGCGACTCCCGAACACCACGTTCCTCGCCAACGCCCGCCGCTACGTGTTCGACGACTGGGTCACCGGAGAGCGGCGTTTCCGCCCAACCGACATCCCCGATACGAATCTGGTTGTTCATGCAACTGGAGACGGCGAGCGGGTGCCGCTGGCCTTCACCCGGGAATGGTCCGGTCTCGCCAAGATCACGAACCGGTCGATCACGAATATCGAGTTTAACTATCAGGCGATCGTCAATCATCTCGAAGGGCGACGCGCCGACTACAGGTTCCGACTCAACCCGGACGGGCTCAAGAAGCAGCGCACGCTCTCGGTTGTTCACGGGTTGGATTGGACCCACACGCTGGGTCCGTCCACCTTCTACACACTGGCGGCGCGTCAGAACTATTTCGATTATCAGGACTTCGTATTCGAGAACGTGAACGATCCGCGTTACGACGCGGCTGGAAATCCCTCGCCGCCGTTTTCCAATTACGAGCTCGGCGCGGTCATCTGGGGTGTGGATTTCGATCGGTTCGTTCAGACCAGCGACGCGATGGTGCTGAAGGGGTCGTACGTGAGCCAGTTGACCAGCGATCAGCAAATCAAACTCGGCGCCGAGTTTCAGTGGCCTGCCGTTCGGTTCGGGAGTCCCGGACACCTGGCGTTCACCGCGGGACCCAGTGGTCAGGTTCTGGGGCGACACGAGAACGAGCCTCCAGACTTTCCGGCGCCGCAGGTCTATCATCCGGTGCAAGGGGCGGCCTTCGCACAGGAGGACGTCGAGTGGAACGACCTCAGAGTGCGTGCGGGCGCACGGGTCGAGTACTTCGACCCACGTTCGAACTTCCCGAGCGATCTGGCGAATCCGGCGAATTCGATCTCCGGCGTTCCGCAATCCTACCCAGTCCGAGCCCACCGTAAGGTGTCGGTCGCGCCGCGCATCGGCATCTCCTATCCGGTCACCGAGGACGCCGCGCTGTTCTTTGCCTACGGCCACTTCTATCAGATGCCTGCTCTCGGAGAGATTTTCAAGAATGCCGACTATTCGATCTTGAACGAACTGGCTGCGGGCGACCCGACCGACTACCGTGTGATGGGTAACCCCGACATTCGTCCCGAACAGACGGTGCAGTATCAATTCGGCTACAAGCAGGCGCTGATGGATTGGCTCGGCCTCGACGTGAACCTGTTCTACAAGGACATCCGCGACCTCCTGGGCGTGGAGTTCATCTCCACCTACAACGACGCCGAGTACACGCGGCTGACGAACGTCGACTTCGGAAACGTGATCGGCTTCACGCTCACGCTCGATCAGCGCCGGCAGGGTCTGATTAGTACGTCCCTGGACTACACCTGGCAACGGGCACAGGGGAACGCGAGCGATCCGCGCGAGACCGCGACCCGAGCGGAGGCGGGCGAGGATCCGCGGCCGCGGCAGATTCCATTCGCGTGGGATCAACGGCACACGTTCAACCTGACGGTCACGCTGTCGCGGCCCCAGGATTTCACGGTCAGCACCATCGTCAGGGCGGCGAGCGGCCAGCCCTATACGCCCACCGGCGAGGGCGGATTCGGTGAGGCTCTCGACACTCATTCCGGTCGCAAGCCCGTTGTCTCGACCGTGGATCTGCGGGCCGAGAAGGATCTACGGCTCGGCGGACGGACCGGCAGCCTGTTCGGTCGGGTGTTGAACGTGTTCGACACTCGTTTCTTCAATGGTTTCGTGTTCGGAAGCACCGGTAGTCCGTACTACTCGAGATTTCCGGAGCCAGACGGCGTTCTCCTCGCCGATCCATCCCGGTTCTTCGGGCCGCGTCGGATCGAGCTCGGGGTAGCGATACGCTGATGATGACGGCGAGGAATCGATGAGCATTCGTTTCGAAACCTGGATCGTCTTGCTGCTGCCGCTGGCGGCGACGGCGAGCTCCGCGTGGCCTGCGTCGGTGCCCCCCGACCAGCGCGGGCGCATCGATGCCGAGCGCTCCGGATTCCACGACGCCGCCAACATCCGCACCGTGTTCTGGAACTACGGCATGGTCGGCGACTATCCGCCGAATCCGGGCGGTGTGGACCTCAGCGTGTTCCACTCGGCCGAGGTGCCAAAGGGCAGCGGCATGAACTACTCCGACGGTGTCACGCCGTTCGTGCTCGCGAAGGTCCGCCAGCGCCATGGCGACGACGCTTACATCATGGAGACCGGCTTTCGGGAGCGGCAGGGCTTGAGTCCAATCCACAATCGGATCATGCGCTTCGAGCCGCGGCCCGGCTATTTCCAGCCGGATCCGAGCATCAATCGAGGCCGCTCACCCGCCATCAGCAACGATCCGCGCACATGGCCCGAGGCCTGGCCGGATCGAGCTGGCGATCCCGACGATCCCGGGTGGCGCGGGAGCTGGAACGGATACTTCGGCAAACGGCCCGCCGCCGATCAGGAGAGTTACACTGTCATGGATGACGACTTCTACGACGCCTGGAACTTCTTCCCGGATACGACGGATCTCACGCGGCGCGGTCTGGGGCTGAGAGTCGAGGTGCGTGGATTCCAATGGGCCAATCCCCAGGCCGGGAATGTGATCTTCTGGCATTACGACATCACCAACGAGAGCACGACCGATTACGCCGACAACATCATTTTCGGCCTGTACATGGACTCCGGTGTCGGTGGTTCGGCGATCTCGTGCGATGGGATTTTCGAGTCGGACGACGACAACGCGTTCTTCGACAAGTCGTTGGGACTGAATCTGGTCTACACCTGGGACAAGTTCGGCCATGGGCGCGACCTGTCGGGACCGTGCGGCCGCACGGGGTATCTCGGCTACGCCTATCTCGAGACGCCCGGGAACTCCTCGGACGGTCTGGACAACGACAACGACGGGATCCTCAACGAGCGCCGTGATGGCGGCCCGGGGCAGGAGATCGTCGGCCAGCAGGCGATCCTCGCCTTCATCGCCGCGCAGTACGACACCGCGAAGTTCTTCGCTTTTTACGGCCCGCTCGACAAGCGCCCTGCCTATCGTGCGGGACGCTGGTGGACCGGGGACGAAGACATGGACTGGCGGGCCGAGCAGAGCGATCTCGGCGCGGATGGCGTCGCGGAAACCGGCGATACCGGCGAAGGCGACGGGTCGCCGACCGAGGGCGAGCCCAACTTCGACGGCACCGATCTCAACGAGTCGGATCAGATCGGGCTCACCGGCTTCAAGATGAACCGGATTCGCGCTGGTCAGGGGAATGACGATCAGACCGTCGACGGCGTTCTGTTCTACACCGATAACGAGAACTGGCCCCAGCGGCTGTACGAGAAGTTCACGGCCCCCTTCGTGCCCGCGCGCTTCGACTCGGCTCTGGCGGCCAACTACAACATCGGCTTCCTGTTCGCCTCGGGGCCGTTCCGGCTCGAAGCCGGCAAGACCGAGCGCTTCAGTCTCGCGCTCGCGTACGGCGCCGATCTCTTCGAGCTGCGAGAGACGGTGCAGACGGTGCAGCAGATCTATAACGCGAACTATCAGTTCGCGGTGCCGCCGCCAATGCCAACGCTGACCGCCGAGGCCGGCGACCATTTCGTGCGTTTGTCGTGGGACGATGTGGCCGAGCGCGGGGTCGATCCGGTCTCGAACGAGTTCGACTTCGAGGGCTATCGCGTCTACCGCGCTACCGATCCCGACTTCCGAGACGCGCGGGTGCTCACGAGCGGCCGTGGCAATCCGCTGGTCGGCAATGGCCAGCCGATCGCGCAGTTCGATCTCCAGGACGGCAAGCGCGGCTATTCGGACCGGACCATCGATGGCGTCGCGTACTACCTCGGCGACGAGACCGGCATCACCCACACATGGACCGACACCACCGCCGTCAACGGCCAGGCGTACTACTACGCGGTCACCGCCTACGACTTCGGCTCCCCGGAAGGAACGCCCGACTCGCTCTCGTTCTATCCGTCGGAGAATGCAATCACCGTCTCGCGAACGCCGCGCGGCGGCCTGATCCTGCCAAAGAACGTCGTTACGGTGCGGCCGAATCCGAAAGTCGCCGGCTTCGTGCCGGGTTCGGTCGAACCCGCGACGCATGTCGCGGGTGAGGGGACGGGAACCGTGGACATTCGGGTCGTGAACGCGAACCTGCTTCCCGATGGCCATACGTTCAAGCTGACCTTCACCACGCCTTCGCCCGACAGCATCCGCGCTCGGGCCTACACGCTCACCGACAGCACGACGGGAGAGGTCTTGTTCACGACCGGCCACGACTTCAACGGGCAGGGGATCGGAGCGGTCGGCTCCGGCCTGCTGCCGCTCGTGACCACGCCGACCGCGGTGTCCGTGGATGCTGCGCGCTCCGGGTACGTAGCCGGCTCTCCGACGAACACGCGCATCCGGGTGACGTATCAGCCCGGCCAGCCGATCAATCTGCGACGGCCGGGCTATCCCGACGACATCACGATCGTGTTCGACGACGTCGTGCGCGACACCGGGCTTGCGATCACGCCGTTCCAGGCGCGACCCGCCAAGTTCCGGGCGTTCGCCCACTCGGCCGGCGGCGACCGGCAGCTCGACTTCATCTTCAACGACGTCGATCTTGACGGGACTCTGAGTCGCGCCAACGAATACGTCGACGTCCTGACGTACGACGCGCCGCCGCCGACCGCCTTCGATCTGACCTGGCATTTCGTGCTCGACACGCTCGGGCAGGGCGCGCGAGGGCCGATCGTGCCGGCACGGCTCGGGGATGTCTACGACCTGAAGCTGACCCGCCCGTTCAGCGACACGGACGTCTTCGTATTCACGACCCGCAGCTCGAGCCTGGACCCCGACCGCGCGCGCGCGGCGTTCGACGAGAAACCGTACGTGGTCCCGAACCCATACGTGGGAGCTGCGAGCTTCGAGCCCGAGCGGTTCGCGATCTCGGGGCGGGGCGAGCGACGGATCGAGTTCCGCGCGGTGCCGAGCCTGAGCATCATCCGGATCTATACGGTGCGAGGCGATCTGGTGCAGACGCTGCGCCACGACGGCTCGACCGACGGCTACGTGGCATGGAACCTTCGCACCAAGGACAACCTGGACCTCGCTCCGGGCCTCTACGTGTTCCACCTCGACGCGCCGGGCATCGGCACGCACGTGGGCAAGTTCGCGATCATCAAATGAGAGCGGGCGTCTCATGAACGGCAAAACCCTGATGTCGCTGATAGTCCTGACGCTGGCCGCCGCGCCGGCCTTCGGCCAGAGCAAGACCGGCACGACCATGGGTCAGTTCCTACTCATCGAGCCGAGCGCGCGCATCACGGGCATGGGCAACGCGGGCGTCTCGATGTTCGAGGGGCTGGACGCGGTCTACTACAACCCAGCCGCGATCGGCCGCGCGAGCCGCTACGAGGTCATGTTCGCGCACAGCGCCTGGTTGGCGGACATCAGCTACGACTACGTCGCCGCCGCCATTCCGCTCGGGCGCTGGGGCAACGGGTTTGCCAGCGTGACGTCACTCAACTCCGGAGAGATCGACGTCCGCACCGTGTCAGCGCCGCTGGGTACCGGCGAGCGCTACCGCGTTTCGGACGTCGCGCTCGCGCTCGGCTACGGTAAGGAGATCACGGATCGCTTCAGCGCGGGCGTCCAGGTCGCATGGCTGCAGGAGACGATCTGGAACAGCTCGGTCAGCACGATGACGATCGGTCTCGGCACCCGCTATCGGATCTCGGAGAACGGCTTGCACATCGGTTCGAGCCTCACGAACTTCGGCACCGAGGGCCGGTATTCGGGCCGCGATCTCCGGATTCTCTACGACAACGACCCGGATCGCTTCGGAGACAACGGCGCGCTTCCAGGTGAACGCTTCACCGATGGCTATCCGGTGCCGGTGCTGTTTCGGGTCGGCGTGGGCATGCCGTTCCGGCCCGCCCAGGGTCAGGCGTTGAGCGTGGCAGTCGACGCCTTTCATCCCAACGACAACACCGAGAGCGTGAGTGCCGGCGCGGAGTGGACGATGCGCGACATGCTGGCGCTGCGCGCCGGGTATCAGAACGCATTTCAGCAAGACTCCGAAGTCGGTCTCACGTTGGGCGCAGGGCTCAACGGACGTCTCGACCTCTACCGCTACCGATTCGATTACGCCTGGGCCGACCATGGACGACTGGGTTCGACGCACCGGTTTGCCGTGGATCTGGCGTTCTAGATATCGCGCTGAAGGAGATCCAGGAAATGAGAAAGCTGAGGGTGGTGGTGAGGGCGGCGATGATGGTGGCGGTCCTGTGCATCGGGGAAGCCCGAGCCCAGACCGACCAGCAGCTGCTCGACGACATACAGCAGGTTTCGTTCCAGTACTTCTGGAACGAGGCCAATCCGGTGAACGGTCTCGTCAAGGATCGCAGCACCCCGGGCTCGCCCGCCAGCATCGCAGCCGTGGGGTTCGGGCTGTCGTCGATCTGCGTTGCGATCGACCATGGTTGGGTCACACACACGGCCGGGCGTGATCGCGTGCGGACGACGCTCCAGACGTTCTGGAACGCTCCCCAGGGACCGGGCTCCAACGGATTCATCGGTTACAAGGGGCTCTACTACCACTTCCTCGACATGAACACCGCGACGCGGGTCTGGGAAAGCGAACTGTCCACGATCGACACGGCCCTGCTGTTCGCCGGCATTCTCGATGCCAAACAGTACTTCCAAGGTAGCGACCCGGAAGAGGTCGATATCCGTGCGCTTGCGGACTCGATCTACTTCCGGGCCGACTGGGAGTTCATGCGCAACTTCAATTCCGGAATCCTGCACGGGTGGAAGCCGGAGAGCGGGTTTGCCGGTTTCCCGCAATGGATCGGCTACAACGAAGCGATGATCCTCTACATCCTCGCACTGGGCTCGCCGACACATCCGGTCCCCGCCAGCACGTGGAACGCGTGGACCAGCGGCTATCAGTGGCAAACGCACTACGGATATTCCTACGTGGCGTTCGGGCCGCTATTCGGCCACCAGTACTCGCACTGCTGGGTCGACTTCCGTGCCGGGAAGGATGCCTACATGCAGAATCCGTTTCGCAACATCACGTACTTCGAGAACTCGCGCCGCGCGACCCTAGCGCAGCGTGGCTACTCCATCGCGAACCCGGGAGGCTTCGCCGGCTACAGCGACATCTTGTGGGGCCTGACGGCGAGCGACGATCCGCCGCCGGAGCCCTTATACGCCGCGCACGGCGCGCCGGGACCGGGGACCTTCGACAATGGGACGATCACGCCGACCGCACCCGCGAGCTCCCTGCCGTTTGCGCCCGAGGTCGTGCTCCCGGTACTCCGCAACATGTATAACAACTATCCCAGCCTCTGGGGACCTTACGGCTTCCGGGACGCGTTCAACCTAAGCGTCAACTGGTACGCCACGGACTACCTCGGCATCGATCAGGGCCCGATCGTGATGATGATCGAGAACTACCGCACGCAATCGGTGTGGAACCGCTTCATGCTGAACCCTCACATCCAGCAAGGGCTCCTTCGCGCCGGCTTCGTCGGCGTGACCGGCGTGGACGACGGTCCGAACGCAGGCGTTGGGCTCGAGCTCTATCCCGCCCAGCCGAACCCGTTCGTCGATCGCGCCTCGCTTCGTTTCCGGCTCGCCCGGGAGGGATCGGTGCGCCTGACGCTGCACGATCTGGCGGGACGCGAAGTGGCGCGTCTCGTCGATGGTGTCCGGCCGGCCGGAATGCACGTCGAGACTGTGTCCCGCGGCAGCCTCGCCAGCGGCGTCTACTATTGCCATCTCCAGGGCAACGGGCAGTCGCAGATCCGGAAACTCGTCCTGCTCCAATGACCGGCTCTAATCGGGATGCCGATACGGCTTCGCGCCTGAACTGGCCCGGCGCGCAGCCCGCCTCGCTGCTCTCGAACGGAAGCTACTCCGTCTTCATCACGGCCGATGGCACCGGCCGATCCATGTGGCAGGACGTCGCGCTGACGCGGTGGCGCGGCGACCGCATTCAGGATCGGGACGGTTTCTTCGTCTATCTCCGCGACCGAGAGACCGGCATCCCCTGGTCGTCGGGCCGCCGTCCGGTGGCGGGTCGACCCGAGCGCTACGAAGTCACGTGGCGCCCGGGAGCGTTCACGATCGCGAGGGTGGAAGAGCAGATCTTGACGCGCCTGACCGTGTGCGTCGAC
>DASQFU010000050.1:0-4600 GCA_035632955.1 Candidatus Limnocylindria bacterium
CTCGATCCTGCGCCTGGACGTGAGCGGCGGCGGCGCCGGCTATGCGATTCCTCTCGGCAATCCGTTCTCGTCTCCCGACCGGCCGGAGATCTGGACCTTCGGGTTGCGCAATCCGTGGCGCTTCAGCTTCGATCGCCAGACCGGAGATCTCTACCTCGGGGACGTGGGCCAGGAGGATCACGAGGAGATTCACGTGTCGTCCGCGGCCGACGGCGCTGGCCGCGGCCTGAACTTCGGCTGGCGGATCATGGAAGGCCGATCGTGCTACAACGCCTCGAGCTGCAATCAGAACGGCCTCACGCTTCCCGTGCTCGACTATCCGCATTCCGGCGGGGCGTGCTCGGTGACCGGCGGCTACGTCTATCGCGGAAGCGCGATCCCGGCGCTGCGCGGCGCCTATCTCTACGGCGACTACTGCGCCGGCTGGGTGCGAAGCTTCCGTTATCAGGGCGGGCAAGCCACGCAGCCGCAGAGCTGGCCGTCCCTCACGTCACCCGGGCTGACCAGCTTCGGTGAGGACGCGAACGGCGAGCTCTACATCCTCACCGATGGTGGGAGTGTGTTCCGCATCGAGTCTCCCTGATCGTCTCGACCATGACTCCGAGGTGCCCGATCATGACTCTGACGCTGGTCCCAATGAGCGACCATCGCCGGCGGCATCGGCGCACCATCGGGCTCGTCGCGTTGCTCGGCGCAGCGATCTCCAGGCGACGATCGAGCGTGTGGCCCTCGTAGTAGGCCATCACGATGTAGATCTGTCCCCTCGAGCGTCTCGTCGATTGCGTAGGTGGAGCAGATGTTGTGGTGATCGAGCGCGGAGGCCGATCGTGCTTCCTGCATAAAGCGGGACCTGGCTGCGGGATTGCCGCTCAGGACCGGTGCAGGAACTTGAGCGCGCAGCGCCTCAGACTGGGTGAACGCTGCGGAGATCTCCGATCAGGCCATGTCGAGCATGAAATGGAATCGCGCCTGCTTGCCGCCCGCCCCGTTCTTCACCGCCATCAACAGATCGGGGCGGAACAGGAAGTCCCTGCGGTTGCGCGGTTCGTCGGGCAGGTAGAGCTGCGTCGTCAAAACGCGCTGCTTCGGGGCCTGGACTCTCGCGTGAATGTGGCGCGTACGACCCGGATAGAGCCCGGGCACGATCGTCGTCAGCCGATAGAGTCCGGTCGCGTCGGTGAACTGATGTCCGCGCAGTTTGAACCCCTCGTTGTCGTACTCGCCGGCATCGTCAGCCTGCCAGAAGTCGACCAGGACGCCGGGAAGTGGCCGGCATTCTCGCGAGAAGACGCGTCCGGTGAGCACGACCTTCGTGCCGGAGACTCCGGACTCGATCAGCGACGTGCGGCGTGGAGAGTTCGGCGTGAAGAACGGGCCTGCGGTCTCAGAAGGCGTGGGCTCGTCGTCGTCGGCGCACTCGGGCGTGGGTGCGAGGCTCGATCCCGGTGTGCCCGGTTTCGTTTCCGCCGCGCCGAGAAGGTCCGGCCACGGCAGCTGGCTCCCAATCGCATAGGCGATCGGCGCAGACAGCAGAAACTTGAAGAACCGCCGGCGACTTCGATCTTCAGCGTTCGCCATGCACGAGAGCGTAGCAGCGCCTCGTAGAGCCGGCACGCCAAGTTCCTGTCAATCGTGCCTGGAACGGGAACCGAGACTCCAAACGCGCACGTGAGCCCATACGAGCCTATCATGGCGTGTCCCGGGCCTGACCTTCAAGGAGGTGCGGCAGCCCGAGCAGATGGAGTAGAGGATCAGCGTCGAGTCGTCGTCAGGATCGGAGGGTTCGGACCATGAAGATCGTCAGGACTTCGCTTTCAAGCGCTCTGGCGCTCGTCCTTGGCCTGGGCGCCTGGAGCTGCGCGCAGGGCGAGTACTCGGAGCGCGCCGACACGACTCGCACGGTTCCCGGGGTCGGGGCCCCGTCCGGCAGCGGAGCACAAAACGGAGCTTCGGCGACCGGAGACACGGCGGGATCGGCTGCCAACGATACGAGTGGGCCGGTCGCGGGAAGCGAGGCTGAGCTTCGCAACCGGTTACGCACCGAAGCCAGGCGCCTGGATGGCGCGGTAAACGCTCGAAATCTCGACGAAGTCGGAGTGGCCGCGCTGCGCGTGCGCGATCTGGTCGTGGCGCTGGGCGGCAAGACGGCCGGGGTGCCGACGAGGACGGCGGACGACCTCGAGCTGCAGATCTCCGAGGTGACTGCCGTCACGGAGAAGATCCGCGGGCACGCGGCGGCCGGCGAAATCGACGGCGTCACCGCCCAGAACACGGCGCTTCAGGGCATGATCACGAAGATGCTGAAGACCAGCGCCCAATAGGGAAGGTGGGGGCTGAAACCTAGATGCGCAGAATGCCTCCCGCGCCCGCGTGGCCGCCCTGGCGGCTTGCGGGCTACGCGCTGCTCGCGCTGTTCTTCGCCTTCGCGCATCTCCGCCTGATCGTGTTGCTGATGCCGAAGGCGTTCCAGCTCTCCGCCGCCGTCGGCGAAGGCGTGGTCCGGGGCGAGCCGCCGTGGCGCGTCTATCAGAGTCGGGTGCTCGGCCCTCAACTGGTGCATGCGATGGCCGAGAGCCCGGATCGCATTGCCGAGGCGTACGCGGCGTTCGCGATTCTCGTGCTGTTCGTGAGCGGCTTCTGCCTCCTGTGGCTCACGAATCGGCTGCGCGATCCCCGGCGGCCGGCGGTCCCGGCATTCCTAATCCTGCAGGCCGGTTTCGCCGTTCTGCTTCCATGTATCTGGCTCTACGCATGGGATCTCCTCGCGCTCCTGTTCTTCACGCTGTTCAACTATCTCGTGCTCGCACGGACGCGACGCGCGTGGTTCGCCATACTCGTTCCCGTCGCGTTGCTGAACCATGAGATCGCGTTGTTCATGGCGGTCTGGCTGGTGCTCGATCCGGTCGTGCGATACGTCGCAGGGCCACGATCGGCATCGTTCCGATTCGATTGGGCCAGTTCGGTGCTCGGGCTCGCACTGATCGGTGGCGGCGTCGCGCTGATCGAGACGCTGAGAAGAACGCTGCTGGTTCGCGAGACACTGCGCCCCGAGGAGCTATTGCCGCAGATCACGTATGGAGGGAGCGTCCACTTCTCGCTGCGCCAGAACTGGAACACGCTCGCGAGCTCGTTCACGTTGGAACCGGCGGCAGCGTATCCGTTCGTCGTGACGCTGTTCCTGATCCTGGTCCTTGTGCTCGCCGTGCGCCTCGCGCGTTCCGACCTGGTCCGATACGGCGCGCTTGCGGCGATCGTGATCGGGATGGTGGGCGCACTGTTGCTCTTCGGCCTCGTGTTCGAGACTCGCGTCCTGATGCCGCTGCTGCCGTTCGTCGCGATGAACGCGTGGCACGCATTCGCGCGGGAATCGAGTGGGGGAGCGGCAGAAGGAGCGATTCGACCTCACACGTAGCGTGACGTTGAGGGTCGCGAGCCACTCCGGACCTACGATTTGCCCCTTCCATCTAGCGCACGGCTATTGATAGACTTATAGCCCGCTACTTCACGTTGCGCCTCAACCTCCTTCAAAGCCCCCATGCGCCGCCTGCCGCTGCTGATCGTAAGTCTATCGCTGGTCATGGGATTGGGCGCTCTGCCCGGGCGCCTGGGCTCGCGCCCGGCGGTCGCGCCGGACTTCACCCACTTCGAGAGCGGCCACGTTCACCCCCTGGCGCTCACGCCGAGCGGCGACCGGCTGCTGGTCGTCAACACCGCCGACAATCGTCTCGCGGTGTTCTCGCTCGGAGCGGCGGGACCGGCGAAGGTGGCGGACGTTCCGGTCGGACTCGAGCCGGTGTCGGTCGCAGCGCTGAGCGACAGCGAAGCCTGGGTCGTGAATCAGCTTTCGGATGACGTCAGTGTCGTCAACCTCAACACCCTGCACGTGCGCGCGACGATCCATGTCGGCGACGAGCCGAGCGACGTGGTATTCGCGGGCGCCGGGCCGTTGGCCTACGTCAGCGTCTCCCAGGAAGATCGGGTTCGCGTTTTCGACCCCGTGACGCTGCAGCCCGTCGCATCGATTGCGATCCGGTCGCGAATGCCACGCGCGCTCGCGCGCAACGCCGGCGGCACGTACGTCTACGTCGCGGGGTTCCAGGCTGGCAACCGCACTTCGGTCCTGTCGGAAGCGGAGGCCGGCGACTCGCTCCCGACTCCGAATCCGCCGATGAATCCGGATCTGCCGCCGGCTCCTCAGGTTGGACTCGTCATCGGCCAGCAGCCGAACGGCGATTGGCTGGACGAGACCGGTCGACTCTGGAACGCGAAGGCGAAGTACACGGTGCTCGACGACGACGTGACGGAGATCGACACCGGCACGCAATTGGTCACGCGCACGTTCGGCGGCATCGGCACGCTGAACTTCGGCCTGGCGGTGAATCCGACCGACGGCATGGTGGCGCTCGCTGCGACCGAGGCCCGCAATCTCACGCGCTTCGAGTCGAATCTCAGTGGCCATCTCGTCGACACGCGCGTCGGGTTGATCGAAGCCACGGGCACGACGACCCTGCGCGATCTGAATCCGCACATCGACTACGGCGTCACGCCCGGCACGCAGGCCGAGCACGACTCCGCCCTTGGCATCCCGACCGGCGTGGCA
>DASQFU010000051.1:0-14163 GCA_035632955.1 Candidatus Limnocylindria bacterium
TGCCGGCGAGCCGGTCGAGCACCGCCAGCGCTTCACGGCGCGCCTCCTCGAGCCGGCTCGGCGCCACGTCGCGGACGTCCATGCTCGCCGAGACGTCGATCAGCAGGATCACGTCGGAGCCGGTCGCGCTGCGCCGCACCAGCTCGCTGCCCCATTCCGGCCCGGCCGCGCCGACGATCAACAGCGGGAGCGCGAGCACGCGCAGCACCAATGACGTGCGGCGCTGTCCCGGGAGCCGCTGGGCGATGAGCGCCGAGTCCGCGCGGGGCCCGACGAGTTGCTCGAGCGCGCGCCGGGCGCGCCGGTGCGCGTGGCCCTCGAGCAGGATCAGCACCGGCACGCCGAGCACAAGCCAGAGCCAGCGGGGATCGACGAAGCTCACGCACGCTCTCCGCTCATGGCGTCCGCAGCGCCCAGGTGGTGGTGCTCAGGCCGTGCACCAGCAACAGCAGCGCGGCGATGCCGAGCAGGATCGGCCCCAGATCGCGATAGTCGCGATACTCGAGCGAGCGGATCGGCGCGCGCTCGAGCCGGTCGATCTCGGTGTAGATCTGCGTCAACGCGTCGGGATCCTGGGCGCGGAAGAAGCGGCCGTTCGTGCGCTTCGCGATCTCGCGCATCGTCTCCTCGTCCACATCCATGCGCACCATTTGCATGCGGCGGCCGAACACCGGATCGTCCACGGGCACCGGCACCACACCCCCGCGCCCGACCAGCACCGTGTAGACCTTGATGCCGAACGACTTCGCGAGCTCGGCGCCGGTCAAAGGGTCGATGGCGCCGCGGTTGTTCTGGCCGTCGGTCAGCAGCACGATCACCTTGCTCGGCGTGCGGCTCTCTCGCAGCCGCGAGACCGAGGTCGCGAGCCCCATGCCGATCGCGGTGCCGTCTTCGACCATGCCGAAGTCGACCGCATCCAGCAGCTCGATCAGCACCGGGTGATCGAGCGTCAGGGGGCATTGCGTGAACGCGGTCCCGCCGAACCCCACCAGCCCGATGCGATCGTGCTCGCGCTGGCGGATGAAATCACGCGCCGCGACCTTGGCCACGTGCAGGCGGTTGCGCGGGCGAAAGTCTTCTGCGCGCATGCTCGGCGAGACGTCGAGCGCGAGCACGATGTCGACGCCGCGGGTCTCGGTCTCGGTCTGGCGCAAGCCCTGCTGCGGCCGTGCGATCGCGAGCAATCCCAAGGCGAGCGCCGCCCACGGCAACCAACCGACCGCGCGCACCGCCGCGGCGCCGAGCGCACGCCGCTGCGCCACGAGTCGCACCCACAGCACTGCCGGCGAGCGCACCACCGGGCGGCGCGCCCGCCACAGGATCACGGGCAGCACCAGCAGCAGCAGCAACAGCCACGGAGAGTCCCAGCGCATCACGCCACCTGCGCTTCGGAACCGGGGCTCGGGCCGCGCACGAACGCCTCGACGGCGCTCTCGGTGCGCACGGCTTCGTCCACCGTCATCGGCGCGCGCGCGAACTTGACGCGATCCCACGCCTGCAAGAGTCCCGCGAGCCGCTGGAGATCACCCGAGCCGAGACCGGCGAGCCGTAGATGATCGACCAGCTCGGGCGTCGTGTCCCCGGGGCGCGTGGTGCCGATCGTCGCTTCGACGAAGCGCCGCAGAATCTGGCCGAGCTCGAAGGCGTGTTCGCCGAACCGGCCGTGGCGCGGCAGCTCGCGCGCCCGCAGCGCGGCGAGCGCCGCCAGCGCTTCAGCCCCAGGATGGCGCGGCCGTGCTTGGATCGGAACCGGAGGCGTCACCGTCGGCCGCCGGCGGCGGCGCGCCCACAGAATCGCGCCCACCAAAGCAGCGAGCGCCGAAACGACCAGGGCGACGATCATCCATGGCACGCGCTCCCACCAAGGCGCGGCGATCGGTCCCTGCAACGCGCGGAAGCGGGCGTTGCTGTCGGCCGCAGTCAACACCGACACGACGCGCAGCCGCGCGGCCGGGAGGCGGTGCTGAGCCGCGCCGGTCCCCGTGCGGTACTCGAAGCGCAGTCCCGGAATCTCGAGCTCGCCGAGCTCGAATGCCTGGAGCGGGATCTCCACCCACACGGTGTCCGCGACCTTGCGATGGCCGCCGCCGCCGTCCCAGCGGGGATTGCGGCCGGCTTGGCGTGTTCCCCAGGTGAGCGGATCGCTCGGCTCGGGCGGCAACCAGCGCACCTGAAAACGTGGGTCGACGATCACGCGACCCCGATAGGTCGCTCGCTCCCCCAGTTGCACGATGTCGGGCGTCACCAACGCCTGCGCGTCGAGGTCGGCTTCGCTCTGAGCCCACGCGCGGGCCGGGACGAACGCTCCGCACAGTCCGATGCCGAGCAGCGCGGACAGCGCCCACATCCACGTAGGCCCCGCCCTCACGCGACGCTCCGGCCACGGCGCCGGGCGGCGAAGTAGCGCATCAACACCGGCAGGTACGAGCGGTCGGTGCGCACCTCGATCACCGGGCAGCGGGCGCGCTTGAGCGTAATCTCGGCTTGGCGGCGGCGCTCGCGCGCCTGATCGGCGTAGGCCTGGCGGACGTTGCGGTCAGAGGTGTTGATCAGCCGGCGCGCGCCGCTCTCGAGGTCCTCGAACTCGACCCAGCCCGCGGACACCAGCGCCTCGTCGCGCGGGTCGCGCAAGCTCAGCGCCGTGAGCTCGTGGCGGCGCGCCAGCACGCTCAAGTCCTGGCCATCGATCGCGTCCTCGAAGTCCGAGATCCAGAACACGAGGCTCCGCCGATGACTGGTGCGCAGCACGAAACGCGCAGCCTCGACCAGCCGGGTGCCCGACCCTTCGGGCTCGGCGCCGAGCACGTCGCGCAGCATGCGCAGCAGATGGCTGCGGCCGCGCGATGGAGGGACGAAGTGCTCGACCCGATCGGATGCGAGCACGAGTCCGACGCGGTCGTCGTTCCGGTGGGCGGCGAACCCGAGCACCGCGCACAGCTCGGCCGCCAGCTCGCGTTTCTCGACCCCGGAGGTCCCGAACCGCATCGAGCGGGAGACGTCGACCACGAGCAGCACGGTCAGCTCGCGCTCTTCGACGAACCGCTTGACGTAGGGAACCGCGAGCCGCGCGGTGACGTTCCAATCGATGTCCCGCACTTCGTCGCCGGGAACGTAGGGCCGGACCTCGTCGAACTCGACGCCGCGACCCTTGAACACGCTCACCGACTGGCCCGCGAACAGGTCTTCGACCAGGTGGCGGCTACGGATCTCGAGGCGGCGGACCTTGCGCAGAAGCTCCGCGGTCTGCATCAGGGAACGCGCACCTGCTCCAGGATGCGCCGCGCCACCTCTTCGCCGTCCACGCCCTCCGCCTCGGCCTCGTAGGACACGTGGATGCGGTGCCGGAGCACGTCGGGAGCGATCGCCTTCACGTCCTGCGGAAGCACGTAAGCGCGGCCTTCGATCGCCGCCAGCGCCTGGGCCCCGCGCACCAGGAACAGGGTCGCGCGCGGCGAAGCTCCGTAGGCGATCAGCGTGTCGAGGGCGAGACCGAAGTCCTTCGGCCGGCGCGACGCGGAAACTAGATCCAGCACGTACTCCTGGATCTTGTCGTCCACGTACACCGCCCCGAGCGCTTCACGCGCCTCGAGCACTTCCTCGCGCGTGGCTTTCGGCGTGAGGCTCGGCAGGGTCGCGAGCCCGGCGCGCTTGAGGATCTCCTTCTCCTCCGCGCGCGAGGGGTAGTCGATCTTGACCTTGAGCATGAAGCGGTCGCTCTGGGCTTCCGGCAGCGGGTAGGTGCCTTCCTGCTCGATCGGATTCTGGGTCGCGAGCACCAGGAACGGCTCCTCGAGCACATGACTCTTGTCGCCGAGCGTCACCTGCTTTTCCTGCATCGCCTCGAGCAGCGCGGCTTGGACCTTGGCCGGCGCGCGATTGATCTCGTCGGCCAGCACCAGGTGAGAGAACACCGGGCCGTGCTTGGGCGTGAACGTACCGTCGCGCGGGTTGTAGATCAGCGTCCCGGTCAGATCCGCCGGCAGCAGGTCGGGCGTGAACTGGATGCGCCGGAACTTGAGCGACAGCGCCTCGGCGAGACTCCGCACCGCGAGCGTCTTGGCGAGCCCGGGCACGCCTTCGAGCAGGATGTGCCCGCCGGTCAGCAGTCCGACCAGCAGGCGGTCCACCATCACGTGCTGGCCGACGACGGCGCGGCTCACTTCGCTCCGAACTTTGCCCAGAATCTCGGCGGCGCGCTCGATCAGACGCGCCGACTCCTTGGTCTCCACGATCATCGGTTCCTTCCTTCCGTGGCGCGGACCTGTGATCCGCGTTCAAAACCGCGCGAGTATATCCAAGCGACGGCCCCGATCCAACGCGGGACCGGGCCCGGACGCGCGAAAGGACGCAATCAGCGGTGGGGTTCGACGACCAGCGCGGGAGGTGCGGTGGACCGGCGCGGAGCGCGGGTCACGGGAACACCGGACGGAGCCCGCCAGGCGGCGAGCAGGGCGTGGGCCGGGATCAAGGCATAAGGCGAGACCAGCGATTCGATCGTGTCGAGCCGGCGCAGCCGGCGCTCGATCTCGAGCGCGACGTTCGCTTCCGTGCGCTCCGAGCCCGAACGCGCCCGAGTGATGAGCTGATGAGTGCGCAGACGCGCCATCGCCTCGACCTGCAGGTCTTCGCGATAGTGTTCGGCTGCGGCTTGGTAGAGTCGTTGCGCGAGATCGTAGCGTCCAGCGGACGAGGCGCCGAGCGCGCTCTGGTGCAGAAACGATCCGGTGAACAACGCGGGAAACCGTGAAGCCAGCGCCCAGAGAATCGGGAGATCGTGCATGGAGCCGCCTGGGAAGGTGGGTTATCGGGATGCAACGCACGATCGATGCCAGTGACCCAAGGAGAACGGCGGCGCCGATGCGCGAGCAGGCGTCGCACGGGGGCGCGGGTTGGGACGATGGAGCCACACCAGCGCTGGGCGGCGCATTGCACTCTGGCGACCGCGACCGCTCAGCCTGCACGACGAGCGTCGGTTACTTGAGTACCGGCTCCCAGGCGAACAGCGGGAAGCGCGCCGAGAGCTCGGCGACTTCGCGCTCGACCCCGGCCGCCGCGCGATCGTCGTCGGGGCGCTCGAGCACGCGCGCGATCCAGGCCGCGATCTGCCGCATCTCCTCGACACCGAATCCGCGTGTCGTCAGCGCCGGCGTGCCGAGCCGGATGCCGCTCGTGACCCACGGCTTGTGAGGATCGTTCGGCACCGCGTTCTTGTTGACCGTGATGCGTGCCCGATGGAGCGCCCCTTCGGCGACCTTGCCGGTCAGCTGGCGGCGGCGGAGATCGATCAGGAGCAGATGGTTGTCGGTCCCTCCGGAGACGAGATCGAAGTCGCGCTCGATCAGCGACCGCGCCAGGGCGCGCGCGTTGTCGACCACCCGCTGCTGGTAGGCGCGGAACCCATCCGTCAACGCTTCGCCGAAGCACACCGCCTTGGCCGCGATCACGTGCATCAGCGGCCCTCCCTGGAGCATCGGGAACACCGTCTTGTCGAGCTTCTCGCCGAGCGCCGCGCGCCCGACCACGAACCCACCGCGCGGACCGCGCAGCGTCTTGTGCGTCGTGCTGGTCACCAGATCGGCGTGCGGCACCGGGCTCGGATGCAGCCCCGCCGCCACCAATCCCGCGATGTGGGCCATGTCCACGACCAGGACCGCTCCGACGTCGCGCGCGACGCGACCGAAACGCTCGAAGTCGATCACGCGTGGATAGGCGCTGGCGCCGGCGACCAAGAGCTTCGGCCGATGCTCGCGCGCCAGCGCTTCCATCTGGTCGTAGTCGAGCAGCCCGTCGTCTGGGCGCACGCCGTACTGGATCGCCTTGAACAACCGCCCCGAGAACGAGACCGGATGGCCGTGGGTCAGGTGGCCGCCATGGGCGAGGCTCATCCCGAGCAGCGTGTCGCCCGGCTCCGCGACCGCGAGGTACGCGGCCAGATTCGCGGACGCGCCGGAGTGCGCCTGGACGTTCGCGTGCTCGGCGCCGAACAGGCGCCCGACGCGCTCCAGCGCCGCCTCCTCGGCGACGTCCACGAACTCGCAGCCGCCGTAGTAGCGCTTGCGCGGCAGGCCTTCCGCGTACTTGTTGTTCATCACCGAGCCCAGGGCTTCCAGCACCGCGGGGCTGGCGAAGTTCTCGGAGGCGATCAGCTCGAGCGTGCCGAGCTGGCGCCGGCGCTCGCCGGCGATCGCATCGAAGATGGTCGGGTCCTGCCCCTGCAGCTCGGACATGCGCTAGCGCCTCGCGAGATGGGTCTGTTCGTAGCGCGCGATCTTCTGGAGCCGCGCGTCGTGACGGCCGCCTTCGAACGGAGTCTCGAGCCACACTTTGAGCCAGCGCGCCACCGCTTCGTGATCGGGATTGGTGCGGCCGCCAAGCGCGAGCACGTTCGAGTCGTTGTGGAGCCGCGTGAGGCGCGCGGTCTCGTCGTCGGTCACGACCGACGCGCGCACCCCCGCCACCTTGTTGGCCGCGATGCCCTCGCCGATGCCGCTGCCGCCGAGGACGATGCCTCGGTCCACGTCACCGCGGGCGACCTGCTCCCCCACCGGAAAGCAGAAGTCCGGGTAATCAACGGATTCCGTGCCGGAATCAGCGCCGACGTCCACGACCTCGTGGCCAAGCGACTCCAGTTCGCGCTTCAACCGTTGCTTGAGCGCGAAGCCGGCGTGGTCGCTGCCGATGGCGACGCGCATCGCGGGGCCGGTCAGGGCCGCCGGGACGCCGCCGTCACGCCCGCAGGCTGCGGCACGAGCGTGAGCCAACCGTGCCGGTCGGGCTGCTGCCCGCGCACGGCGCCGAAGAACGCTTCCTGGAGCGCCTTCGTGACCGGGCCGCGCTCGCCGCTGCCGACCTGGATGCGATCGACCGAGTTGATCGGGCTGATCTCGACCGCGGTGCCGCTGTAGAACAGCTCGTCGGCCACGTACAGCATCTCGCGGGGGATGACCTCTTCACGCACCCGGTAGCCCAGGTCACGCGCCAGCGTCATCACCGTGTCGCGCGTGATGCCGGCCAGGATGCTGCTCGAGAGCGGCGGCGTCACGACCTCGCCCTTGATGACGGCGAACACGTTCTGGCCGCTGCCCTCGCTCACGAACCCGTTGACGTCGAGCGCGATCGCCTCGCCGTAGCCGTCGACCAGCGCTTCCATCTTCATGAGTTGGGAGTTCATGTAGTTCGCCGACGCCTTGGCCATCGCCGGCAACGTGTTGGGAGCGAAGCGCCACCACGAGCTGACCTTGGCCGCCACGCCCTTCGTGAGCGCGTCGTCGCCGAGGTACTTGCCCCACGGGAACGCGGCGACCGAAACTTCCACCGGTGATCCGAACGGATTGACGCCCAGGTTCTCGTAGCCGCGATAGATGAGCGGGCGCAGATAGCATTCCTTGAGCTCGTTGACCGCCACGACCTCGACGCACACGTCGCGGATCTGCTGGCGCGTGAACGGCAGCTCCATCCGGTAGATCTTGGCGGAGTACATCAACCGATCCACGTGCTCGTCGAGGCGGAAGATCGCCGGTCCGCGCGCGGTGTCGTAGCAGCGGATACCCTCGAACACGCTGGAAGCGTAGTGGGCGACGTGCGCCAGGATGTGGATCTTGGCGTCGTCCCAGGCGACCCACTTGCCGCTCATCCAGATCTTACTGACCTTGGTTATCGCCATCGTGCACCTCAGTTCAAGGAATCGCCCATCCAGCGCGCGCGTTCACGCGGAGCGGGCGCGAGACGCTTCCCGGATGTGAGGCGCCACGCGCGCGATGTGGTGCGCAATGCGGCGCCAGCATTCTTCATAGGCTTCGAGCGAACCGCCGAACGGATCGGAGATCACCAGCGCCGGCTCTCCGGGCTCCGGCCATTCGCTCAAGACATGGGTTCGACTCGCATCCGCTCCCAAGGCCCGGACCGCAGCCAGGTGCAAGCGCTCCATGACCAGCACCAGATCCGCGCCCCGCAGCATCGCCGGCGTCACGCGGCGGGATCGATGCTCGGCGAGGCTGACCTCCGCCCGCTCGGCCACTTCCTGCGACAACTCGGTTGCGGGCTGGCCGTCCCAGGCCGCGGTGCCGGCCGACTCGACGACGACCCGCTCGCCTTCAGGACCGAGCACCTTACGCAGCGCGCCGGAAGCCATTGCGCTCCGGCAGGTGTTACCGGTGCACACAAATAGAACTCGGAACTGGGAGTCGGCGGAAGACATGCCGGTCAAGGATAGGATCGTCTCTCGATGTAGTCAATCGCCCTGGGCTGTCCCTGGGTTCACGTTCCGACCCGATCGAATGTCACTCGAGCTCATCGGCGGTCGGTGCTCGAACGATCTCCACCACGAGTCGAGTTGAACATCGTGGACCCGAAACGTGTCCGGCAGCAACGCCGAATGACGCGCTGCCAGACGCCGCGACAGCTCATCGCGTGACACGTCGAGGAACCGCACCGCGGTTCCGCCGCCGAGCGCCGCGGCCCGGGACCGGATTCGTCCGGCGTCAGACGCAGCGCGGGCTGCTCGCGCTCGCGTCGTTGGGCAAGGGTGGTCTTGCCCGAGCCGGGCAGGCTACAGAGCGGGTCGGTTTCCGCACCGAAGAGCCCCATCAGCCTTCAGTCGCGTCCTGGTAGTCACCGAGCTCGGCCGTCACGTCCACGGCTCCGCGTCTCAGCAATCGCGGCCGCACGCCACTGAGATCCACGAGGGTCGACGGCTTGCCGCCGTGCCGGGCACCGCCGTCGACGATCAGATCGAGCTGATTGCCGAAGATGCGCATCACTTCGTCGGCGGTCTCGGCCGGCTTCTGCCCCGACAGATTCGCGCTGCTCGAGACCACCGGGCCGCCGATGTGATGCAGCAGGCGCTGCGAGAGATGGTCCTTCGGACATCGCAGCGCGATCGTGCCGCCGGCGCCGCGGACGCGCGCGGGCACGATCGGCGCCGCGAGGAAGATCAGCGACAAGGGGCCGGGCCAGAACCGTTCCATCACCCGCTCGGCGACCTCGCTCACCTCCTGCGCGAGCCCGTAAACCTGCTGCGGATCGGGGATCAGGGAGATCACGGCCAGCGACGGATCGCGGCGCTTGAGACGCGCGATCAGCTCGACGGCCGACACGTCGAACAGCGAGCAACTGAGGCCATAGAGCGTGTCGGTCGGGAACGCGATCACGCCGCCACGCAGCACCGCTTCCGCAGCGGCCACCAGCGCGGTCTCGTCAGGCGTCTCGGAATCGACCCGCAAGATCTCCATGTCTAGCCTCGCCGCCGGCGGGAAAGGCCCGCGGCCTTCGGGCTGCCGGCGAGACGGCGCGCCAGCGCCGGATCCGAGAGCGCCAGAATCCGCACCGCCAGATGGGCGGCGTTGCGGGCGCCCCATGAGCCGACGCCGAGCGTGCCGACCGGCACGCCGGGGGGCATCTGCACAGTTGCCAGCAACGCATCGAAGCCGAGCAGCGGCGAACTCCCAAGCGGCACGCCGAGCACCGGCAGTTTCGAGCGCGCTGCCACCGCTCCCGCGAGATGCGCCGCGCCGCCGGCGGCGGCGATCAACACCTGAAGACCGCGCGCCTCGGCGCCGGCCGCCCATTCGGCGGTGGCTTCGGGAGTGCGATGCGCCGAGCGCACGAGCAGCTCGTAGGGCACGCCGTAGCTCTCGAGCACCGCGCCCGCCTCTTCCATTACCGGCCGGTCCGATTCGCTGCCGATGACGATTCCGACTTGCGGCTTGGCGGCGCTCCGGGTTGCCATCGGTCTAGCGAGCTCCGGCGCCGCGTAGCTCGGACGTTGCGCCGTCACGCTCGACGGCCGGGACCGGTGGTGCGGGATTCGCGATGTCGCGACGGTAGCGCCAGCCTTCGCCCTTCAGTTCCGCGAGCGCTTCATAGACGCGCGCGCGCGCCGAAGCGACCGTGTCGGCGACCGCCACGACGTGCGCCGCGCGCCCGCCGCTCACCCGCCATGCCCCGCCTTCCCGCTTCGTGCCGGCGTGGAACACGTGGAGGTCGCGCCGCGCCATCAGCGCATCGAGCCCCTCGATGACGCCCCCCGGGCGCGGCGCCTCGGGATACCCTTCGGCCGCGATCACGACGCCGACCGCTGCGTTAGGCGCGCGCGTGATCGCGCCCGAATCGAGCTCTCCCGCGGCGGCTGATGCGAACAAGCGGGCAAGCGAGCCGTTGATCAGCGGTAAAACGACCTCGGCTTCCGGATCGCCGAAGCGGCAGTTGAACTCGACGACCTGGAGACCATCTGCCGTGAGCATGAGCCCAGCGTAGAGCACGCCTTGAAACGGCGTGCCGCGCGCCGCCATGCGAGCGAGCACCGGCGCGAACACGCGCGCGCCCACGTCCGCTTCGAGGCCCGCATCGAGCTTCGCGCTCGGTGCGTACGCTCCCATGCCTCCGGTGTTAGCGCCGCGATCGCCGTCGAGCGCAAGCTTGTAGTCCCGCGCCGCGGGCAAAACGACGAAACCTCGCCCATCGCAAACCGCCATCACCGAGACTTCCTCGCCCGCGAGGAAGCTCTCGATCACGACGCGACGCGAATCGCCTCCGCGTGGCGCCAACGCCTGGACCAATGCCGCCTCGGCGACCGCTCGGTCGCTCGTGACGCAAACACCTTTGCCGCCCATCAGACCGTCCGCCTTAACGACCCACGGCGGCCCGAAGCGCGACATCGCGGCAAGCGCAGGCTCGAGCGCTTCGAACCTCTCCGCGCGAGCGGTCGGCACTTCGGCCTCGGCCATGATCTCCTTCGCGAACCACTTGCTCGCCTCGATCTGCGCCGCGGCAGCGCGCGGCCCGAAGGTCGGGATGCCCGAGGCGCGCAAGCTATCAGCGAGCCCCGCAGCCAGCGGAGCCTCCGGGCCGATCACCGCGAGATCGATGCGCTCGTTGCGGCACGCGCGAATCATTTGCGCCGAGTCGGAAGCCGGGATCGGCAAGCACCGGAACTCGCGCGCCATGCCGTCGTTGCCCGGAGCGATCGAGACGCGCTCGACCTCGGGATCGCGGGCGAGGCGCCACGCGAGCGCGTGCTCGCGGCCTCCGTCGCCGACGACGAGAATCCGATGCCGTTCGCTCATGCGCGGCACTCTATCGACGCGCCGCCGGCAGGGTCAAGGATTGGCGGAGCACCGGATCGGTCCGATCGCTGCGCACCCCACACGGGACGACGCCATTCTGTGCGTCAGCGCGCGGGCGCGCGCTTCGCGATCTCGGCTTCCAGGAGTTCCTTCACCGTCTGCGCCACGGCCTGGCCGTCGCTCTTCTTCATCACCTGGCCGACGAGGAATCCGAGCGTCGCCTGCTTGCCGCCGAGGTACTGCCCAACCGGGCCTGGATTGTCGTCGATCACGGCGCGGACGAGCGGCAGCAGCTCGTCCGCCGTGCTCTTCACCTCGTGGTGGGCGAACAAACTCGCCGGGTCCGCACCGGACGCCGCGATCGCTTCGAGAATCTCCTTGGCGCCGCCGGCCGTGAGCGTGACGGATTGAACCGCCTCGATGAGCTTGGCGAGATTCTCCGGGGGAACGCGCTCGGCCCACTCGACGACTGACAGGTCCAGGGCCTTGATGTGCCGGAGCGCCTCGCCCATCACCCAGTTGCTCGCCTGCTTCGGATCGACCTGGGCGGCCACCGCCTCGTAATAGTCCGCCAGCTCGCGCTGATCGGTGAGCACTCCCGCATCGTACGCGGGCAGGCCGTAGCGTTCCGCGAAGCGCACGGCGCGCCGCCACGGCATCTCGGGCAGCTCGGCGCGAACGCGCTCGAGCCACGCCTCGTCCACGTGTAGCAGCGGCAAGTCGGGCTCGGGGAAGTAACGGTAATCGTGCGCGTGCTCCTTCGAGCGCATGACCGCGAGCTTGTCGTGATCGGCGTCGTAGAGCAGCGTCGCTTGCTGGATCGTGTCACCGCTCTCCAGCGCGCCGCGCTGCCGCGCGATCTCGGCCGTGATCCCGCGCTCGACGCCGCGGATCGAGTTCAGGTTCTTGATCTCGGTCTTGGTGCCGAAGGGCTCACTACCCACCGGCCGCAGGCTGACATTGGCGTCGCAGCGAAGCTGACCCTTCTCCATGTCGCCGCCCGAGATGCCGAGCCAGCGCACCAGCCGGCGCAACGCGGTCAGGAACGCGTAGCATTCAGCCGGGTCGCGGAACACGGGCTCGGTGACCAGCTCGAGCAACGGCACGCCCGCGCGGTTGAAGTCGACGCGCGAGAGGCTGCGGTCACCGTGCCGCTCGGGATGGAACGACTTGCCAGTGTCCTCCTCGACGTGAATCCGGGTGAGATCGAACGACCGCTCGCCGCCTGTGAGCGAGACCGGCAGCGCGCCGCCTTCGCACAGCGGCTGGTCGTACTGCGTGATCTGGTAGTTCTTCGGCATGTCGGGATAGAAGTAGTTCTTGCGCGCGAACACGCTCTCGCGACGGATCCGGCATTCGAGCGCGAGCCCGAGCCGCATCGCCCTCGTGATCGCCGCACCATTGGCGCGCGGCAGCGCACCCGGGAGCCCGAGACAGACCGGGCACACGTTGGCGTTCGGCTCGGCCCCGAACTCGGCCGGGCAATCGCAGAACATCTTGCTCCGGGTCGCGACCTGGATGTGGCACTCGAGGCCGATTACCGCTTCGTAGGCCATGCGAACTCCGTCTCGTGCCGGCGGTCGAGCCGCGCGATGTCGCCCTGCACCTCGAGCGCGCGCCCCGCGCGCAGCAGCAACGGCTCGCTGTCCTCCGCCCCCAGTAACTGCACCGCGCGCGGCACACCCGCTCCCCCAAGCCCGACCGGCACCGTGAGCCCCGGGATGCCGGCGAGATTCGCGCCGATCGTGAACACGTCGCTCAGGTACATGGCGAGCGGGTCTTCGGTCTTCTCACCGAGCCGGAACGCCGTGGTGGGCGCGGCCGGCATCAGCATGAAGTCGCAACGCGCGAACGCGCTGTGATACTCGCGGCGGATGCGCGTGCGCGCGCGCTGCGCGGTCAGGTAGTAGGCGTCGTAGTAGCCGGCCGAGAGCGCGAACGTCCCGAGCAGGATGCGCCGCTTCACCTCCGGGCCGAAGCCGGCGCTGCGCGTTTGCAGGTAGAGCGAGCGCACGTCGGCGGACTCGGGATGGCGGAAGCCGTAGCGAACGCCGTCGAAGCGCGCGAGGTTCGAGCTCGCCTCGGCGGTCGCCACCACGTAATACGCCGCCACGGCGTACTCGCCCGGCAGGAAGTCGAACGCGACGCGCTCGGCGCCGGCGCGCTCGAGCCACGCCGCCGCCGACTCGAGGCCATCGACGACCTCGCGCTCCACTCCCGCCGCCCACAGGTTCGCCGGCCATCCGAATCGCAATCCCGCGACACCCTGATCCCAGCCCGAGACGTCGGGGGCGGACTCGAGCCGGGTGGTCGCGTCGTAGGGATCGGGCCCCGCCAATACCTCATAGAGCGCAGCCACGTCGCCGGCGTGGCGCGCGAAGATGCCGACCTGGTCGAGCGAGGAACCGAACGCGACCAGACCGTACCGCGACAGCCGGCCGTAGGTCGGCTTGAGGCCGAACACGCCGCAAAACGCCGCGGGCTGCCGCACCGAGCCGCCCGTGTCCGAGCCGAGGCCGAGCGGTGCGAGGCCGTACGCGACCGCCGCCGCAGGCCCGCCGCTCGAGCCGCCGGGCACGCGCGCGAGATCGTAGGGATTCCGCGTCGGCCCGTAACAGCTGTACTCCGTCGACGAGCCCATCGCGAACTCGTCCATGTTGCCCTTGGCGGTGACGACCGCACCCGCGGCGCGCAAGCGCGCGATCACGGTCGCGTCGTAGGGCGATCGATAGCCGGCCAGGATGCGCGACCCGCACGTCGTCGGATAGTCGGTCGTGCACAGGTTGTCCTTGACGATCACCGGCACGCCCTGCAGCGGACCGGCGGTCGCGGCACGCGCTCCCGCGGCGCGCGCGGCGGGCACGTCGTGCACGACGGCGCGTACCGCCTCTTCCCATTCACGCGCCGGCCCCTCCCATCCGGCCTCGACCGCCGCGGCGCTCGTGACGGCGCCTGAGCTGACCCGCCCGGCCAGCGTCCGCGCGGAGAACCGACACAGCTCGCGATCGTTGCTCATGGATTCACGTTCTCGACGATCGGCGGGACGATGAAGAAGCTGCCGTCGCTCTCGGGAGCCCCGTCCAGCGCCCGCTCGGGAGTC
>DASQFU010000052.1:0-7105 GCA_035632955.1 Candidatus Limnocylindria bacterium
CGTCCTGGAGATCGGCGAGCACGTCGGCACCCACTTCGACGCGCCGATCCACTGGATCACGGGCCGCGACGGCGAGGACGTCGCCTCCGCCCCGCCGTCCCGGCTCGTCGGGCCGGCAGTCGTCATCGACAAATCCGCCGAGGCCGAGGCCGACCCGAACTACCTGCTCACGGTCGAGGACTTCGAGGCCTTCGAGGCCGAGCACGGGCGCATCCCGGACGGCGCGTGGGTCCTGTTCCGCACGGGCTGGGACGCGCGGGCGCACGACCAGGACGCCTTCCTCAACGCGAGGTCGGAGGGACCGGCGACGCCGGGCCCGGGCGTAGGCGCCGCTCGCTGGCTGGCCGAGGAGCGCCCGATCGCCGGGTTCGGGGTGGAGACCGTCGGCGTCGACGCGGGCGCGGCGGGCGGCTTCGACCCCCCGTTCCCGGCCCACAACTTCCTCCTCGGCGCCGGCCGCTACGGCCTCACGCAGCTCGCCAACCTCGCGCAGCTCCCGCCGGTAGGCGCGCTGGTGGTTGTCGCGCCCCTCAAGCTCGTCGGTGGGACGGGCAGTCCGTCGCGGGTGTTCGCGTTCGTGCCGCGGGGTTAGATCGCGCAGCTATCGGCGACGACCGGAAGGAGTCCGTTGAACACGCAGCTCGATCCCGGCACCGGCATCGAGGTGTGGTCGTCCGCGGCCTGGCGCGAGCTGGCGGTGACGTGGCTGGACGCGCAACTTGCACGCGCCGCCATCGAGCGCACCGGCGCAGTCGAGCAACCACACCTGCGGCCCTGGGGGACGGCACTGAAGGCGCCGACGACCCACGGTCCGGTTTGGCTGGGCCCGGAACAGCATTCGAGGTCGCGCTCTACCGGTTCCTCCATCGCGCTGCGCCCGAGCGCGGGCTCACGCCCATCGCGACTGAGGTCACACGCGGCTGGATCGTCCTTCCCGACGGGGGCCTGCCGCTTGGAGAGTGCGTCAGCGGGACCGACCTCGTCGACGCGCTGGTGACGGTCCTGCCGCAGTACGGCCAACTCCAGCGCGACCTCGCTGCGCAGGTCGACGACCTGTTGGCTCTCGGCATCGCCGACATGCGCGCCGCGATCATGCCGCGACGGTTCGACGAGGCGCTCGAGGTCGTGGCTGGATACATCGAGCGGCGCGGTGACGCGGCCGACTGGGCGACCTATGAGCAGCTGGCCGCTCTGAGCGACACGTTCGCTGCGTGGTGTGACCGACTGGCGCAGGCACCGGCGCCGGCGAGCCTGGACCACAACGACCTGCACCCTTGGAACATCCTCGTTCCCGGCGTGAACCGGGTCAGCGATGCGAGGTTCTATGACTGGGGAGACAGCGTGGTGGCACATCCGTTCGCCAGCCCTAGTCCGAGCGACCCTTGTCTTAGTCGAACTCTCGATGGATGACGCGGCCGATTCGAATCGGGGACACCACGATTTTCAGTCGCGTACCGAAATCCCTCTAACTACGTTGAAAGTCCCGCAATTCAGCGGGAATCGCGAGACGGGCGTTGGACGCAAAAGCCCGCAAATTCCGTTCGTTCCGGGAGGATTCCGGTACTGGGATGCGCTTCAGTACCCAATGGCGTCACTTAGGGGATGCCCGGCGGTCAGACTCGTCGAGCCGCCGCGACGCGCTCCGCGGCGGCGAGTGGGTCGAGGTCGAGCAGCTGCGCGCCGGTGGCCGCTGCCAAGTCGGGCATCGCTCCGGGTCCTGCGGCCCATAGCGGCACGTCGCGCGCGAGGCGCCGCAACGCGTCGCGGCCGCTCTCGAAGCGGGCCGGCGTCGTCGCCGCCAGCACGACCGCATCGGGTTGCAGCGACGTGGCGGTGTCGCTGAGCGTGTCGAGCGGCGTGTCGGGGCCCAGGAAGGTGATCCGCCAGCCGCGGTCGCGCAGCCCGAGGCCGAACGCGATGAGGCCAAGGTCGTGCTGCTCGGTGGGCATGCATGCGAGCACGGCGCGTGGTCCCGCACCGCTGTCCCAGCCGCGCGCAAGGCCGAGCAGGCGCCCGCGCAGGACGTGGCTGGCAAAGTGCTCCTGGGCAACGGACGCCTCGCCGCGCTGCCAGCGTTCGCCCAGCTCTCGCAGGTAGGCAAGGACGACCTCACGCAGGACGGTCTCGACCGAGAAGCTGGACAGCAGCCGGTCGAGCGCCGCGTGTGCTGCGCTCGCGTCGAGGAGATCGAGCGCGGCGCGCAGCTCGCGGGCACCGCGCACGAGCGCCGGCGTCTCGGTGTCGAGAGCCGCCGCGTTCTCCTCATCGAGCGTGAGGCGCGCGGCTTCCGCCGCCGATAGGCCGCGCTCGAGCTGCGAGCGCATCGCGGCGACGCGCCGCTCGTCCTGCGGCGAGTAGAGCCGGAAGCCGCCCTCGGAGCGCGTCGGGCGCAGCAGGCCGTAGCGGTGCTCCCAGGCGCGCAGCAGCTCGGGGCTCACGCCCGAGCGGCGACCGAGCTCGCCGATGCGTACGAAGTTCGCGGCCGGTTCCACAAGGTAATTATACAAGGCCTAGACAACTCCTTGACAGATTCGGCAGATGATGTACGATCTCTCTACAAACACTCTACAGAAGGAGTTTGACCATGAAGAAGCTCGACATCCTCGCCGCGGCGCTCGTCGTCGTCGGCGGGCTGAACTGGGGCCTGGTCGCCATCGCGGAGTTCGACCTGGTCGCGACGCTCGTGGGCCTCGACTTCGGCGAGACGAACGTCGTCAGCCGCGCCGTTTACGGACTCGTCGGCCTCGCCGCCGCCTATCAGGTGGCCCAGCAAGCCGGCATCCGGCGGCGCTGGAGCCGCGACCAGCGAGTAGCCACCGCCTAGGCAGACAGGAGAAATCTAGACATGCGCAAGCTGTTGGCATCGACCGTCCTCGCGGCCGGCTTCGCCCTCCTGGCGATCGCAGCCCCGGGCACGAGCGTGGCCGCGTCGACCAGTGAGCCGGCGGGGCAGAAGAACATCGTCCAGACGGCCGCCGCCGACCGGCGGTTCACGACACTCGTCTCGCTGGTGCAGCGCGCGGGCCTGGCCGACGCCCTCTCCGGTGGGACCAAGCTGACCCTGTTCGCGCCGACCAACGCCGCTTTCAAGAAGGTGCCCAAGGCGACGCTCAGGAAGCTCCTCCACAACCGCGCCGCACTGCGGCGCGTGCTCCTCTACCACGTTGTGGCAGGCGACCTGAAGGCCAAGCAGCTCGTGCGACTGCGCACGGTGCAAACGCTCGCCGGGCCGAGGGTGCGCATCCAGATCCGAAACGGGAACGTCTTCCTGGACAACCGCCGGACGAGGGTCGTGAAGGCCGATATCGCGGCGACCAACGGGACGATCCACGTCATCAACCGCGTGCTGCTCCCCCCGGCCCGCTAGCGCTACCCGGGGCCGGCAACGCCTGCACTGAGGGGCGGTCGCCCGAGGCCGCCCCTCAGTCGTCCCTACCCTGCTCCCGTGCGTATCTGGGATCTCGACCCCGCATTCCTGTGCGACAAGCACCTGCTCGGCGAGCACCGGGAGCTACACGCCATTTGGTCGGTCCTGACCACGGGCAAACGCGGCTACATCCACCATCCTGAGACGCTGCGCTGGCGCGGCCGACTCGCGGCGCTCTACGCCCGCCACGACGAGCAGGTCGCCGAAATGCGCCGTCGCGGCTTCCGCCACGCCAGCCCGCTCGACGTCCGACTTGCGACCGGAGTAGCGCGACAGACTGAGCTCATCGACTCCGTTGAAGCGCAGCGCGAGCGCCTCGCGAAGCGTGCGTGCGGCTGCCCATCCAGGTGACCTGACGGCTCCGTCGCTACCGCATCTCCACTAACGGCCTTCGTGGCGCGGCCGGATATCGGGATCTTCGGCGACGGCACGGCGGAGCGCCTCGTCGAACCCGATTGGCTGCACGTCGAACAACTCCGCCCCGGACGGGTCGGTGACGACCGTGGGCACGGCGAGCCCCTCTACCAGCGGCCTGGCAACCCCCGCATCGACCGGCGTGACCAACCCGATCCACAACGAGGACAGCCACGGCGTGATCAGCGGGACGGGTACCCGTGGGCGCCGGCGGAGATCGAGCACCGCAGCCATGCGATCGAGCATCTCGCCATAGCTCAGGACTTCCGGACCGCCGATCTGGACCTCCCTGCCGGTCGACGCGGTGATGGAAGGCGCCTGCACGAGGTAGCGCAGCGTGTCGTCGATCGCGATCGGCTGCGTAGCGTTCTTCAGCCACGCCGGGGCGATCATCGCGGGCAGTCGCTGCACGAGGTAGCGCAGCGTCCGGTATGACTCGCTCTGCGCACCGACCACCATTCCGGCGCGAAAGTAGGTCAGCGGCGGGCCGTGCTCGGCCAGCGCGAGCGCCGTTTCGTGACGGCTGCGCAGGTGCTTGGACTGGGGGCGATCGCCGAGCCCGCCCAGGTAGACGACCCGCTCGATTCCCTCCGCTCGAGCCATCTGCGCGAACGACGCCGCGGCCGCGCGCTCGCTCGCGACAAAGTCCCCGCCCCCGCCCCGCCCCATCGAGTGGATCAGGTAATACGCAACGTCGACACCTTGCCCTGCCCCCCGCAGACTCTCGGGACGCAGGACGTCCCCTTCGTGCAGCGCGAAGCCGCTCCGTTCCAGCTCACGGGCGCGGGAGCCGACGCGGTCACGCACCATGCCGCGCACCTCCCAACCCGCCTGCGCCAGCGCCGACGCGAGTCGGCCGCCGACGAAGCCGCTTGCGCCCGTGACAAGTGCGCGGCCAGCCATCAACAGCCACCAGGTGTGAGCGCCGATCGCATGCCAAGTCCCGGGACGTGGTGTAGGAGTTCGGCGCTGATCTCGTCGGTGGAGTTGTTGGCGGCTCAGGCCACTTGGCGCTCGCGGGGCCGTGCTAGTTGCGGTCGATGCGCTTGTCGGCGGTCTCGATGACGCCTGTGCGGCCCTTGTGGTCGCGCTCGTAGGCCTTGACCTTCTGTGCCGTCTGGGCGTCGGCGTCGTCGAGCGCGGTGGTGATCGCGTCGACGCTCTGCTCGTCGTAGCCCGACCACGGCTCGTCGCCGGTGAGCTTGGCGATCTTGTCGGTGATCGTCGCGCGGTTCTGGTTCTTGCGCTCATATGCGTCGATCATTCGCAGCTGGCGCTGGGAGAAGCCCTTGAGCTTTGACGCGACGTCGTCGGCGCTCTGCTTGTCGTAGCCGGTGATCGGGAGGTCCTGCTCGGTGGCCAGCGCGCCGGTGACGGCGCCCTCGGCCGCGGCGACGCCGGGGATCTTGCGAGCGGTGTCGGTGATGCTCATGTTGCTCCTTGGTTCGGTGTTTGGCTGGGTCAGGCGTTGGTGAGCTCGCGCTCGGCGGTATTCAGCACGCCGGCGCGGCCCTTGTGCGCGCGCTCATAGGAGCGGACGGCCCTGGCGCGGTCCTCGTCGGCCTCGCCGAGCGCGGTCTGGACCTCGGCCGCGGTCAGCTCGTCATAGCCCGGCCACGGCTCCTGGCCGCGCAGCGAGCTGATGCGATCGAGGACCGTCGCACGGTTCTCGTGCCGGCGCTCGAAGGAGTCGACCTTCGCGAGGTCGATCTGCGACAGCTCGGAGAGCTTGGCGACGATCTCCTCCGCGGTGAGCCTGTCGTAGCGGGCGATCGCCAGGTCGGACTGCGATGCGAAGGCGCCCTTGACCTGGCCCTCGGCCGGCACCTTGCGTGCCTGGCGCGTGGCGCGCTTGGTCTTGTCGCTGGTCTTGCGCGCCGACTTTGCGGCCGCGCTGCTGGTCGCCCGTACGTTGTCGGCAGCGCCGGTCTTCGTCACCTCGTAGGACGGATCGTCCTCGATGTCCGCGCCCACGACGGCCTCGGTGAGCTTGGGAATCTCGCGCAGGATCCGCTCGAGCATCTTCTCCTCGTCGGCGCGGACCGAGGCGGCCAGCTCCGCGGTCTGCTCGTCGCCAACCGCGCGCGCGAGGCGCTCGAGCGCGGTGTATGTCGCAATCTCCAGCGCCTCGGTGGCGCATGCGTCCTTGGCGTTCTTGAGCACCTTCTCCTCGCCGCCCGAACCGCGCACGAGATCGACCGGCGCTTTGGCCAGCGCGAACGCCTGACCGACCACGGTCCCGGCAATCCCGCCCAAGAACTGCAGCGGGTTGTGACCCTGGCGCAGCTCGTCCAGCCGCGTCTGCACGCGGTCGGCGTGGTCGCGCGTCTCGCCCAGGTGCCTCTCCAGGGCGGTGCGATACCGCCCCCGGGGCGTCATCGCGATCTGGGACTGCAACACGCGCACGAGCGCCACCTCGGTGGCATGCGCCTCGTTCAGGTACTGCACGACCTTCTGCTCAGATCGACTCATGAAGTCGGCCTCGCTTGCGGGGGTGCGAACTGTGCTCATGAACTCTCCAGTGGGAATTGCAGAATGAGCTGGACGTCACGATCTCCGCATTGCGGCGCGTGAGTCGTCCCAGCAACAGAAAGGGCGCGCGGTCAACACCGGCGCGTCCGATCGGCTGGGCTACCCACCACTTCCCCGCGGCCAAACACGCGTCCGATCCGTCGTCCGAACGCCGACCTCGCTAGACGACGGCGAGCACCACGACCGTTGCGTCGTCTTCGAAGGGCTCGGCTGCCCAGCAGTCGGTGACGGCGCGCAGTATCGCCATGGCGGTCGCGGCAGCGGTGGGGCTGTCCGCCCGCTCGAGCGCGCCGCGAAGCCCATCCAACCCGAATGTTCCACCGTCCTCGGTGCGCCGCTCGGTGATCCCATCTTGCCGTGGAAAGCGCGGCGATGATGCAAGCGGTCAAGGCCCCCAGGGCCAGAAGCCCTACGACACTTGGCGGACGTCGCGGGCCATACGGTCGAGACGATGCTCGGCCACTACACGCACGCGCTGAAGCAGTCGTTCGACGCCATTCGGCGCGTCATCGGATGACCGCGAGCTCGGGCGCGCCGCAGATCTCGGTCGCATCGTGGTCGCATTTCAGCCGGAAACCCGGATGCAGAGCCATCAGACCATCGAGCTACGGAACCGAAGGTCACAGGTTCGAATCCTGTCGGGCGCGCTCCGTCTCTCGGCAATCTGTAGACATTTGCAGGGACTTTGTCCCGGCCACCGCAAACGTTTGTTCGTCGCTCGGATGCTCGTGA
>DASQFU010000053.1:0-49603 GCA_035632955.1 Candidatus Limnocylindria bacterium
ATGACGCCGATTGCGATCGGCCCCGCCTGGCACCACGCCGCGGCGACCTACGACGGCACGACATGGAACCTCTACCTCGACGGCAACCTCGAGGCGACGCTCGTGGTTGGCAAGCCACCGCAGCACCTGAGCATCCAGCACGCCGGCCTGGCCACGGCGCTCAACTCGACCGGGGCCGCCGCCGGATTCTTCCACGGCGTGCTCGACGAGGCGCGCATCTGGGACGCGGCGCGCACGCAGACCCAGATCCAGACCACGATCAACACGCAGATCACTTCGGCGCAGCCCGGGCTGGTGGCGCGCTGGGGACTCGACGAGGGGGCGGGCACCACCGTGTTCGGGAGCGCGGGCACGACGACCAACGGCGCCATCACCGGTCCGACCACGGCGTGGGCCTGGGCCAACGCCGCGCCGTTCAACCTCGTGTTCGGACCGCCCAACGCGCCGAGCGGTCTGAGCGCGCTGGCCACGTCGCACGCCAGCATCCATCTCGCCTGGATCGACAACTCCACCAACGAGACCAGCTTCGAGCTCGAGCGCTCGACCACTGGGATCGGCGGCACCTACGCGCCGCTCGCCACCCTGCCCGCCGGCACCACCGGCTACGACGACGCCGGGCTCGACGCGCTCACCGAGTACTGCTATCGCATCCGCGCGGTGAGCTCGGGAGGTCAGTCGGCCTACGACGGCCCGCAGTGCGCGACCACGCCGGCCGAGACCAACAACGCGCTCGATCTGGGCGGCACCAACGCCTACGTCACCTTCGGACGCGCGCCGGGGCTCGGGGCCGCCGCGTTCACGCTTGAATGCTGGTTCCGACGAGATGGCGCAGGGGTCGGGACCAGCACCGGCGCCGGAGGCATTCCCGACGCAGTCCCGCTCGTCACCAAGGGGCGGGCTCAGGCGGATGGCGGCATCGTGGACATGAACTACTTCCTCGGCATCCGAGCTTCCGACAGCGTACTGGTCGCCGACTTCGAGGAAGGTGCCGCAGGCGACTCCGTGGGTCTCAACCATCCAGTCGCGGGCACGACGCCGATCGCAATCGGCCCCGCTTGGCACCACGCCGCCGCGACCTACGACGGCAGCACCTGGCGGCTCTACCTCGACGGCTGTCTCGAGGCCGAGCTGGCCGTCGGACAGCCGCCGCAATCCCAGAGCATCCAGCACGCCGCGCTCGGCAGCGCCCTCGACACCTCCGGCGTGGCGGCTGGGTTCTTCGACGGCGCGCTCGACGAGGTGAGGATCTGGAACGTGGCGCGCACGCAGGCCGAGATCCAGGGCAGCCTCAACAGCGCCATTACGACGACGCAGCCCGGGTTGATCGGCCGCTGGAGCCTCAACGAGACCGGCGGCACCGCCGTGTTCGCTTCGGCCGGCACGAGCGCGAACGGGGCGATCGCCGGCAGTAACTGGACCCGCGATACGGGCACGCCGTTCGCGCTCGACTTCATGCACGCCATTGCGGCCAGCGCCGGCGATCACGGGACGATCGCTCCGAATGGCGCGGTCGCGGTTGCATGCAACGGCGATCAGGCATTCACGATTACGCCCGATCAGGGCTACAGCATCGCGAGCCTCACCGTGGACGGCGGCGCGGTGCCGATCAGCGGCAGCTACGCTTTCACCAACGTCACGGCCGACCACACGATTGCCGCAGCGTTTGCCGACCTGACGGCGCCTACCGCGACGGTGCTCGCACCCAACGGTGGCGAGACGTTGTTCATCGGCACGGATGCATCGCTCGAGTGGGACGCGGACGACACGGCTGGAATCGCCGGCGTGGACTTGCTGCTGTCACGCTCGGGGACCGCAGGACCCTACGAGACGATTGCGACGGGGATCGCCAACACCGGATCGTATCTCTGGAACGTGACCGGGCCAGCGGTCACCGACGATGCGTTCCTGCGCGTGGTCGCGCACGACGTCGGTGCCAACACCGCGACCGATGAGAGCGATTTCCCCTTCACGATCGCCGATCCGCCGACCGGGACGCTGCTGGCGCTGTTCAATGCCGAAACCTGGTTGGACGGCATCCGAGTGCGCTGGGAGCTGGGTGACGCGCTCCGGGGGGCGCTGGTCGTGCTCGAGCGCGCCCACGCAATCGACGGTCCGTGGGCTGGAGTGGAGGCCAAACCGCAATCGCAAGACGCACTGTTCGAGGTGATCGACCAGGCGGTCGTGGTCGGTGAGACCTATCACTACCGTCTCCGCGTCACCACCGCGAGCGGCGCGACTCTGAGCTTCGGTCCATTGAGCGCGACCGCCGGCGTGCCCATTACCGAGTTCGAGTTCGCTCCCGTTGCGCCCAATCCAGCGCGCGAGGTGGCGCGCTTCGAGTTCGCGCTACCGAGTGAATCGCAGGTTCGGCTGGTCGTGCTCGATGTGCAGGGTCGTGAAGTCGCTGTGGTTGCCGCCGGCGCGTACCCGCCCGGCCGGTATCAGGTCACGTGGTCCGGCGCGACCGATATCGGCCGGGCGTCCGCGGGCGTGTATTTCGCGAGATGCAGAATGGGAGCGAGGACGTTGATGAGGCGGCTGGTGCTGGTGAATTGAGCTGATTGCATTGCTTGGCATCGCTCTGGACGACAAGGCGCGAATACCGATGGCACACGGAGATGTCGCGCGTCAGACAAGCTCTCGGTCTTGAAGCCTGAGTGCGCGGCTACGAACCCATGTGCTTGAGCTCAGCCACGAGCTGGGTCATCGCCGCACGCGCGTCGGCGAACAGCATCATCGTCTTGGGCTGGTAGTAGAGCTCGTTGTCGATGCCCGCGAAGCCGGGGTTCAAGCTGCGCTTGACGATGATCACGTGGCGCGCCTTGTCGACGTCGAGAATCGGCATGCCGTAGATCGGGCTCTGCTTGTCGTGGCGCGCGGCCGGGTTCACGACGTCGTTCGCGCCGATCACGAGCGCCACGTCGACCTGCTCGAACTCGGGGTTGATCTGTTCCAGATCGTAGAGCTGAGGGTAGGGAACGTTGGCCTCGGCCAGTAGCACGTTCATGTGGCCGGGCATGCGTCCCGCCACGGGATGGATGGCGTATTTTACGGTCGTGCCGTGGCGGCCGAGCAGATCGGCCAGCTCGCGTACGGCGTGCTGGGCTTGAGCAACCGCCATTCCGTAGCCGGGAACGATCACGAGCGAGTGGATGTTGGAGAGCAGCACCGCCGCGTCTTCGATGCTGATGTCGCGCACCGGTCGCGTTCCGCCGCGCGCGCGGTCGGCGGCCGGGGTGACGGACACGGCTCCGAACGCTCCGAACAAGACGTTGAGCAACGAGCGGTTCATCGCCTTGCACATGAGCTGAGTCAGGATCGTTCCCGAGGCGCCGACCAGCGTTCCACTGATGATGAGCGCATTGTTCGTGAGCACGAACCCGGTGGCCGCGGCGGCCAGACCGGTGAACGAGTTCAAGAGCGAGATCACGACCGGCATGTCGGCGCCGCCGATCGGAATCACCATCATGACGCCGAGCAATAGCGAGCCGGCCAGCAGTGCATACAGCGTCCACGGGCCGGTTCCCGCCAGCATGAGAAACGCCACCAGCGCGATGCCTGAGAACAACAGCAGGTTGAGCGTCTTTTGCAGCGGGTAGGTGACCGGCCGCTCCGAGACCAGGCCCTGGAGCTTGCCGAAGGCGATCAGGCTTCCCGAGAACGAAACCGACCCGATCAACGTGCCGAGCGCGATCGTCACCGACGCCGTGCGGCTGAGCGCGGGCCCGGTCTCGCCTGCATGCAGGAACTCGGCGACCGAAACCAGCGCGGCCGCGCCGCCGCCGAGACCATTGAGAAGCGCGACGACCTGCGGTATGTCGGTCATCCGCACGACGCGGGCGCCGTAGGCCGCAATCACGGCGCTCACCAGCAGCGCACCGAGGATCAGGCCGTGGTTGCGGAGACCGGGGATCAGCAGGGTCGCGACCACCGCGAGGCCCATGCCGATCGCGGCGACGCCATTGCCCGACCGCGCGGTGGCCGGAGAGCTCAAGCGCTTGAGCCCGACGATGAAGCAGATGGCGGCCGCAAGGTAGGCGAGATGAATGATCGTCGGCAGACCGCCCGCGGCCGGTTCCATCACGCGCGGTCTTTCGGCTTCTTCCTGAACATCCCCAACATGCGATCGGTGACGACGAACCCGCCGGCGAAGTTCATGCCGCCGAAAACGACCGCCGCGAACCCCAACGCGGTTTCGAGCGGTCCGGTGGCGCTGCCGAGCACCAGGATGCCGCCGATCACGACGATGCCGTGAATGGCGTTGGTTCCCGACATGAGTGGGGTATGGAGAACGACCGGTACCTTGGAGATGACTTCGAGGCCGAGAAACACGGCGAGTGCGAAGATCGTGACCTCGGCGAGCAGCGTGGGATTCACGTGGCCTGACCCGCCGTCGCCTCGAGCGGCCGGCCCTCGTGGGTGACGCACGAGCCGCGCGTGACCTCGTCGTCGAAATCGAGATGAAGCTGACCGTCGTGTACGAGGTGGAGGAGCAACGCCGCGATGTTGCGCGAGTACATGGCGCTTGCGTGTACGGGCATCTCGGTCACGAGATCCAGGGGACCGAGAACGGCGACGCCGTGCGCGACCGTCCTCTCGCCGGGCTTGGTGAGCGCACAGTTCCCGCCCTCCTCGGCCGCGAGGTCCACGATCACCGAGCCTGGGCGCATGCGCTGGACCATCTCCTCGGTGATCAGCCGTGGCGCCGGCCGGCCGGGAATCATCGCGGTCGTGATCACGACGTCGGCGGTGGCGACGTGACGCGCGAGTAGATCGCGCTCGCGCTGGTGAAATTCTTCCGACTGCTCTTTGGCGTAGCCGCCGGCGCCGACCGCACTCTCGCTCGTCAGCTCGACGCTCACGAACGTTGCGCCGAGGCTTTGCACTTCCTCTCGCACCGCCGGGCGCACGTCGAACGCCTCGACCACCGCACCCAGGCGGCGCGCCGTGGCAATCGCTTGCAAGCCGGCGACGCCGGCGCCGAGCACGAACACCTTGGCGGGCGGGATCGTGCCGGCCGCGGTCATGAACAGCGGGAAGAACTTGCCGAGGGAAACGGCCCCCAGTAACACCGCCTTGTAACCCGCGACCGTGCTCATCGACGACAGCGCGTCCATCTTCTGCGCGCGCGAGATGCGTGGAACCTGATCCATGCTGAAGGCCGTGATTCGGCGCGCCTCGAGCTTTGCGAGCAGACCCGGATGCCGAGAGGGACGGAGGAAGCCGATCAGCGCTGCGCCCTCTCGCATCGCGTCGACCTGGTGGACGCCCAGCCGCTCGTCGATTCGCGGCGCACGGACGCACAGCACGACGTCGGCTTCGGCCCATACGTCACGCGACCCGGGGGCGATGGCCGCGCCCGCCTCGCGGTACGCGTCGTCGGAGTGCGTTGCCGCCGCGCCGGCGCCGGGCTCGACCAACACGTCGAGACCCGACTTCTTCAGTCGGGCCACGGTCTCGGGAACCAGGGCGACGCGGGTTTCACGCGGCGCAATTTCTCGCGGAACGCCAATGCGCACGGCCGGGTACAGTACTGAGAACGATCGTGGCCGCGCAACCGCACTCGATCCCATCGCCTCGATTCTGCTACCGTTTCCGGCCCCGCATCCATCCGTCAGGAGGAAACGATGGGCAGTGCGATCACCCCCGGCCATTCCCGTGTCGTGATGAAGAACCCGATCGTCGAGATGGACGGCGACGAGATGACGCGGGTGATCTGGGCCATGGTGAAGGAGCAACTCCTCGAGCCCTTCATCGAGCTCGCGCTCGAGCCCTACGACCTGCACCTTCCGGAGCGCGACCGCACCGACGACGTGGTTACCACCCAGGCGGCCGAGGCCATCCAACGCCACCGGGTCGGCGTCAAATGCGCCACGATCACGCCCGATGCGGCACGGGTGAAGGAATACAACCTCAAGAAGGCGTGGCCGAGCCCGAACGGAACCATCCGCGCGATTCTCGATGGCACCGTGTTCCGGAAGCCGATCGTGATTCGCACCGTGCCGCCGATGGTGCGTTCGTGGAAGAAGCCGATCGTGATCGGCCGCCACGCCTACGGCGACGTCTATCGCGACGTCGAGATGAAGATTCCCGGTCCCGGGCGCGTGGCGATGACCTATTGGCCGAGCGATGGCGGCACGGGCGACACCGTGCTCGTGCACGAGTTCCGCGGCGCCGGCGTCGTCAAAGGCGAGCACAACACCGAGAAATCGATCCGCTCGTTCGCGCGCGCTTGCATCGAGTACGCCTTGAGCGAGCGCCTGCCGGAAATGTGGTTCGCCGCCAAGGACACCATCAGCAAGACGTATCACGCTGCGTTCAAGGACATCTTCGCCGAGGAGGTCCAGGCGCGCCGGGCCGACCTCGATCGATCCGGCGTCGCGTACCAGTACCTGTTGATCGACGACGCGGTCGCGCGCGTCATGCGACATCCGGGTGGCTTCCTCTGGGCCTGTCGCAACTACGACGGCGACTTGATGAGCGACATGCTGGCATCGGGGTTCGGGAGTCTCGGTCTCATGACCTCGGTGCTCGTGTCTCCCGATGGAAACTTCGAGTTCGAAGCGGCTCACGGCACGGTGCAGCGGCACTACTACCAGCACCTCAAAGGCGAGCCGACGTCGACCAACTCCACGGCCACGATCTTCGCCTGGACCGGCGCGCTCGCGAAACGCGGCGAGCTCGACGGCACTCAGGATCTGGTCGCATTCGCACATCGGCTCGAGCGAGCCGTGATCGAGACCATCGAAGAGGGCATCATGACGAAGGATCTGGCGGCGATCGCGGAGCCGCGTCCGGCCGGCCACGTGACGACCGAAGGCTTCATCATGGCAATCGCCGAGCGACTGCATGCCAACGTGGGGGCGGGTGCGGAGACGTAACCATGGGTCGGCCGACCGCAGAGCTGCGGCGAAGGGATCGGCGCCCGGTCACGGAAACGACAGGGAGGAGGATAGGCCAATGACCTCGCGGGCAGCTCAATTCGTCGGGTCGATTCCAGAGCACTACCATCAGCATCTCGTGCCCGCGGTCTTCGAACCCTATGCGGACGACCTCGGCGCGCGGCTTCGAGTGGCGCCCGGGGACGTGGTGTTGGAAGTGGCTTGCGGAACGGGCGTTCTCACGCGGCTCCTGGTTCCGCGCCTGCAGGGCGCACGGCTGGTCGCGACCGATCTCAACGAGAACATGATCGAGGTGGCCCGGCGTATCGTCGGCGATAATCCGCACCTCACCTGGCGCGTGGCCGACGGCACCGCGTTGCCGTTCGACGAGGCCATGTTCGAAGCGGTGGTGTGCCAGTTCGGCGTGATGTTCTATCCCGACAAGCTGCAGGGGATGCGCGAAGCGAGGCGGGTCCTGCGTCCGAAGGGAGCCTTCCTGTTCAACGTGTGGGACGACTTCAGTCGGAACGCTTTCGGTCGCATCGCGCACGAGACCATCACCCGTCTCTTCCCGGTCGACCCACCCAAGTTCTATCTCACGCCGTTCGGGTTCAACGACCAGAGCGCGATCCGCGGACTGCTGTCCGACGCGGGCTTTCGTGACGTGAAGATCGAGCAAGTCGTCAAAGACCTCCTGAGTCCCAGCGCGCGCGACCTGGCCGCCGGGGTCGTGCGCGGCAACCCCGTGTACATCGACATCATGGATCGCGCCACGATCGAACCGGCCGAAGTCGAGGAGGCGGTCGCTTCCGCACTGGCGCGTGAGGGGGGTGAGGCACCGTTTCGCTCGACGATGAGTGCGCTGGTGGTTCGCGCCGAAGCGTAGCTCGCCACCGCGCCCGGACGATGGATTCCCTCGACGCCAGCCAGGAGCGAACCATGCGTGCAGCGAAGCGCGCTTCATTCCTCGCGGTCTGGATTCTCGCGATCGCGTTCCATTCGGGCTGTGCCCAAAACGACGCCAAGGATGAGAGCCGACCCATGACCGGTCCAATCGCCGGTCCCGCGGGTCGCCTGCAGGTCGACGACGGTGGCGAAGGCGGCGTGCCCGTCGTGTTCGCGCACTCCTTCGCCGGAAGTGGCAAGCATTGGTCGGCGCAGCTCGAGCATTTGCGTTCGACACGTCGAGCGATCGCGCTCGATCTGCGCGGGCATGGGGAGTCCGAAGCGCCTCCCACCGGTGCCTATGCGGTGGATTCTCTGGCGGCCGACATCGCCGCCGTGGTGGAGGGGCTGGGCCTTGATCGCTTCGTCCTGGTCGGGCACAGCATGGGGGGTTCCGCCGCGGTCGCGTATGCCGGCGCGCACCCGGATCGCGTCGCTGGACTCGTCCTGGTGGGAACCCCCGGCAAGACGCCACTGGAACAATCCACGCAGATCCTGGCCTCGCTGCAAGCGGACTACGACAGCGTCGCGGGAAAATACTGGAACTCGCTGCTGACCGGCGCCCGCCCGGACGTCGAGGCCCAGGTCCGGAGCGAAATGCAGAGCGTGCCGCGCGCCGCGTCGCTGGCGATGATCGGGGCGCTGTTCGCCTTCGACCCTCTGCCATCGTTGCGCGCGTATCCGGGCCCCAAGCTGCTCGTGGACACGGCGCACGACGAATCGCCGGGAGGGCTGCACCACCTGGCCCCCGAGGTTCCGCGCCAGGTCATCGCGGGCACGAGCCATTGGCCGCAAATGGACAAGCCCGAAGAGTTCAATCGAATCCTGGACGAGGTCCTCGCGACCGTGAAGTGACGGACGGGGCACGAATAGCGGCTCCCCGCAGCGCGGCTTGACGAGGGTTTTGCTTGTTTCGACGGTCGCCTATTCTAAACTCGATGCGCTCTTGAACCCGGCGCCATCCCACCTCTTCCTGGGGCATACCGTCCGATGAGACCCAATGCATTGCGAATTTCTGGGAGTCTCCTGTTGGCAGCAGCGACCTGGGCCACGCTGACCGCCGCCAGCGCCCCCTCTGTCAAGCAAGCCGACAAACTGATCATCCTTTCGACCACCGACGTGAAGGGCAAGACCAGTCCGTGCGGCTGCAGCACCCCGAAGGGTGGACTCGCCCGGCGTGCGAGCTTCATCGACAGCATGCGCGCCGACTACGGCCGGATCGTGGTGGTCGACGCCGGTGGCTATTTCCCCGAGCAGGACACGCATCGTGACGTCGCAGCGTTCATGATGGATGCCATGAAGCTCCTGAACCTGGACGCGTTGGGCGTCGGCGAACGCGATCTCCGCTTCGGCTTGGCTTATCTCCGCCAGGAGGTCGCCCGAACCCAGGCGCCGGTCGTGTCCGCGAACCTCTACGACAAGGGTGGGCGGAAGCCAATTTTCCCTCCGTATCGGATCACGTCCGTCGGCGGGGTGAAGGTGGGCTTCTTCTCGCTGATCAGTCCCAAGGTACCGCTCGGCCCGGCTCAGGATTCGCTCTCGGTGATCGCGCCCGAGGTGGCGGCCCGCAAGGTGGTCGCCGAGCTGCGCAGGAAGGGAGTGAACGCGGTCGTGCTGCTCACTCAGCTCGGCAAGGTCGAGAGCGAGGACTTGAGCGCCGCGGTGGACGGCATCGACGCCCTCGTGATCGGCCACAACGTGCCGGTTCTCCCCAAGGGCCGGATGATCAAGAGCACGGTCGCGGTCTACGGCGGGGAGCAGGGCCAGTACATGGGAAGGACCCTTCTGAATCTGGACGCGAAAGGGAAGGTGCTCGGTGGTGACGCGGAGACCTACATGTTGGGCCCCTCGATTCCGGAACACCCCGAGGTTCTGAAACTCGTGAAGAGCTTCGAGGACGGCTTCAACGAGAAGATGCGGGCTGCGGAAAAGGCGCGGAGCGAACAGATCCAGAAAGAGAAGGGCGAAGACCAGTTTCTGGGCGCCGATCTGTGCACGCGTTGCCACGTGGACGAAGCCGAGCAGTGGAAGACCACATCGCACTCGATCGCCTGGCAGACGCTCATCGACGTCAAGAAGGACGCAACGCCGGACTGCATCCCTTGTCATGTCGTGGGCTACAAGCAGGCGGGCGGATTCCAGTCCAGCTCGGACGTGCCCAGGCTGGCGAACGTGCAGTGCGAGAACTGCCACGGGATGGGCACCCAGCACGATGCGTTCGCGCACGGCAGCCAGGGCGTCACCGAGCAGGCCTGCATCAAGTGCCATCAGGGCGAGAACGACCCCAACTTCGTGTTCGCGGCCTATCTTCCCAAGATCGCCCACAGCAACCTCTCGGGTGAGACGATCAAGAACAAGAAGACGCCGACGCCGGACATGATGCGAGGCCACGGCTCGCACTAGCTTCGCCGGGAGTCGCCCTGAACCCTTCGGCTGGCTAGACGTGTCGTACGACCACGAGCGTGATGTCGTCCGCCTGCGGCCGCCCCGCGGCGAAGCGCTCCACCGCGGCGAGCACGCCCCGCACGATCGCCTCGACCGGCTCTGAGCGCAGCGACCCGACCGTGTCCGCGAGCCGTTCCTCCCCGAACAGTTCGATCTCTCCGCCGGCGCCCGGGCCCTCGGCCTCGGTGACGCCGTCCGAGTAGGCGACGACGACGTCGCCTGGGCGGAAGGGAACTTCCGTCACGGGATAGCGGGCCTCCGGGAGCACGCCGAGCGGCACGCCGCCCTCGCCGAGCCAATGCACCTCGTCACCCGAGATGCGCAGCACGGGATTGTGGCCCGCGCTGGTGTAACGCAAGAGACCCGCGCCCGGATCGACGATCCCGTAGAACAGCGTGACGAACCGGCCGGGCTCGATCTGCTCCACGATCAGGCGGTTCAGGCGCTCCAGGCTCTTTTCGATCTCGGTCTCGTGCAGCGCTTCCGTGCGCAGGGCCGACATCACGTTGGACATGATGAGCGCGGCCGGCACGCTCTTGCCGGAGACGTCGCCGAGCGCGATTCCGAGCCGATTCCCCGCCAGCTCGACGTAGTGGAAGAGATCTCCGCCGACCTCCCGGCTCGGCACTGACACGCCCGCCACCACGAGGCCCGGGACCGCAGGCGCCCGCTGAGGGAGGAAGCGGCGCTGGATCTCGCGCGCGACCTCGAGGTCTTCCTCGAGCCGTTCCTTCTCGATCAGTTCGGCGCGCTGGCGCTCGAGGCTCGACGCCATGTCGTTGAACGAGCCGGCGAGGACGCTGAACTCGTTGCTTCCGCGCACCGGGACGCGATGGCTGAGATCGCCGGTTCCGTATCGCGCCGCCGCTGCGCGCAGCACGTCAACCTCCTGCTCGACCGCCTCGACGATGCCGCGTCCCGAGCGTACGGCGATCCCTTCCGTGATTCCGACCAACGCGCCGACCGCGAACAGCAGGCCGATCATGAAGACGTTCGAGAACAGCCAGGCCGGAACATCGGCCAGGCTGCGAATGAGCATCCACTGAGTGGTCGTGAGCTCGAGCGCCACGGCTCCGCTCCGACCCAGGTTCCATCCCGAGCGCCAATCGCCGAGCGGCAGGAACGAGCGGGCGAGGAACAGTCCGCCCTTGGGACTGGCGGAAGGAGATCGCGCGCTCACGCGAGGCTTGCCGGTGCTGTCGGGGACGAACGAGATCCCATCTTCGACTACCGAAACGCCGCGGTTCAGCGTGACGGCGACGTGGGCGCCGACCCGTTTCGCGATCGCGCCGAGCTGGATGGAATCGAGCGGCACATAGATCTCAACCGAGCGGCCGGGCGAGGGCGTTTCGCTCGTGCGCCGCGAGACGAGATAGATCGACCGTCCATCCTCGATCATGCCCTCCACGCGGTGATCGGCCGTGCTCGGCAGCGTCATGGCGAGCACGGAAGCCGGCACGTTCGGCGTCACCGCCATGGCCGGTTCCGCAGTGACGGAATCGGTCCCGGTGGCGGCGGAATCGGCCGCGGCTCGCGAACCTGGCGCAGTGCCGGCAGTGACCGCCGTGTCGGCCGCCGCGCTGTCGCGCCGCGCGGCATCGGCCGCGGCCTGCGCGTCCCAACGGCGCACGACGAAGTGCGCACGCGAGCCGTCGGCGCCGAGCCAGGCGCGCGCCGCCTCGAGACGGCGCGCGGCCTCCGGGCCGCCATTCAACGCGCGCGGGTCATCGAGCAACGCGGCGCCGGCAGCGCCGGTCTGCGCCAGGGTGCGATCGAGCTCGGCGCGCACTTGCGCCGCTTTGTGCAAGCCGAAGGCAAAATAACCGACGAGCGTGACCGTGATCAGCCCGAGGAAGCTCGGGATGACGCGGACGAACAGATAGTTCACGGAGAACCGGCGCTTGAGGCTCATGCCGCTCAGGCGCATCGGCATCGTCAGCGCACGCAGCGCGAGCACCGCGAGCTGGGCCCGGAACAGATCCAACAGTGCCTGGATCACGCGATCGAGAGGGCGCGCCATCGCCAGCTCCATCTGCAGCGCGGGCGGCAGCGTCCCTTGGAACAACGCCGCCTGCCACGGGTCCGCGAACGCCACGATCCGGATCGCGAGCCGGCCGTCGACGACGGAGGCGTAGGGCAAGAGCATCACGACTAGAAAGAGGAACGGGCTCAGGATCAGCGCCGTGAGCCTCCGCCACCCGCCGAGCTCGCGCGTCCACGTCGTACGGGTGGCGAGCCACACCAACGCGATCGCCCCGAGCAGCGGCACCGCGCCGCCGCTGAACGCCTGGGCGAGGAGCGCCAGCACGAGCAGCACGCGCCGGCGTCCGGCCGCGAGGTCCGACCGGGCGATCCCGTACCAGAGCGTGAACGCGTAAAGCAGCAGCGCTGCCCGCAGCGCTTGCGTGAGCCAGGCGAGGCCGCGAATGCCGGTGTCACCGTCCCGCCAGATCGCGGGCAGGAGCAGCACCACGACCCCGTAGAGCAGCGCCGCCTGGGCGACGAGCAGCCCAGCGATCGCGATCGGCCGCCGTCCCGGCACGCGCTCGGGAGGTCGCGCTCGCCGAGCGAACCGCCAGGCCACCGCGAGCACAACGAACGTCTCGACCCAAACCACCAGAGCGACCCAGGGCGTCATGCCTTCCTCCGCGAAACGGCGCGCAGTATAAGGGCACGCCGGGGTCGCAGGTCATGGTGGTGCATGAGCGTGGGCAGCTCGCCGGTCGCGGCTGGTGCTATGATGTGCCGTCGCGAAAACGCGCGGCCCGAGAGCCGCCCCCGAGCGGCGCTCGAGCGCCGCAGCCGTCGTGAGCCCATGGCAGACCTCTCGATCGATTTCGCAGGCATCAAGAGCCCAAATCCCTTCTGGCTGGCCAGCGCTCCACCGACCAACACCGGCGAGCAGGTGATGCGCGCCTTCGACCTCGGCTGGGGAGGCGCGGTATGGAAGACGCTCGGCGACCCGATCGTCGACACCTCGAGCCGGTTCGGCTCGCTCGATCTCGACGGCCATCGCATGGTCGGGTTCAACAACATCGAGCTGATCACCGATCGGCCGCTGGACGTGAACCTGCGCGAGATCGCCGAGGTCAAGCGGCGCTACCCCGATCGCGCCGTGATCGTGTCGCTGATGGTCGAGTCGAAGGAGGACTGGCGCGACATCATCAAGGCGGCGCTCGACACCGGCTGCGACGGGCTCGAGCTGAACTTCGGCTGCCCGCACGGAATGTGCGAGCGCGGCATGGGCTCCGCCGTCGGGCAGGAGCCCGAGGTGCTGAAGGTCGTGGCGGGCTGGGCGGTCGAGTATTCGACCGTGCCGGTGTTGATCAAGCTCACGCCCAACATTGGCGACATCCTGGAGCCGGGGGTCGCGGCCGTGGAAGCGGGCGCCCACGGACTGTCCCTGATCAACACGATCAAGAGCCTGATCGGCGTGGACCTCGACAAGTTCGTGCCCTATCCCGTGGTCGGCAACCGCTCCACGAACGGCGGCTACTGCGGGCCGGCGGTCAAACCGATCGCGCTCCACATGGTCGGCGCGCTGGCGCGCGACCCACGGATCACGGTTCCGATCTCAGGCATCGGCGGGATCGCGACGTGGCGTGACGCGGCGGAGTTCATCGCTCTCGGAGCCGCGAGCGTGCAGGTGTGCACGGCCGCCATGCACCACGGATTCCGGATCGTCGAGGACATGATCGATGGGCTCGATCGCTACCTCGACTCCAAAGGCATGACGTCGGTGAGGGAGCTGCAGGGCAAGGCGCTGCCGGCGTTCGTGGAATGGGGCGATCTGGATCTCAACTACCGGGTCGTCGCCTCGGTCGACCCCGACAAGTGCATCGGCTGCAACTTGTGCTACGTCGCCTGCCGCGACACCGCCGTGCACTGCATTCATGGCGTGGATAAGGCACTCGCGCCCGGACACGTCGCGGCGACCCGTCCGGCAGCACAGGCGCGCGCGGCGGCAACCGGGCTCCACATCGTCTGGGTGGACGAGACCGAGTGCATTGGCTGCAACCTGTGCGCCTCCGTATGCCCGGTGCCGAGCTGCATCACGATGATGGACGTCACGAACGGGGCGCCGTTTGAGTCGTGGAACGATCGGATCGCCAAGGGGTCGGCGAAGATCCCCGGCGGATTGGACGACTTGCGCGCGTCTCGATCGGGTCCGACGCCGGCGTCCTGACCGAGAGTGTCCTTGCCGAGCCTCGCGAATCGATCCCGGCCGGGGTCATGACCACGGTCACCGGGGAAGGCGTGACGGCCCAGGCTCATCCCCTTCGCGACACTCCGGAGCACGTCCCCGGGCGATGGCGGGCGCTGTCCGCGCTCGGCGTCTCCGTGGTGCTCGCGATGAGCACTTGGTTCTCGGGCACCGCGGTGATCGGCCCGCTTCGCACCGCGTGGAGCCTTTCACCGGGCGAGACGGCATGGCTCACGATCGCGGTCCAACTCGGCTTCGTGGCCGGTTCGCTGGTCGCGGCGTTGACCAACCTGCTCGACGTCCTCGCGCCTCGCCGCGTGTTCGTCGTCGCGGCGCTGGGCGCCGCCGCGGTCAACACCGCGTTTGCGTGGGCGGACGGACCGGGAATCGGCCTGCCGCTGCGGTTCGCGACCGGGTTCTTCCTGGCCGGCGTGTATCCGACCTCGCTCAAGATCCTGGCGACGTGGTTCGTGCGAGGTCGCGGGCAGGCGCTCGGCATCCTGGTCGGCGCGATCACGATCGGGTCGGCCTCGCCGCATCTCGTCAACGCTCTGGGCGGCCTCGACTGGCGCGACGTCATCTTCGTGACCTCGGCCGCGACCGTGTTCGGTGGCGCGGTGACCGGGCTCGCCGTTCGCGACGGTCCGTTTCCGTTTCCGCGCGCGAAGTTCGACCCGCATCAGGCCGGCGGCGTGCTGCGCAACCGCGGCGTCCGACTCGCGTGTCTCGGCTATTTCGGTCACATGTGGGAGCTTTACGCGATGTGGGCGTGGTTCCTCGTGTTCTCCATGGATGTGATGCGGCGCAGGGGTGACGCGGCGCCCGCGCTCGCCTCGTTGGCGACGTTCGTCGTGATCGCGGCGGGCTTCATCGGCTGCTGGCTCGGCGGAGTGCTCGGCGACCGGTGGGGAAGAACGCGGACGACGGCGCTGGCGATGGGCATCTCCGGAGCCTGCGCGTTCGGGATCGGGCTCCTGGACAGCGTCCCGCTGTGGCTGATGCTGGCGGTCGCGATCCTGTGGGGGATCAGCGTCGTCGCCGATTCCGCGCAGTTCTCGACCATGGTGACCGAGCTCTCGGATCCGGCGTACGTCGGCACGGCGCTCACGCTTCAGCTCGGCATCGGCTTCACGCTGACGGTGCTCACGATCTGGCTAATTCCGGTGGTACGCGACGCGCTCGGTTGGCGCTGGACGTTCGCCGTGCTGGTGCCGGGGCCGCTGCTCGGAATCATCGCGATGCTGCGTCTCGGGAGCTTGCCCGAGGCGCGGCGGATCGCGGGAGGCCGGGGATGAAATCGCTCCTCATGCTCTCGAGTCTCGCCGCGCTCGTCTTGGGTGTCGAGTTCCCATTCGGGTGCCGCCCAGCGACTCGAGACGTCTCGCGGGCGGAACGCGCGGTTCTGAAGCGGCAGGTCGAAGAACTCGAAAGACTCGTCGTGCTCGGACGAAGCGGGCCGCTCATTCCCTTCGATCAGGCGCTCGTCGTCATCGATCAGTCGCTGCTTCAGGATCTTCTGGTCGCCGTCCTTCCCTACGAGACCGTCGTGAGCGGTCGCATCCGCATCCGGATCCTGGAAGCGACGGTGTCGTGCGAAGACGGACTGGCGCTCGTTCATCTGCGCGGCCGAGCCAGTCTGAAGGGTCAACCGGAAGAGAGCGCGTTCGTCGAGGCCAACGTCTACGGTTCGCTGCGGGAGTTCGACCTGAAACGCGAGGAGAGCGTCCTGCGTGGCCGGGTCGATGTGATCGCCTTCGACATGCGTCGGGTGAAGCTCGTGGACGACGATCACGAAGCCGTGAAGGAACTGCTGCGGGATGTGGCTGAGATCCAGCTCGGAGCATTTCGAGGCATGGACTACGCGTTCGATATACCGGTCCGCCTGGTGCGCGACATCGTTCTTCCCGAGTTTCAGTCGGAGGGCGGCATCCGAATCCCCGAGGCTCGCGTACCACTTCAGGCCTCGGTGACCGCGGTGACCGCGCTCCGCCAGAAGCTCTGGATCTCGATTCGCCTCTACGACGAGCTGAAAGCGTCCGGCCGTCCGCGCGCGGTCGCGACGGCAACGGAGACGGCGCGATGAGCCGGAAGCTCCTGTTCGGTTCGCTGGGAACGATCGTCGGGGTCCTGACGCTCGGCGTGTTCATCGTCCTGGCCCGCGTGAACCGGCAACAGGACCAGGTCCACGAAGTGGTCGGCTTGCAGAGTCGGCAAGCCGTACTTCGAGACAGCCTGAGCGGCCTGCTTGCCCGTGATTCCGTTCTCGCGCTGGCGCGCGGCGATTCGTCCGCGATCGCCATCGCGATGAGCGAGAAACTCATCGTCACGCTGATACAGGAAACCGCCACGCGGTACCTGGATCGGATCGAGATCAAACTCGACAGCGATGTTGACGGACATGGAGAAGGTGAGTTCGAAGTTGACACACCCCTGGGCAAAGTGACGGTCGGCGAATGGAAGGTGGAGGTGGCCGTCAACGAGATGGTCGGTGTGCTCTCCGCCCTGACACCCTCCGTCGATGTTTCGGACACCAACCGCTTCCACCTCGCCCTTCCGATCCGGATTCGTGAAGGGCGGGGCGTCGTGACGCTCGATTTCAAATGGGACTCGAACTCGATTTTCAACGTCGTCTGTCGTGACTTCGCGACCCGACAAGTGCTCCAGGGAAGCATCCTGCCGCAGACCCATATCGTTCGCGGTGACCTGATCCTGTCGGCGGGGGAGCGGGGCATCGTCGCTGATCCCGAGTTCCCGAGTGAGAAATTTCCTCTTTCGATGGCTCTCGATCAGGCGTCCTGGGATCGAGTCCGAGCGGCCCTGGGGGAGCAGGACAAACTACTCCGATGCGGCCTGCTCGTGAATCCCGACAGCGTGATCGCCAAGCTACGTGATCTCGGCATCCAGGGACTTCGGTTCAGGCTGCCCCGGGCGGTCTTTCGGACGTTTGTTCTGCCCACGAGCGTCACCCAGTCGGTTCGGATCCTCAACGCTCCCGTCGAACTATCGGTGACGCCACACCAACTCCGGATCTCGCCGGGAACCCTCTGGTACAGCGCCGAGATCGAGGCGCGGCGGAGCGAAGGTCCGGCAGTGCCACTGCCCTTGCCGGCGGGGCCGAGTGGCGGCGCGGGGCCTTGATGGATACGCTCGACACTGCCCACCCCTCGCTCATCAACCCCGACATCGCGCCGGTTCCCGCGCAGCGCCGGACGTGGAACTGGTGGCATTTCTGCGCGCTGTGGATCGGCATGTCGGTGTGCATCACGACCTACACCCTGGCCTCCGGGTTGATCGACTCCGGCATGTCCTGGCGCCAGGCACTCGCCACCATCTTCCTCGGCAACACGATCGTGCTGGTGCCGATGATGCTGAACGCTCATGCGGGGACCAAGTACGGAATCCCGTTCCCGGTGTTCGCGCGCGCATCGTTCGGCGTGCTCGGCGCGAACGTGCCAGCGCTGTTGCGGGCGCTGGTCGCGTGCGGCTGGTTCGGAATCCAAACCTGGCTCGGCGGCGCCGCGATCTTTCAGCTCACGAAGCAGGTGTGGCCGGGTGTCGCGATGCTCCCGAACGTCGTCCCCGATTTCCTCGGCATCACCACCGGTGAGTTCGCCGCATTCCTCCTGTTCTGGGCGATCAACGTGTTCTTCATCCTCGAGGGCACGGAGTCCATCAAGTGGCTGGAGTCGCTCTCCGCCCCGTTCCTGATCATCGTCGGATTGGCGCTGCTCGTCTGGGCCTACCAGAGGGCCGGAGGGTTCGGGCCGATCCTCTCGCAGCCGTCGCGGTTCGCGAGCGCCGCCGAGTTCTGGCCGGTGTTCTTCCCCTCGTTGACCGCCATGGTCGGCTACTGGGCGACGCTGTCGCTGAACATTCCGGATTTCACCCGCTACGCGCGCTCGCAACGGGACCAGCTGGTCGGGCAGGCGCTCGGGTTGCCGCCGACCATGACGCTCTACGCGTTCATCGGCGTCGCCGTCACCTCGGCCACCGCAGTCATCTTCGGCACCGGCCAGGTGATCTGGAATCCCGTCGATCTCCTCGGGCGCATTGGCGGGCCCGTGACCATCATGCTGTCGATGTTCGCGCTCTCGATCGCCACGCTCACGACCAATCTGGCCGCGAACGTCGTCTCGCCGGCGAACGACTTCAGCAATGCCGCGCCGCGCTGGATCTCGTTTCGCACCGGCGGTCTGATCACGGCGGTGATCGGCATCCTGATGATGCCCTGGAAGGTGCTCGCGACCTCACAGGGCTACATCTACACCTGGCTGGTCGGCTATTCCGCGCTGCTCGGTCCGATCGGCGGAATCCTGATCGCCGACTACTTCATCCTGCGACGGCGGGAGTTGTCGGTGGTCGATCTCTATCGCCGCGGTGGCCGGTACGAATATGCGGGCGGGTTCAACCCGGCGGCGCTGGTCGCGTTCGTGCTCGGTGTCGCGCCGTGCGTGCCGGGCTTTCTGGCCCAGGCGTTTCCCACGTCGTTCGGCGACGTCCCGTCGTTTTGGAAGGGACTCTATTCGTACGCCTGGTTCCTGGGATTCGCCGTGGCGGCCGTCGCCTATCTCGGGCTGACGATGGCGAAGCCCGGGCCCGACGCCCGCCCGGCGCTCGCGAGAGCGGCATGACGCACCGCAAGCGGCTCGCGATCCTGGTCGGCGGCGGCCCCGCGCCCGGCATCAACAGCGTGATCGGTGCGGCGACGATCCGGGCCGTGCTCGATGGGGTGGAGGTGGTCGGGATCGAGGACGGCTTCGAGTGGATCATGCATGGGAACGTCGATCACGTGCGCCCGCTCACGATCGAGGGTGTGAGTCGCATCCATTTCCGCGGCGGATGCCACATCGGCATTTCGCGCGCCAACCCGACGGTCACCGACGAGCATCTCGAGAACACGGTGATCTCCCTGTTGCGGCTGGGCGTGACGGACCTCATCACGATCGGCGGCGACGACACCGCTTATTCGGCGATGCGGCTCGAGGAGAAGGGCGCGGGGCGCATCCGGGTCGCGCACGTGCCGAAGTCGATCGACAACGACCTCGACCTACCGGCTCACGTCGACACGTTCGGCTACCAGACGGCACGCCACATCGGCGTCGAGATCCTCAAGAACCTGATGGTGGACGCGAGGACCACGTCGCGCTGGTACTACGTGATCTCGATGGGCCGGAAGGCCGGGCATCTCGCGCTCGGGATCGGCAAAGCCGCGGGGGCCACGCTGACGTTGATCCCCGAAGAGTTCCGCCGGCGGCCGATCCCGCTCCAGACCATCGTCGACACGCTGGTCGGAGCGCACGTCAAGCGCCTCAACTACGAACGGCGCGACGGCGTGGCCGTGATCGCCGAGGGGGTGGTGCTCGCGATCGACCCGGCAGACCTCGCGCACGTCGAGGAGACCGAGCGCGACGCTCACGGGAACCTGCGCATCGCCGAGGTCAACATCGGCGAGATCCTGAAGGCCGCGGTGCAGGCGAAGCTCGGGGACCTCGGTCTAAAGACCACGATCATCGCCAAGAATATCGGCTACGAGCTGCGGTGCGCGGACCCGATTCCCTACGACATGGAATACACGCGCGATCTCGGCTACTGCGCGGCCAAGTTCCTGCTCAGCGGCGGCAACGCCGCGATGATCTCGATGCAGGCCGGACACTTCGTCGCGATCCCGTTCCAGAAGTTGCTCGACCCCGAGACCGGACGCGCCAAGGTGCGGATGGTGGACATCCACTCCGCGCGCTTCGCGATCGCCCGCCGATACATGATCCGGCTGCGCCGCGACGACTTCGAGGACGCCCACGAGCTTGCCAAGTTCGCGGCCACGGCGGGAATGACGCTGCAGGAGTTCCGGGATGGGTTCGAGTACCTGATCGCAGACGACCCTCCGTCCCTCGAGCTGACGGCGCCCGAAGAGCGTGAGTTCGAGCTGCTCGGCGAGGGCGGGGAGCCCAGACGTCCAGAATCATAGGTCCCGTTAGGGCCACTTCAGACCTCGGGTACAAATGTCAAGAAACAGTCAACGGCGGCGCGCGATTGCTTTCTCCCAAGACACTGCCGTGATGTCGGTTGACTCGAACCAGCTTCGATCCTCATTGACCAACTCGAACCGAAGCTGTAGCTTCCGGCTACAACCTAACCTTTACGTAAGGGTTTGAAATGAGCATCCAGGAGACGACCAAGCCTCAGCTTCTTCGGGTCGGTGACTTGGCTCGGCAGACGGGCAAGACCGTGCGGGCGATTCACCTCTACGAAGAGCTCGGACTGCTGAGCCCGACCCGGAGGTCGAGCGGCGGATTCCGCCTCTATGACGCCCGGGCGACTGAGCGGGTACGTTGGATCGATCTTCTCCACGGGCTCGGATTCTCGCTTCAGGAGATGCGCGAGATCTCGAAGTCCTGGTGGAACGCCGAACTGGGCCCGGACGCGATGGACGAGTTGCGCCCCCTGTTCGAGCGCAAGCTCGAAGAAGCTCGGGCGGCGATCACGCGCTACCAGCAGCTCGAGCGCGAGCTGGTGCAAGGGCTCGCGTATCTCGAAACCTGCCGATTGTGCGCAACGCGCGAATCCGTGGACGGATGTGTGCATTGCCAGCAGGACCACGGCATGAAGGGAGAGCCGGCGCTGGTGGCCGGCCTCATGTCGACACCCGAGCCGGCGCGCGCGCGGGTTCGGCGTGAAGGACTGGTCCGCGTCGACGAGTTGGAACGGCGCGATCAGCGCTGACGACCGCGGCCACGAGGCCGCGGCAGATCTGAAAGGAGTCGTAACGAGCATGATTGCGCTGACATCCGTGGCGGCCGAGAAGGTCCGGGAGCTGATGTCGCAAAGGGGAACTCCGGAGCTGGGCCTGCGCCTCGGCGTGCGGGGCGGAGGATGTTCGGGAAACTCCTACTTCATGGAATTCTGCGATGCGGAAGGACCCGGCGACGAGATCATCGAGAGCCATGGCGTCAAGCTGTTCGTGGATCTCAAGAGCGCCGTGCTGCTCGGTGGCACCGAGATCGACTACGTCGAGGGGTTGATGGGCAGCGGGTTCAAGTTCAACAACCCGAACGTCCGCCATAGCTGCGCGTGCGGAGAGAGTTTCTCGGCCTAACAAGACCTTATCGAGGGGGCGCGGCGCGCCCGGACGGATGCGCCGGCGGCACTCCTCTTGATCCTCCGCCGTCGGGCGGGAAAGAGACCATCCAGACATGAGCCCTACACCTGAACTCTTGATCCAGGACCTGCACGTCTCCGTGGAGGGGAAGGAGATCCTCAAAGGTCTGAGTCTCGCGGTCCGCAAGGGCGAGATCCATGCCTTGATGGGCCCGAACGGCTCGGGGAAGAGCACGTTGGCCAACACCATCATGGGCCATCCGCGCTACCAGGTGACGAGCGGCGACATTCTGTTCAAGGGTCAGAGCGTGCTCGAGATGGAAGCCGACGAACGCTCCCGCAAGGGACTGTTCCTCGCTTTCCAGTACCCGGTCGGGATTCCAGGCGTGTCCGTGGCGAACTTCCTGCGCACTGCGCTCAACACGCGTTTGGCGCCGGCAGACACCGAGGGCTTGGGAGCGGTGCCCAAGAAGAAGGGAATCGCGCCGAAAGAGTTCCGCGCCATGCTGCGTGAGAAGATGGCGCTGCTCCAGATGGACGAGTCGTTCGCGGGTCGCTATCTCAACGATGGATTCTCGGGCGGCGAGAAGAAGCGCGCCGAGATTCTGCAGATGGCGGTCCTGAAGCCCGAGATCGCGGTGATGGACGAGACCGACTCCGGGCTCGACATCGATGCTCTGCGAATCGTCGCCGATGGCGTCAATGCCCTGGCCGGACCCGAGCTGGGCGTGCTCGTGATCACGCACTACCAGCGCATCTTGAACTACATCAAGCCACATTTCGTGCACGTGATGGTGGACGGCCGGCTCGTTCATTCGGGCGGGCCGGAGCTCGCGCTCGAGCTCGAGTCCCGCGGCTACGATTGGGTACGCGTGAAAGAGGAGGTAGAGGCGCGATGACCACCAAGACCATGGACATCCGTGACGGCTACGCGGAGAAGTACGGATTCCACGACGCCGAGCAGCACGTGTTCAAGTCCCGCCGAGGACTCGATCCCGAGATCGTCGCCCAGATCTCGGACATGAAGGGCGAGCCGAAGTGGATGCGGGACTACCGCCTCAAGGCGCTCGAGATCTTCGAGAAGAAGCCGATGCCGACCTGGGGTGGAAAACTGTCGGACATCGACTTCCAGAACATTTTCTACTACGTCAAGCCGACCTCCGAAGAAGCCAAGTCCTGGGATGACGTGCCGGCCGACATGAAGCGCACGTTCGACAAGCTCGGGATCCCGGAGGCCGAGCAGAAATTCCTGTCTGGCGTCGGCGCTCAATACGACTCCGAGGTCGTCTACCACAAGATCAAAGAGAGTCTCGAGAAGCAGGGCGTGATCTTCCTGTCGTGCGATCAGGCGCTCAAGGAGCACGAGGAGTTGTTCAAGAAGTACTTCGGCACCGTCGTGCCTTCCACCGACAACAAGTTCGCTGCGCTGAACTCGGCAGTGTGGTCGGGCGGATCGTTCATCTACGTGCCGAAGGGCGTCCAGGTCGAGGTGCCGCTCCAGGCCTACTTCCGGATCAACACCAAGGACATGGGGCAGTTCGAGCGCACGTTGATCATCGTCGACGAAGGTGCGTGGGTGCATTACGTCGAAGGGTGCACGGCCCCCATCTATGCCAGCGACTCTCTGCATTCGGCCGTCGTCGAGATCATCGTCAAGCCCAACGCGCGCTGCCGTTACACGACCATTCAGAATTGGTCGAACAACGTCTACAACCTGGTGACGAAGCGCGCCGTCGCCTACCGCGACGCGACCATGGAGTGGGTCGACGGGAATTTGGGTTCGAAGCTCACGATGAAATACCCGAGCGTCTACCTGGTGGAGCCGGGCGCAAAGGCCGAGATTCTTTCGATCGCATTCGCGGGTAAGGGCCAGCATCAGGACGCTGGCGGCAAGGTCGTGCACGCGGCGCCCAACACGTCCAGCAAGATCGTGTCGAAGTCGATCAGCAAGGATGGCGGGCGCGCGGGGTACCGCGGTCTGGTCAAGGTAGCGAAGGGTGCGGTGGACTGCCGGAGCAACGTGAACTGCGATGCCCTGATACTCGACGAGGAGTCGCGGTCGGACACGTATCCGTACATGGAGATCGAAGAGGATCGCGTCACCATCGGCCACGAGGCGACGGTCTCGAAGATCGGTGACGAGCAGCTCTTCTACCTGCAGAGCCGCGGAATCGGCAAGGAAGAGGCGGCGGCGATGATCGTGTCCGGGTTCATCGAGCCGATCGTGAAGGAACTGCCGATGGAGTACGCGGTCGAGATGAACCGGCTGATCCAGCTTCAGATGGAGGGTTCGGTCGGATGACCACGCTCCATACCGAAGTCGGATTCGACGTCGCCTGGGCGGCCCGGGCGGAAGCTCGCGCAACCGAGGGGCGTGAGCCCGCTTGGGCGCTCGAGCGCCGGCGCACCGCGGCCGCGCTCATGAAGAATCTGTCGTTCCCATCGCGCGAGGACGAGCTCTGGCGCCGGACCGACTTCCGCACCTTGGAAGCCGAGCTGCCGGCGCTCGACCCGTTCGCCGCTCCGGGGCGCGCACGCAATCTGGACGATTTGCCGGCTCCGGTGCTGGAGCGGCTGGGCGCCGAGACGGGTCCGGTTGCCTTGGTGGTCCAGCGCGACAGCGAGGTGGTGCTCGAGCAGACGCATCCGGAGCTCGAGCGCCAGGGCGTGATCGTGTGTTCGCTGGACCGCGCGTTGCGCGAGCACGAAGGCAAGCTGCGGGAGAAGTTCGGAGCGCTGCTCCATCCGGACTTCGATTGGTACACGGCGTTCGCTACCGCCACGCATCGCGGCGGCGCGTTCGTCTACCTTCCGGATGGGGTCGAGGCAAAGTTGCCGATCCGCCTGTTCCAGTGGTTGGACGGCGCCGGCAAACTGGCGTCACCGCGAACGGTGGTGATCCTTGGCCGCGGCGCGCGTGCGACCGTGATCGAGGAGCTGCTGTCGGAGACCGGCGAGCGGACGTCGTTCCATCTCGGAGGCACGGAAGTATTCCTGGGTGACGAGAGTCGGCTGGTATTCGGCACGCTCCAGGACTGGGGCCGCAACGTCTACCACTATTCGAATCAGCGCGCGCAGGTCGGGCGTGGGGCGGAGCTGCAGTGGATTCAGACCGTGCTCGGCGCCCGCATGACCAAGACCAATTCGTACTTCGATCTGGCCGGCCCGGGCGCACAGGCCTTCGTCCATGGGTTTATGTTCGGAGACCAGTCACAGCACTTCCACCTGCATACGCTCCAGCGCCACCTCGTGGATCACACGACCAGCGACCTGCTCATCAAGGGGGCGCTCAAGGACCGCGCACGCAGCATCTATCAGGGTTTGATCCAGGTGAGCGAGGGTGCTCAGCGGACGGATGCGTACCAGGCCAACCGCAACCTGCTCCTGTCGAGCAAGGCGCGCGCCGACAGTATCCCGGGGCTCGAGATCCTCGCCAATGACGTGCGCTGCACGCACGGAGCGACGATCGGCCAGGTCGACGAGGAGCAGATGTTCTATTTGATGGCGCGCGGGCTGACCCGGCTTCAGTCGCAGCGTTTGATCGTCGAAGGGTTCTTCGTTCCGGTCCTCGACCGGATTCCGCTCGAAGGCGTGCGTGATCAGCTCCGGCAGGTGATCGAGAGAAAGATCGGGTAACCACGTGATCCAGCGCTCCGACGCGGCCGGCTCCGCGCTGGCCGGAACTCCACCACCGCCGGCTCCGGCACCGCCGGCTCCCCGCCGGCGTTTCGATCCGCGCGCCATCAAGGCGCAGTTTCCGATCTTCCGCGAGCCCCGCGACAAGCCGCTCATCTATCTCGACAGCGCGGCCACAAGCCAGAAGCCCGACACCGTGCTCGAGGCGATGAACGACTACTACCGGCGCTACAACGCCAACATCCATCGCGGCATCTACCGAATCGCCGAAGAGGCGACCGCAGCCTACGAGGATGCGCGCCGCCGCGTGGCCCGCTTCGTCGGCGCCGGATCGCCGCGCGAGATCGTGTTCACGCGCAACAGCACCGAGGCGATCAACCTGGTGGCGTACTCGTGGGGCCGGTCGCGGCTCCAGGCCGGGGACGCGATCATCCTGAGCGAAATGGAGCACCATTCGAACCTCGTCCCTTGGCAGATCCTGGCCAAGGAGCGAGATGTGGAGCTCCGCTTCATTCCGGTGACCGGCGAAGGCGAGCTGGACCTCGAAGTATTGTCGAAGCTGCTCGCGGACGGCCGCGCGAAGCTGGTGTCCGTCGTCCACATCTCCAACGTGCTCGGCACGATCAACCCGGTGGCCGAGATCGCGCGACAGGCCCACGCCGCTGGCGCGCTCATGATGTTGGATGCTTCGCAAAGCGTTCCCCATTGCCAAGTAAACGTGCAGTCGTTGGGCGCCGACTTCGTCGCGTTCACGAGCCACAAGATGCTCGGCCCGACCGGCATCGGCGCGCTGTACGGGCGGCGTGAGTTGCTGGAGTCGATGCCGCCGTTCCTCGGTGGCGGCGAGATGATCCGCGAGGTGAAGCTCACGGGCTCCAAGTGGAACGAACTACCGTGGAAGTTCGAAGCCGGCACCATGGCGATCGCCGAAGCGGTGGGCCTCGGCGCCGCCGTGAACTTTCTGGAAGATCTCGGCATGGACGCCGTGTTCGCACACGACCGCGAGCTTGCGGCCGAGGCGATGCAGCGGCTGAGCGAAGTGCCGGACCTGCGTATCCTTGGACCGACCGCTGAGCGGCGGGGCGGTGTGGTGGCGTTCACGCTCGGCGACATCCATCCTCACGACGTGGCGACGGTCCTCGATGATGATGGGATCGCGATCCGGGCCGGTCACCATTGCGCGATGCCCCTGCACGAGAAGCTCGGGATTCCAGCGTCCGCGCGCGCCTCGTTCCACTGCTACACACTGGCGGAAGAGATCGACGCGCTGGTTCGGGGGCTGCACCGCGCACGGACCGTGTTTGCGCGATGAGCGGGTTGGACGATCTCTATCGGGAGAACATCCTCGAGCACTACAAGCATCCCCGTAACCGCGGCACGCTCGAGAGCCCCGACATCACTTACGAGGATTCGAATCCGCTGTGCGGGGATCGGATCCGCATGGACCTCAACGTCCGAGACGGTCGGGTCGACGAGGTGCGGTTCTCGGGTCAGGGATGTTCGATCAGCCAGGCGGCGGCTTCGATGCTGTGCGAGGCGATCGAAGGCAAGCTGCTCGACGAGGTGAAGAAGATCGGCCGCGATGACATGCTGGACATGCTCGGCATCGAGCTCGGTCCGGTGCGGCTCAAGTGCGGTCTGCTGGCGCTGAAGACGCTGAAGGCCGGCGTCTACGGCATCGAGCGTTGGCCGGGCGACGATGACGAGGAATGACGGGAGCACGATGAGCGAGACCGGAACCGGTGACTTCGTGACCGTCGCCAAGGTCGGGGAGATTCCCGAAGGCGGCGTCAAGGTGGTGAGGTTCGGCGATCAACCGGTCGCCGTGTTTCATATCGACGGGGGCTATTACGCGCTCGACGACATTTGCACGCACGATGGCGGCGAGCTGGCGAGCGGAACGATCGACGGAGACGTGGTCGAGTGCCCGCGACATGGCGCGCGATTCGACATCAAGACCGGCGCGGTGCTGAGCTTGCCGGCGATCGTCCCGGTGCCGACGTACGAAGTTCGGGTCGAAGGCGACGAAATCAAAGTGGGGTGGGCATGAGCGACGACAAGAACAAGACGCCAGACGCAGCGGTGACGCCGAGCTCGGAAGCGCCGGCCAGCGCTGCATCACAAGCCGCCGGAGCACCAATGCAGTCCACGGGCGCTGGAGGGGCACCCGCCGCAAACCCGACGGAGTCGGCCGCGAGCGGCGGAAGCGCGCCGAGCCAGCAGGAAATGGCAGTACGCTCGGCGCTCGAGACGGTCATGGATCCCGAAATCGGACTCTCGGTCATCGACCTGGGATTGATCCGAGAGGTCCACATCCAGCCCGGAAAAACTCTCGTCCGCATGATGCTCACGACGCCGTTTTGTCCCTACGCGCCACAGATGATGGAGGACGTGAAGCAGGCTTCGCGCTCGGTGCTCGACCAGGAAACCGAAGTCGAGATCATGCCCGATGCCTGGAGTCCCGATCTGATGCCGGACCCGGGACTGCTCGGCTTCTCGTACTGACCGCCCAGAGCAACCCTCGGCCGCGATGCCACCGGCGACGGAGTCCCAGCCTCCCACTCGCCTGAGCGTCGCCCGGCAGCTCTTCCTCTCGTGCTACTGGCTCGCGTACAACCTCCAATGGGGCGCGCTGCTCGCGATCGTCCTGCCGAGTCAGATCGCGGCGATCGTCGGGGACGCCCGCAAGGAGTTCTATAGCGGGCTGGTGCTCGGAATCGGCGCGGCGCTTTCGCTGATCGTCACGCCGATCGTCGGTGGGCTGTCCGATCGGTCGCGTAGCCGTTTCGGGCGGCGCGGTCCGTACCTGCTCGTCGGGACGCTCGTCAACGTCCTGTTCCTGGCATGGCTCGCGCGCTTCGGTGCCGGGAGCAACGTGTGGATGTTCGTGCTCGTCTATCTCGGCGTGCAGCTCGGCAGCAACTGGGCGGGTGGACCGTACGCGGGGCTGATCCCCGATCTCGTTCCGCGCGAGCAACGCGGCTCGGCGAGTGGCTGGCTCGCGCTCATGACCGCGATCGGCACGCTGGTCGGCGCCATCGCAGCGGGACAGCTCGTGCGCGCGGGACATTACGGCTCGGCCTACGCGTTGATTGCCGTCGCGCTGGTCGCAATGATGGCGCTGACGCTGCTCGGTGTGCGCGAGCGGCCCGCGACCGGTGCTCCGCGAGTCGATTGGCGCCGGTTGATTCACGACTTCCTGCCCACTTGGAGGCAGCACCGAGACTTCTACTGGGTGCTCATCACGCGGGCGCTGGTGACCATGGGCATCTACTCCGTGTTCACATTCTTCCAGTACTTCCTGAAGGACATCGTCGCAGTCGAGCGCCCCGAGGAGCAGGCGTCGTTCCTGATCGGGATCATCATCGCGACCGGCATCCCGACCAGCCTTGTCAGCGGCTCGCTCTCCGATCGGTACGGCCGGAAGCCGCTCGTCTACCTGAGCGGCGGGCTGATGGCGCTGGCATCGCTCGTGTTCATCGCGGTCGCGCTTGCGCCGTCGCTGTGGTTCGTGTTCGCCGTCGGCGCCCTGTTCGGGGTCGGCTATGGCGCCTACCAGGCGGTGGACTGGGCGCTCGCCGTCGACGTGCTGCCGGCAGGAGAGAACGCCGCGAAGGACATGGGTATCTGGCACGTCGCGTTGGTGCTGCCGCAAGTCCTCGCGCCCCTGATCACCGGAATCGTCCTCGCGAGTCTGAAAGACATCTCACTGCTCACCGGCTACACGGTCGTCTTCATTGTGACCGCGCTGTGGTTCGTGCTCGGCACGGTGTTCGTGCGTCAGGTTCGCGGCGCACGATAATCCCCGCGAGATCTGTGGCGGCCACGAGATTGGATTGACGCTCTCCGATTCCAGCTCCTAGACTTGTGGTCGTCCTCGGATTCGGAGGTCCGCCATGATGAGTTGGATCTGCTGGGTTGCAGTCCTCACAGTCGGCGTAGCGACATCTGCAAGCACGGCGCTGGCTGGCATCCCGATACCGAGTCCTATCCACTCGACGTACCCGCAGAAGAGCATCACTCTCGTCGGTCGAAACGACTCCAATACCCCGGCGGAAGACTCGGCGGGCGAGTTCATGGTCATTGTTCGCAACACGGACGGGTTTCCCTCGCCCGGTGCAGAAGTGACCATCAACTTCAGCAACTGCACTCCGGACATCCTGGTCTCCGACATCCAGACGTTCCCCGGGCTTTCGGTGACCTGTGATGGCGCTGGCCCGACGGTCCGAGCTTTTGCGAATGGTCAAGGCGTCGTGTGGCTCCGCATCCTGGGAGCCGCCGTGAATGCGGGCAACTCGCCTGGTGCGGGGCCCGACTGCGCGGTGCTGCGCGCGCAAGGGGTATTCTTCAACACCCTGACGATTGCTGCCTTCGATCAGAACTCCAGCGCCGTGCAAAACGGCGTCAGGGCGAATGACGTCGCGGTGGTGATCAGCGATGTGCTCGCGAAGGTGGTTGTCGGACGTTCTGATTTCAATCACGACGAAGTGGTCCAGATCGACGACGTTCCGATCCTGATCAGCACGCTGCTATCGGGACGCAGCGCCCAGAACGTCGCGTCCATCTGTCCGTGATCGAGCCAGGACAGGCTTGCCCAGGAGTGAGCTGCCGGCCCGTCAGAAGTCGCACGTGACGTCGCCTGTGGCCGGTCTCATACGAGACGTGCTTCTACGGCAGCCGGATCCTCCGCGACAGCCGAAGTTCTCTCAGACCTTCCGTGTTGTGCTCGAGGTCAAGAGTCAACGAGTGATCGTTGCAATAATGCTTGGCCTCGCCACGGCCATGATTGTCTTTGCAGGATTCGGGGGCCCGACCGATCGCACCCTCGCTACTGTCACCGGTGCCATGGCTCTCATGTTTGCGGCTGTTCCGTGTCTCTACGCGTACCGGCTCACTAGAGCGATGCGTGTCGGAAGGTCGAGCCTGGCTATCGTTGAGTCAGTCGAGTATTCAGGCCCAGGCTCTTGTGACACATTGGATTCGATCAAGAACGGGATCGCTCGAGGGACTTGGCGATTGGCGGATGGGAAATTACTAGCATTCGAAGTCGACGAGGAGTGGGCGAAGGAATTGTCCGTCGGCTCACGAGTGGATGTTCTCGTTGCGGGTACCAGTGTTCGTAACGTATTGCCATTGGGGCCACGCCAATGATCAGGCCGATGACGACATCCCCGTGAACCCCGCGACTAGCTCGACGAGAGGGACAGACCGATGGATCAAGCGGAGGGAGAGCGAGCCGTATTTCTCTATGTAGGACTATCGAGGCGTGGAACAGGCGTAGCGCCGACGATTTCGCAGCCATCTTTGCGGACGATGGAAACGCGGCCGGGTCGAGTATGAATTGACGCCGCAGGAAATGAGGGTCGAAGGCGCTAAGCCTCGAGCTTGCTCTTCAGCTTCTCGAGGGTCTTGGCCCAGAACGTCTTGGTGCGGGCGATGTGAGCCTCGCTCGGCAACTTCTCGTGCTGGACCGTGACCTGGCTCTTGCCGGCCCCCTTGGCGAGGAAGTAGACCTCGACGCTGGATTTGCCATCCGACCACGTGATCCGCATGGATTTGTTGGGCGTCGCCGTGCGTACGGTGATCGCACGCTTGAGCCACGTGGAACGCTGTCGCGGGTTCTTCCACGCTTCGAACAGGTCGGAAAGCGGGGCGGCCAGCGTCCGGCTCACGCTCGCGTAGAACAGGCCGCCGGGGCGTTGGTTCACGCGTCGCAGGCCACGCTTGCGCTCGTAGGCGACCGTCACCATCTGACTCCACCAGCCCGAGACCTCGTGTTTCTCGTAGAGATGCCGTGCGATCTCGGTGTGCGACATCTGCCGCGCGCCGGACTTGTCGAGAATTGCGAACCACTGGCTCTGGGTCTTGCCGGTCGCTTTTCGCACTGCCTCGTCGCTTATCTCGCCGGTCCGCTTCGCCTGCGAGCGGCTGGCGGCCGTCTTCTTCGTCGTTTTCGCCATCTCGATGCCCTCCGGTAGGTCGCCGCGCTCATGCTAGCAAAGCCCGCCCGGCCCGCGCTGAAGATCAGCGGTTCGTGCCTTTGACTCGAGCCGGCGTCGGTAGCGATCCCGAGACGCCGGACGGGCGGCGAGGAGCGGTGACCGCTGCCGCCACGGCTGCGGCCTTTGCCGCGAGCCAATACGGCGACAGTTCGACGCCGGGGTTGAGCTGGAACTCGGCGATCGCTCCGTTCCGCAGCGCTGCGCCGAGCCTGCGATCCAGACCGTAAACGTCATCTCGGAACTGAACGTGCCCGCTGTCGTCGACCCACGAGGTCCAATAGAGGAAGTGCACCGGCATGGATCGTGGGAGCCGCATCCTGCGCCAGGTCGAGTCGGCCAGCAGGTCCGCGAACCGCGTCGTGTCCCCGGGTGGGCGCCCGATCAGGGAATCGGCGAACTCGTCCGCCTGCGCGACGCGCACGCAGCCGTGGCTGAAGTCGCGCACCGCGACGCCGAAACGCTCGCGCGTCGGCGTGTCGTGCAGATAGACGTCGTACTCGTTCGGACACATGAATTTGATACGGCCGAGCGGATTGTCCGGTCCGGCGTCCTGAATGACGAGATACGGGAAGCTGTCCGAATCCGCCTGGTTCCAGGGCACCGATTGCGCATCGACGCTGGTGTCGCGCAGCGCACGCGAGAGAGGAACCACCCGCATCCGGTTCGCGGCCAGGTAGTCCTTGCGCCTCTTCAGAGTCGGAACGATCTCGCCGACGATGATGCTCCTCGGCACGCTCCAGGTCGGATTCAGCTCGAGGTAGGTGATCCGATCGCTGAAGATGGGTGTGGGGCTGGTCCGCTTGCCGACGACGACGCGCAGCGAGCGCTCGATGCGACCCTCGCGGACCATGTCGAGCCGGTACGCAGGAATGTTCACGGTCACGTGGCGCGCCCCGAGCGTGTCGGGTAGCCAGCGCCAACGTTCGAGTCCGAGCCCGATCCGGTCAATGCGCTCCTCAACCGGCACATTGAGCGCGGTCAGCGTCACGTTGCCGGCGATGCCGCTCCGTGGAATCCCGTGCCGCGACTGGAAATCACCGACCACGCGTTCGACGCGGCGATCGAACACGGTGTCCGTCACGGCCCAGAAAAAGTCGCCGCCGATCGCGAGACGCTGGATCAGCAGGCCGACACGGGCCCCTCGGTCGCCGAGCTGCAGCGGCGGGCCGGCGGGGATCGAGGGCCATCCGCCGCGCGCGGCGATCGCTCGATAGCCCGCGAGCGCGGTCTTCAACCGGCGGTAACCGTCGTGGGGCGGTTCGAGGGCGTCGAGCGCGAGGGCAACCTCACGGCGATCCAGCGCCCGATCCAGATGCGCAGGCCAGTCCACGACCTCCTGCGCGATGGTCCAATCGCGATCGAGCGCCGCCGCCGGCACTCGCCCGCGCGCGAGATGCTCGGCGAGCCGCAGGTAGGAATGCGTCGCCCGGACGTCGAGGCGCGCGAGCGCACGGACGTGATCGTTGACGCCAGGCTGCGGCGCGTCGCTCACGCTGCGATGCATTCGCTGGAGCAGCCCGGAGTCGTAGGCCTCGGGATTCAATCCGTCGTCGCCGACCCGTCGCAGGCGCGCCAGGAATTCCTCGAGTTGGGGATTGGGCTTGCGCCCGTTGCTCCACGCCGGCTTGAAGCCTCGCTGCTCGTAGAATGCCCGCAGCGAATCCCATGGGCGCAGCGCTTGGAGCGTGTCTGCGAGCACGTGGTCCGCGACTTGCGACGTGGAATCGGCGCGCGCCACCAGCTCGCGGATCGCGCCGGAGATCTTGACCCGTGGCGGCGGCGGCGCTTCGGCGGTGGGGCGGGGCGCGCACGACCACACTGCGACCAGCGCCACCGCCGCGAGGCGAAGGATTCGTCGTTTCATTCGTGTCGCGGCAAGCGGCTGGCGTCGCACCCCGCGGCGGCTACAGGTTGATGGCCAGACCCCAGTTGATCTTGAGCTGGCTGTGGTCCGGGATGTGATGGTACTTGAGTTCGATCATGTTCTCGAGCCGCCCGGCCAGTCCGAACGTCACGCCGCCGAGCAGCGAGACGCCGCCCTTGATCAACGAATCGCTGGCGTGCTGGAGCCCGAGCGACGGCGCGTTCACCTCGGTCGAGATAAAGTGGAGGCCGAATCCCGTGCCGACGTAAGGATGGAATCCCTCGCGCGGAATGTCGTACCGCAGGTCCACACCCATTGTCGCGTCCTTGCGGGTGGACTGGATGTCGAACGGCTGGACGTTACTGCTGTTCCGCCAGTACTCGATCGTCGGCATGAGCGACACCTGCGGAATGAGCTGAGGGGGGTGAACCCTCATCCGCAAGGCGAGGCCCGAGAACGAGCTCTGATGTTTTTGCAGAACCGTGGCCGACATGGCGTCCACGCCGGCGATCGGACCCGCCGAAACGGCGATGGGCAAGACGGTGAGCGCGAGCAATGTAGCCAGCATCCGTGCTGAAGTGCGCATGGCGAACTCCTCGAAGGTCGTTCATCCTGAGCGGCCCAAAGGGATCGGGAGCGGCTCACTATAGTGCCGGGGCCGCGAAGGCGCCAGCGGGTTCACGCTCTTGGCCGCCGGCGAGCACGCCCAACGCCGGGGCGCTCAGCGTCCGGAGTCGCGCAGTCGATAGTGGATCAGCCGCGACTTGAGCCAGCGCACGCCGATCAGGTCGTACAGCCCGCGCCACAGTCGATTGTGCACCCCGTACTTCGAGACGCCGTGGCGTCGCGGCCGGTGCGAGAGCTCGACCTCGACCAGCCGTGCGCCGCGGAACACGCACATTGCCGGCAGGAAGCGGTGCGCGCCCACGAACCAGGGCAGGCCTTCGAGCGCTTCCCGGCGGTAGGCCTTGAACGAGCAGCCGATGTCGGTGATCGGGTCGCCGAGCACCGCCCGGCGGACGCGATTCGCGATCCCGGACGATAGCCGCCGCAGCCGGCCGTCACGGCGATGCGCGCGGATGCCTGAGACGACGTCGGCGCCGGCGAGCGCGTCCAGCACGCGGCCGAGGTCGGCGGGATCGTTTTGGAGATCGGCGTCGAGCGTCACGATCACCGCCCCGCGCGCCCGCATCACGCCGGCGGCGAGTGCGGCGCTCTGACCGCCGTTGCGCTCGAGCAGAATCGGCACGACGCGCGAGTCGCGCGCGGATTCCGCGAGGAGTTTCTCCCCGGTGCCGTCGCTGCTGCCGTCGTCCACGAGCACGATCTCGTAGCTGCGGCCCGTGGACGCCAGCGCCGCGCGCAGCTCGGCGAACAGCGGGTCGAGATTGTCGCGCTCGTTATAGGCGGGGACGACGATCGAGAGATCAGGCATGCGCAGGTCGGCGGCCCGGCGGGCCGGGCGGGCCGGGCGGGCAGATTGTCACAGGCCGGTCGACCCTGCCAGAGACGGGGCGCAGGCCAAACCGTCGCAAAACGGCGGAGTCGTCGTGCGTTTGCAACCGCACCAGCGTACCAGCCCGGGTTGCGCGATCTCGACGATCACGGGGTCGTAGCCGCTGTCGCCGTGAGAGCCGTCGCAGTAGGGCTGATAGCGGGAGCGGCCACAACTGCACCACGCCACCGGCCCCGGCGGCTCCTCGATCTCGTAGGGTCCTTCACGCGGTGAAAGGGGAGCTGCGCGTTCGGCGCTCATGCTGCGGAGTCTGCCCGGCGAGGCGTTGACTGTCCACCGCGTGTCGCGTTGAGCCGCGTGATGCGCATGTGATACAAGCGGCCGCGACGCGCCACTCCAAGGAGGGAGCCTGGAAGACCCGGGAATTGGCGTCCGCGCCATGACGCGGGCCCGGCGCCGCCGCGCGCGAGGGCTCGAGCAGCTCTCGTTCGATCTCGCGAGTCCGCCTCCGCGCTGGCAGTTCTCCCGTCTCGTGCTCCGAACGCCACACGTGACGCGCATCCGGGAGCGGCTCGATTTCGTGCGCGGCTTCTTCCCCGAGCTCGACGCCATTTCGATCCGCGTCGGTCTCGCACAGAAACGTGGCGTGCTCGGCTGGGGCTCACTCGACCCGGAGCGGCCTGGTATCTGGGTGCGCCCGCGGCGGCTCGATTTCTTCACGGTCGCACACGAGATGACGCATCTGCTCCAGGCGCGCGGACTCGTTCCGCGCGGAGAGCGGGCATGCGACCTATGGGCGCTAGCGCGCTCGCCCCTGCTCGTGGACTCGGCGCCGGGTTACTTGCGCGTGCCGGAGCATCTGCAGCGCGTGCGCATCGGAACCGCGGTGGCCCGGTTCCTTCACCGCGCGGCTCAACGCGCGCTGGCTGCGCGCGCCGGCGGCGATCGTCGCTATCTCCTGAGCTTCGAGGAGGAAGTCGCCCGGCAACTGCCTTGAACGCCGGCGGAGCGGCTGCCATGCTGTGAGCCGTGATGAGCGAGACTCTCGACGACTCCGTGAGGCCCAAGCATGCACGCCTCGGCGATCCGACTCGTCTGCGCGTCGCCGCGGCGGTCATCTGGCGGAGTGGCCGCTTGCTGCTTGCCCAGCGCCCGCCGGGCGGTCCGCTCGGGCTCCAATGGGAGCTGCCGGGCGGCAAGATCGAGCTCGGCGAAAGCGTGGAGCACGCGTTGGTGCGGGAGCTGGAGGAAGAGCTGGGCGTGCACGCGACCGCGCACGAAATCCTTCGCGTGGACTCTCACGACTATCCTCATGGCCTCCTGGTGGAGCTGAGTTTCGTTCGCTGCACGATCGATCGCGACGACCTCCGTCCGAACCCGTCTGTGCACGCCGTCCAATGGGTCGCCCCCGAAGCGATCGACCTGAGCACCGTGCTGGCCGGGGATCGCGCCTTCCTGAAGGCGCTCGGGACCCAGGCCAGGTCGTGAGCGCCGGCGTCTCGTCACGATGATCATTCTCGATACGGCGGGAGGAATACTGCCCGAGGGCTTCAACTTCCTGAAGCCCGGCTGGTGGTTGGTGCACGTCCTGGCGTCGGGATTGGTGTTCGCGTGGGGCTACCGCAGGGGCCGGCGTGCGGAGCGACGCGCGCAGCAGGCGCGCGAGACCGGCGCCAGCCAGCCCGATCCCGATTCGGCCCGCGAACATGACTGACGCCCGGCGCTTCGACGGAAAGGTGATGCTGGTCTCCGGAGCCAGCAGCGGCATCGGCAGGGCATGCACGCTCGCTCTCGGCGGCGCGGGGGCCATGATCGTGGCGGGCGGGCGCCGCGTCGAACGACTCCAGGAGGTCGCGAAGCAGGTCACGGACGCGGGAGGGGAAGCGCTCGTCGTCACCGGCGACGTGCGCGACTCGGCGATCTGCGAAGCCTGGATTCGCTCTGCGGTCGAGCGTTTCGGCGGCGTCGATGGATTGGTGAACGCCGCGGGGGTGCTCGGCAACGGTGCGATCCAGGACACGACGACGGAGGAGTGGGACCGGATCCTCGATTCGAATCTCCGCTCGTTGTTCCTGCTCACGCGCTCAGCCACTCCGGAGCTGATCCGACGCCGCGGCGCGGTGGTCAACATCTCCTCCGTCGCGAGCCATCGGCCCTACGCCGGACTGCTCGCCTACTGCGTCAGCAAGGCCGCGGTCGACATGCTCACGCGCTGTGCGGCGCTCGACCTGGCGCCGCATGGCGTGCGGGTCAACGCCGTCAACCCCGGTGTGGTCGTCACCGAGCTCCACACCGTGACCGGCGCGATGGCCGACTATGCCGCGTTTCTCGAGCGTTCCAAGACCACGCATCCGATCGGGCGCGTGGGCTCCGCCGAGGAGGTGGCCTCGCTGGTGGCCTATCTGCTGAGCGAGGAGGCGTCCTGGATCACGGGCGCCACCTATGCGATCGACGGGGGACGCGCGCTCGCGAGCGCCCGGTAACCAGCCCCTCCACAGCTTCGCCGGCCGGCTCGTTTTGACCTCAGGCGGCCCCTCCGCCGCGCCGATAACTCGGGCCATGGAACTTCTCCTGCAGCCCACGGTTGCGGGAGCGGCGTTCGCCGGGCTGGCGGTCGCGGGGGGCGCACCGTGGTTCGGCGACGGACTCCGGACGTTGCGGTTGCGGCGTCACCTCAAGAATCTGGTCGAGACGCCGCTCGCCGAGCTCCCGACCGGCATGGTTCACGTTCGCGGCCGCGTGACGCTCGAGAGTCCGTTGTTCGCTCCGCTCTCGGGACAGCCGTGTGCGGGCTTTCGACTCGAGGTCGAGACGACGCGCGGGCAGACGTTCGCGATCGACGAGCGCCGCCCCTTTCGCCTCGTGACCGACGAGTCCGCGGCGCACGTGTTCGACGAGCGTGCCGAATGGCTACTCGCGGTCTCCGCCGAGCGCGAGGTCGCGTCACGCGAGGCGGTCAGTAGCCACCTGGAAGCGCTCCTGAGCCGATCGGCCGAGGCGCGCTGGGCGCGCGGCATCGGTCAGCCGCTGCGGCTGGTCGAGCGGATGCTCGCGGCAGGAGCCGAGTGTCACGTCGTCGGCTATGCACGCCAATCGCGTCCCTTCGAGCTGCCGGCCGAGATCGAATGGGCGCGCACCGGCACCGACGATCGACACGCTCTTCTCGAGGGCCGGCGCACGAGCCACGAGCCCGATCTGTGGATCGACGGCGGCGGCCATCTCGAGTTCATGCTCGTGTCCGATCGCGCCCCGAGCACCGATGCGTTGCGGATCGGCGCGGCGCGAATGATTGGGCTCGCCGGTGGGCCGCTGGTGAGTCTCGGCGGTCTCGTCTATCTGGCGCATGCGGCGGATCAACTGCGCGCCGCGGGGCGCTTCTAGAGGCTCGATGGCGATCGACTTCGAGCTGCCGGCGTATGCGACCGCAGCCTCGGTGACGGGGCCGATCCTCTTCTACCAGGGGTTCCGCGCGCTGCGCACGCTCCATCTGATCCGCAATACGCCGACCGCCCGCATTCGCTCGATGGCGATGGGTCTGGTCGAGATCAACGGTTCCGTGGTGCCGCGCAGCACCGCGATCGCGCCGTTCACCGGCCGCCCGTGCGCCTACTGGGAAGTCGACGTGGCGGTCCGCACCCGGCGCAGCTACTCGATCGTGCACCGCAATCAATCCGGCCAGCCGTTCTACCTGCGCGACGAGACCGGCCTCGCGCTCGTCTACCCCAAGGGCGCCGAGCTGCGAATCACGTTCGCGAAGGCCGAGGAATGTTTCGGCCTCAATCTTCCGGACTGCTACGCCTCGTATCTCAAGGAGCACGGGACGCTGTTCACGAACGCGGCCCGCATGACGGTCCTGCGATTCCGCGAGCGGATTCTGGAAGAGAGCCAGCAGGTGTACGTGATGGGAAGCGCGATGCCCCGGGCCCGCGCCCACGTTGTTTCCGACGAGGAGACGCTGCAGGCCACCGGCACCGACGGACGCCCGGCCGGCCGGGTGCGAAGCCTCGACACGGAAGTGGCCGCGGTCATCCGGCGTGGCGAGAACGAACGAACGTTCATCATCAGTCAGGATCACGAGCACCAGGTCGCGTTCGGACTCGGGCTCAAGTCGGGAGCCATGCTGCTCGGCGGTCCCGCCTTGACCCTGTTCGGCCTCGGCTACTGGCTCGTGCGCTGGTCTTCACACTGACGTCATCTCAACCGGCCGGACCGCCGGCCGCGCCTCGAACATTGGAGGAACGACCATGATCGTCGCTGAGATTCTCTGGACCGTGTTGATTGGTTTCGTCGTCGTCGGCGGGCTCGGCTACTTCCTCTCTCTATACAATGCTCTGGTGGCGCTCAAGAACAACATTGGGCGCTCCTGGGCCAACATCGATGTGCTCCTCAAGCAGCGCCACGACGAGCTGCCCAAGCTGGTGAAGACCTGCGAAGGCTACATGCAGCACGAGCGCGCGGTGTTCGATCGCCTGAGCGAGGCGCGTGGCGCGCTCATGAAGGCGAAGAGCGTCGGCGAACGCGGCGAGGCCGAGGGGATGCTGACACGGGCACTCGGCCAGTTCTTCGCCGTCGCCGAGAGCTATCCCGACCTCAAGGCAAACCATTCGTTCCTGCAGCTCCAGAGCCGCATCAGCGAGATCGAGAACGCGATCGCGGACCGGCGCGAGTTCTACAACGACACCGTCACCACCTTCAACACGCGCATCCAGCAGATTCCGGACAAGTTCGTCGCCGACTGGCTCGCCTTCAAGGCCGCGGAGCTGTTCACGATCAGCGACGAGGATCGGCGCGACGTCGACATTCGCTTCGCGATGACGGCGTAACTCGAGGGCGCGCTCGCGGCCGGGTACGGCGGTTCGTGCGACAGATTGGCGCACGGGCGCGTCCGCGTGTAGGCTCCGCCGCTTGGCTGCCGGGACAGACTCGGCCAGCGGCCGGACGGTTCCCGGCGACCGTCTCCATTTTTCGGAATATCGCGTTCGATGTGATCTCGTTCCCTTCGGCCGTTCGCCCGCACGGCGCGCGCCGTCGCTTCGGGCCATGAGCCCCGCGATTGGCGTGCCCGCCGCCGTGTCGTCGGGAGACGTCGCGCCTGGTCCCTCGCGCCCAGTGCGAGTGGCCGTGGCCGGCCTCGAGCCGGCAGGCATCGCCCATCTGGCGACGCTCGCGATGATCCCCGACTGCGAGACCGTCGCTGTGATCGACCCCGATTCGCGGCGCGCGCGTGACGCCGCCGGCCTCGGCTTCAAGGCCCCGCGGTTCGCGGACGTGGAAACGCTGCTGGCCAAGCTCGTCCCCGATGCGCTGATCGCCAGCGGCCCGCCCGATCGTCATCTCGCGTTCGCCGGACCCGCGCTCGCCGCCGGCGTCTCGGTGCTGGTGGATCCGCCGCTCGCTCACACGCTGGAGAGCGCGGAGCAACTGGCGGCGCTCGCGCAGTCGCACGGTGCGCGGCTCGCCTGCGGGCACGCGCTCGCCTACGAACCGGTGTTCCACGCAGCACGCGAGGCGCTGGCAGGAGGCGCGCTCGGCGCCCTGATGCGGGCGCGCTGCTCCATTTACCGATCCGACGTGTTCGGACCGCGCCAGGGCTGGCGCTTCGAGCCCGCGCGTTCGGGTGGCGGCGTGGTCGCGAACCTGGCGGCCGACCTGCTGTTTCTGCTCGACTGGTATCTCGAGGCGCCCATCGAGGTCCGCGCCACCTGGAAGAAGCTTTACGGCGAGGTCGAGGACGAGCTGCACGCGATGATGCGCCTGCGCTCGGGCGCCGAAGTCGGATTCGACTGCTCCTGGAGCGTGCCCGGTTATCCGCGCGCCGCCGTGGTGGTGGAGCTGGAAGGGGAGAACGGCAAGTTGTTGGCATCCGACGATGCGCTGGAGTTGGACCTGACGTCGGAGCGCGGCGGACAAGCACGAGGCCACACGGTGCGGCGGAGAGCCGAGCTGCCGCCGCGTGCGCGCTTCGACTGGGATGGGGAGGCGCTCTACCTCCAGGACGCGAGCTTTCTCGCCTGGGTGACCGGCGGACCGCCGCCGCCCACCGAGCTGCGGGCGGCCCTGCGTGTGCAGCGCGTCATCGACGCTCTGTACCGATCCGCCGACCAGGGAGGTGCACCGGTGGAGATCGCGTCGTGAGCCCGGCGGCGCTCGAAGCGCCGCGCCTCCTGCTCGGCGGCGACGCCCTCCAGGGCGCGGCGGGCGTGCCGCGCGACCGCTCGCTCGAGCTCGCGGCGCGTTATCACGAGCCCGAGTCGCTGGCGGTGTCGCTCTCGAAGGCCGTGGTCGCGGGCGCCGATGGCGTCCTGGCAACCCCGACGCCTCAGCTGCGAGGCGCGCTCGCGCTGCTCAAGCAGACCGTGCCGATCTATGCGTTGCTGCCGCACCCCGCGGCGTTCAGGCGCGACGCGGCAGACGAGGGGGTGGCCGGCGTGCTGCGGGCGCGGGCGCGCGGCGCAGGTTTCCGCGTGCGGGTGCGCCATGCGCTCGCCCGGATCACGCACGGCTGGGCGGCGGCGCGCGGCGATCTGGTCGGGCTCGTGCCGCTGCTGCTCGAGCTCGAAGCGCCGCGGGTTCGCGACCTGCGCGGGATCGTGCTCTCGGCCCGGCTCACCGACCTGGCGCTCGCCGCGCGCCACCGGCGGTTCTTCGAGCGTTACGGGCGCTTCGTGCACGCACGCTTCGGCGTCGTGGCCGGTCTCGAGACTCACAATCTCGGCCACCTCCTGCGTGCGCTGCGCGAATGGTCGCTGCACGTGGATCTGGTGGTGGGTCCCGTGAACCCGGCCGGCGTGCGGATGAAGCCGACGCCGGCCGAGCTGCTCGACGAGCTACGCCAGACCCGGGTTCCGGTGCTCGCGAAGGAGCTGCGCGGCGGCGGCGCCGTCCCCCTGCTCGCGGGCGCGCGCTACGCGAAGGAACAAGGTGTGTACGGCATGGTCGCCGATCTCGTGGATCTCGAGGACCTCGGCGGCGAGCTGCGCGCGCTGCGCGCAATGCAGAACTGACCCGCCCACGCGCCATGCGCTCTCCAGCATGCGGACTATCGGATGGACGCCATGGGTGACGCGTCCCGCGCCTTGCTCGCGCTGCTGGCGCTGGCGCCGGCCGCGTTCGCGCTCGGACGCCATCTCGGACGCGGCATGCGCCCGAGCGAGCGGGTGCTGCTCGCGACCGCGCTGGCTCCGGTCGCGCTCGCGTTGCCGGCGTTCCTGATCGCGCTCGCCGCGCGCGTGCCGCTCGCCCCGAGTCTCTGGCAAACGGAGTTTCTGTGGATGGTGGTGGCGCTGTGGCCGGCGCGGCGCGTGCTGCCGAGCCGTTCCCACCGCGAGCCGCGGCCCGAGCGCGGCCAGGGCTTTCCTTCGGTGGCCGTGCTCGCGATCGGCGTGTGCGTGCTGCTGGTGGTCTTGCTGCCGCCGTGGCTCGAGCCGGTGCTGCGGCTCGCCGGGGACGTCTGGTTCCACGCGGCGGAAGCGATCGAGATCCGCCTTCATGGCCTTCCTCCGCAGGATCCGACGTTCGCCGGCACGCCGCTCCACCGCGCGTGGCTGCCGCCGTTCCTGCTGGCGCTGCTCGGCGCGGCTACCGGCGCCTCCCCATTCCATCTCCAGATGGTCTTCGGTGTATGGGCTGCCGTCATCACGAGCTTCGCAGGCGCCCATCTCGCGTACCGGTTGTTCGGGCGCACGGTCGCCGTGGCCGCGGGCGCGATCGTCCCGTTGGGACTGAACCCAATCGGCTGGGCGCTGTGGCTCGGCCGCCGGGGCGCCGACAACAGCGACGCTCCGTTCGACAAGCTGATGGAGCTCGCAGGCGTTTTCAGAGCGCCGGCTGCGCTTGCGCACGGCTTCGCGCCCGCCGACGCGTCTCTGTTGATGAGATTCTGGGGCGGATGCGAGCAGTCGCTCGGGTTGGTTCTGGTTACCGTGCTGTGCTGGGGCGTCGTGCGCGGCTTCGAGCGCCGGGGCGGGCCGGCGCATCGCCCCTGGATCCGGACGTTCGTGATGGCAGCGGCGCTGCTGCTCTGGAGCCCGTCGTGGTCGGGGCCGGTGTTCGGCACGCTGATCGCCGGCTGGGCGTTCGCCGGCCTGACCGGTCGTTTTGGCTCGGCCGCTTCAGGCTTGCTGGCGCTCGGGGCTGCGAGTGTCGTCGTGTGGCCCTATCTACGCCTCGCTCAGATCCCGGGCCGCGCCGCGGCGGCAGTCGCGCTCGGATGGAACGGCGAGCACGCGCGGGCACTCGCGGCCGGCATCGGTCCCTGGTGGGCGGCAGCGCTGCCGGCGGCCATGCTCGCCTGGCAGCACGGACCGGGCGGGAGGTTCGCGGTCGGAGCGACGCTCGCAGCGACGGTTTCGGCGCTGGTCGCGCAGCCGAAGCCGATGGACTTCGATCTCGCCGTGCCGGTCGTGTGGCTGTGGACGGCGCCGCTGGCTGCGGGTGGCTTCGTGTGGTGGTGCGAGCGTCTCCGAATGCCGATCGCGGCCAAGCTCTCGCTCGCCGCCATCCTGATCGTGCCGACGCCCTGGTTCCTTGCAGTCGGCATCGTCGGCGAAGGCCGCTCGCCGGGCGCGCTGGTGCGCCCGGACGAGCCGGGGCTGCGCGCGCTGCCGCTCGCGACCCGCGGCGAGCAAGAGGCGTATGCAATGCTGCGCGAGCGCATGCCCGGGGACGTGGTCGTGATCGAAGCGGCGCGCGTGGTCGTGAACCAACCCGTGCCCCTGCTCGCGGAGCGCCGTCAGTTCTTCCCGCCGTATCGCCTCGATCTCGCTCGCGGCTACGGATCGCGGCCGACCCGAAACCGGGCGTTGATCGCGCTGCGCGAGGAGCTGGAAGTGCGGCGCGGCATCCAGCACGCGCTCTTCGACTCCGGGGTGCTGGACCCCGGGCAGCACAGCTACCTCCACGCCTTTGGCGCGCCGATCGTCCTGCTCGTACGTAGCCCGGAGGTTTCGCCCGGCGTCTGGGACGGCTTCCGCCAGCGCCCGGAATGGACGGAGTTCCACGCGAACCCGGAAGTCCGCGTCTACCGCTTCCAGGGGCGGGGGTTCTAGGCGCGAACGCGCGCCGCGGCGTGCCAGGAGGCACGACCGGCGACGCTCGGCTGCTCGCGCACCGCCTCCGTGCTCTGCGGCTCTTCGGTGCTCTGCGACTCCGGTGTCCGGGATGCCTCGACTTGGACCGCTTCCGGCGTGGCCGCCTCGGGCTCCGCCGCCTCCTCCGGCTCCGCCGGCTCGAGCGCAAGGGTCAGCACCTGATCGATCCGCTCCACCGGGGCGAAGATCATGTGCGTGCGGACCTCGATCGGAACCTCCTCGAGATCCTTCTGATTCTCCGCGGGAATGATGACGGTCTTGATCCCGGCGCGGTGGGCGGCCAGCACCTTCTCCTTGAGTCCGCCGATCGGCAGGACGCGCCCGAGCAGCGTGAGCTCGCCCGTCATCGCGATCCCCGAGCGCACCTTGCGAGCCGTGACGATGCTGGCGATCGCGGTCGCCAGCGTGATCCCAGCGGAGGGGCCGTCTTTCGGAATCGCACCAGAGGGCAAGTGAACGTGGAGATCCACGTTCTCGAAGAAGCCGAGGTCGAGACCAAGGGTGTCGGCATGGGCGCGGATGTAGGAAAGCGCCGCGAGCGCCGACTCCTTCATCACGTCGCCGAGCTGGCCGGTGAGCTGGAGCTGTTTCGAGCCCGGCATGATCGAGGCCTCGACCACCAGCACTTCGCCGCCGGCAGGGGTCCACGCCAGGCCCAAGGCGGCGCCCGGCTGATCGATGCGCGTCGCCTTCTCGCTCGTGAACTGCTCTGGCCCGAGCAGCTCGCGCACGCGCTCGGGCGTGACCGCGCGCGGCGGATCCTTGCCCTCGGCGATCTGCTTCGCCGTGCGCCGGAGCAAGTTGGCCAGCTCGCGCTCGAGATTACGCAGCCCAGCCTCGCTCGTGTAGTCGCGGATCACCTTGAGGATCGCCTCGTCGCTGAACGTGAGATGCAGCTCCTCGAGCCCGTTCTCGGCGATCGCCTTGGGGATCAAGTGGCGCTTGGCGATCTCGACCTTTTCCGCCTCCGTGTATCCCGACAGCTCGATGACCTCCATGCGGTCGCGGAGCGCGGGCGGCACGGGGTCGAGATAGTTTGCGGTCGTGACGAACATCACCTGGGAGAGGTCGAACGGCACGTCCAGGTAGTGGTCGACGAACCCCGAGTTCTGTTGCGGGTCGAGCACCTCGAGCAGCGCGCTCGCCGGATCGCCGCGGAAATCGGCGCCCAGCTTGTCGATCTCGTCCAGCATGAACAGAGGATTGCGCGACCCGGCGCGACGGATGCCGCGGATGACGTTGCCGGGCAACGCGCCGATGTAGGTGCGGCGGTGCCCGCGAATCTCCGCTTCGTCGCGCACGCCACCGAGCGACTGGCGGACGAACTTGCGGCCGAGCGCCTTGGCGATCGACTGTCCGAGCGACGTCTTGCCGGTCCCCGGCGGACCCGCGAAGCACACGATCGGCGTGCGCGCATCCTTCTTGAAACGGCGCACCGCCAGATATTCGAGGATCCGCTCCTTGATCTTGTCGAGCCCGAAATGGTCGGTGTCGAGCACCGCTCGCACGTGCTGCAACTCGAGGTTGTCCTCGGTCGTGACCGCCCATGGCATGTCGCACAGCCATTCGAGATACGTACGCGCGACGGTGTACTCGGCTGCCTGCACCGGAATCCGGGCCAGACGGGCCAGCTCGCGGTCGGCTTCCTTGCGGACCTCCGGAGGCATCTGCGCCTTCTCGATCTTCTCGCGCAGCTCCTGGATCTCGCGCTCCGCGTCGTCGCCTTCGCCCAGCTCCTTCTGAATCGCGGCCATCTGCTGGCGCAGCAGAAACTCCTTCTGGCGCTGATCGAGCGATTCCTGAACCGAGGCTTGGATCTGCTGGCCGACCTCGAGCACCTGCAGCAAGCGCGCCAGCAGCTCGTTCAGCGTCTGGAGGCGTTCCTTGACGACCAGCATCTCGAGCAACCGCTGCTTCTCGTCCGCCGGCAGGTCGAGGATCGAGGCGATGAAGTCCGCGGTTCTTGCCGGCGAGGACTGATTGCGTGCCGTCGCTCCCGCCTCGTCGGGCAGCGCCGGCGTCAGCTCGACGACGCGCGTGAACTGCTCGACGAGGTTCTTGGCCAAGGCCTCGGTCTCGACGTCGTCGAGCAGGACCTCGTCGAGCGGCGTCACCCGTGCCTTGAGGTACGGCTCGCGGGTGACGACGTCGTCCAGCTTCACGCGCGAGAGTCCCTGCGCCAGGATCGAGATCTGGCCATCCGGCATGCGCACCATGCGCAGCACGGTGCCGAGCGTGCCGACGGGATAAAGATCGGAGGGCCCGGGATCGTCGACCGCGGGGTCGCGCTGCGTGAACACGGCGATCGTCCGGTCGCCGCCCATCGCGTCGTTCAGCATCTGCACGCTCTTCGGGCGGCCGACACCGAGCGGCAGGAGCGCGAACGGGAACAGCACCGCGTGACGCACCGGCAGCACCGGCACCTCGCGCGGCCCGGTCACCGCCTCGTCCGGCCTGGTAGCGGGATCCGGAGCACGCCTCGAAGCGGGCTTGGAAGCGGTCGTGGTCGTGGGCGTCTCGGTCGCATCCTTGGCGCGGCGCGGCATCAGGTGGCTCTCCGGAGGTGCGATTGTAGGCGTGCGCGCATCAGCCTTCGTCGGACTTCACCGGGATCTCCGCCCGCGGCGCCACCGGCACGGCAACGAGCTGGATCTCGAGCATCCCGTCGCGATAGAGCGCCGTCACGCTGTCCGCATCTGCGTCCCAGGGCAGCTCGACCACGCGGCAGAAGTCTCCGAAATAGATCTCGGCGCGGTGGTAACGAGCTCCAGGCACCGACGCGGGGGGTGAGCGCCGGCCGCTGATCTCGAGCCGGCTGCCGCGCAGCAGGACGCGGACGCTCGCGCGCGGCACGCCGGCAAGCTCGAGGATCACGCGTGCGGTTTGCCCCGACACCATGAGATCAGCCGGGGGCGCCCAAGGTTCCTCGGCGAAATGGGCGGCGGGATGCCGGTTGTAGACGAGATCGCGGAACAATCGTTCGACCTCGTGTTGCCAACGCTCGATCGGATCGGGGGGCATGAGGTCGCCCGCTCAGTAGCTCTGGGTCCAGGTGTGGACCGTGCCCACCACCGTCAGGCTCAGGAGGCGGCAGGTCTCTTCGAGCGCGCGTGCGTTCGGCCACGAGTGCTTGCCGCACGAGCATTGGATGCGGCCGCCAGGCTTCTCGCTCAGCGTGCAGGCCTTGCCATCATGATCCTTGCACAGCGGGCACACGTGGCTCTCCTTCGCAGCGGGCGAGAAGCATATCACAGCGCCAATCCGACCTCCTGCGCGAGCTCGCGGGAAATCGTGTTCGCGCGCGCGATGCGCGCGAACGCGTCGGCGCTGCGCGTACGGGTGCGGGGACGCTCCGGATCGGCGAAATCCACGCGGTAGAGACCGAAGCGCGGTGCATAGCCATCGGCCCATTCGAAGTTGTCCATCAGGGACCAATGCAGATAACCGATGATCGGCACGCCGCGATCCAGCGCGCGTCCGAGATGGAGCAGATAGTCGACCAGCGCGCGCGGCCGGAAGCGATCTTCGGCATCCGCGAATCCGTTCTCGGTGACCAGCACCGGCAGCCCGAGACGGCCGATGTCCACGAGCGCGCGCTCGAATCCCTCGGGATAGATCTCCCAGTCGAGATCGGTGACGGCGGCGCCGGGGCGTGCGACGTGCGGATCGCCTCCAAACGCCCGCACCAGGTAGCGCGTGTAGTAGTTGAGGCCGACGTAGTCGAGGCTTCGCTCGAGCTCGGGGACGCTGCGCCGGACGCTGCGCGCGCCCGGGATCTCGAGCCGGATCTCGCCGGTCGTTAGGGCTTGCTCGACCGCGAGGTTGAACACGCGGTGCTCGATATGCGCTCTCAGCGCGTCGGCCGGGAACCAGGGCCGGAGCGGTTCGAGCTGCGGCCGATTCTTCGCGATCGCGACGCGCACGGCATGCCCGTCGCCGTCCGCATCCGCACGATCCACGTCGTGAAGCACGCGATAGGCGCGACCGTGCGCCTCGAGAAGGTGGCCGAGCACGACCAGCGCGGCGCTGTCGTCACGCTTGCCCGGCGGCCACGTGCCTTCCGACCAGCCGCGGAACGCCAGGACCTCCGGCTCGTTGATCGTGACCCACCAGTCCACCTCCGAGCCGAACTCGCCCGCGCAGAAGCGGACGAAGCGGACGAAGTGCTCGATGGTGTCGGGACTCTCCCAGCCGCCCTGGTCGGCGATCCAGAGCGGATTCGTGAAGTGATGGAGCGTGACGATCGGCAACAGGCCGTGCTGCTCGAGCGCGGCGAGCACGGCGTGGTAGTGAACCACCGCCGCCCCGTCGATTCGCCCGCGCACCGGCTCGAGGCGGCTCCACTCGAGCGAGAGCCGATGCGCGTTGTGGCCGTCGCCGGCCGCGAGAGCGAAGTCCTGCTCGAACCGCTCGTAATGGCGGCACGCGTCGCCGCTGACGTCGCCGTGCGCGATCTTTCCCGGGAGCTGCTCGAACCGCCACCAGTCGTTGTCAAGGTTGCTACCTTCGACCTGGTGAGCCGAGGTCGCTGCCCCCCACAGAAACCCGTCGGGAAAACGGCGCAGCTCGCCGTCTCGCGGCTCGGTCATCGCGGCGCCGCGGCGCAGCGGGCAGGTGCGATGGGGTTGTAGAATGACGGCCTGATCATGGATCTCCAGAATCACGCAACACCGGTCGACGGTCGTGCGATATCGGCGCGCAGGGTAGCACGGTGACGGCGCGCGAGGCCGGGATCGCTCCTGCTCTGCCGGTGGGATGGCGCAGGCATGTCGAACCCGCGTGGCTCGAGGGCTGGCAGCCGGAAACGGTCGCGCTTCAGGGCGGTTCCACGGACGTGATCGTGATGGGCGAAGGGCCACCGCTGCTCTTGTTGCCGCCGTTGCCGGGATACAAAGAGGCGTGGATCGGCGTCGCGTGGCGTCTCGCGCGCTCTCATCGCGTGGTCACGTTCGACCAGCGGGCGCCGCTCGCGGGGCACGAGCCGTGGAGCGCGCAGCTCGATGATCTCGAGCGCGTCGCGGAAGCGTTTGCGCCCGGGCCGGCCATCGTGGTCGGCCATTCGCTCGGCGGGGCGCTCGCGCAACGCTGGGCGCTGCTCCGGCCGGAGCGCGTGCGGGCGTTGGTGCTGTCGAGCAGCTTCGCGCGCGTCGGCATCACGCGCGGCCAGTGGCGCAAACGCTACGTCGAGCAATCGCTCGTGCTCATGGCGCAGCGGATCCTGCCCGAGCGACTGGCGGCACCGCTGGCGCGCCGTCTCGCGCGGCGCGGTGCGTGGGTCTACGATGCGAGCTGCGACGAACGGTTGCTGGCATTCATCCGCTTCTGCATTCGCCGCCAGTCGATCGCAGTCGCCGCCGCGCGCGTTCGACAGGCGTTCGCGCACGACACCCGCGGTCGGTTGGGGGAGATCCGATGTCCGACCTTGATCCTCGTCGGCGAGCGTGAAACGGCGTGGGCGCGCGCCGCCAGCGTCGAGCTCGGACGCCTGATCCCAAACGCCGAGCAGCGTGTCTCGCCGGAGGCCGCGCACCTGCACCCACTATCGCGTCCGGCATGGTTGGCCGAGACGGTGACGGAATGGCTTCGGACGGTGTCTTGCGCGCGCGCCGCGCTGGTGACACCGTAGCGACATGCGCTGCACCGTGAGCCTTCTTCGCGACGGCGCCGCCGTGGTCGCGCGGTGCGCGGAGTTCCCTGCCTGCGAGGGTCGTGGCGCGGGAGCCGACGATGCGCTCGCGCGGCTGCGCGCCTCGGTGCTGTTCTGGCTCGAAGCGTGCCCGTGCGATCAGACCGCCGGGCCGGGTCTCGAGCTCGACGTCGTCCGCGACGAGACGCGCGGGCGCTAGCGTTCGTGCGACTGCCGTCGATTCGCGCCGCCTGGAACGAAGCCGAGAAGACCCGGGCGCGCTTTCCCTTCGTGCTGCTCGCCGCCGCGATCGCGACCATCAGCGGCTGGTTCGTCGTCGGGAAGCTCCGGCACGATTCG
>DASQFU010000054.1:0-5474 GCA_035632955.1 Candidatus Limnocylindria bacterium
GCAGCACCGTGGACGCCAACTTCTTCCTCGGGATCCGTCCCTCGGGCAACGTGCTCGCCGCCGACTTCGAGGAGGGCGCCGGCGGCGCGGCGCCCGGCACGAACCATCCGGTAGTGGGCGTGACGCCGATCGTCAACGGCACCTGGTACCACGCCGCCGCGACCTATGACGGCAACAAATGGCAGCTGTTCCTGAACGGCGGGCTCGAGGCGGAGCTGGTGGTGGGTCAGCCGGTGCAGTCGTCGAGCATCCAGCATGCGGCGCTGGCGAGCGCCATCAACTCGACCGGTGTGGCGGCCGGCTTTTTCCATGGCGTGCTCGACGAGGCGCGAGTGTGGAACAGCGCCCGGACGCAAGCCCAGATCCAGGCCGACATGAACGCGCAGATCGCCGTGGCGACGACCGGCCTCGTGGCGCGCTGGGGGCTCGACGAGGGCGCGGGGACGACCGTCAACGGTTCCGCCGGCACCAGCGTGACCGGGACGATCACCGGCACTGCCTGGGCCTGGAGCGGGCCGGCGCCCTTCAACGCGGGGCCCCCGACGCCGCCGCTGGAGCCGAGCGGGCTGGTTGCGACCGCGATCACGCACAAGCAGGTGCGCGCCACGTGGACGGACAACGCCAACAACGAGGCCAGCTACGAGATCGAGCGCTCGACCACCGGCCCATCGGGGACGTACCTGCCGCGTGCAACGGTCCCGGCCAACACCACCAGCTTCATCGATACGGACGTATCCGCCGGCGGGGAATACTGCTATCGAGTGCGCGCGGTCAACGTAGCCGGGCAGTCCGCATGGGCCGGGCCCGCGTGCGCCACGACGCCGGCCGCCGATCTCACCGCGCTCGACCTGGGCGGCACCAACTCCTACGTCAGCTTCGGCAACGCGGCGGCGCTTCATCTCGGCCAGTTCACGATCGAGACCTGGTTCCGCCGTGATGGCTCGGGGATCGGCACCGAGACCGGCGCGGGCGGCATCCCCAGCGCGATCCCGCTCTTCGCCCGGGGCCGCGCCGAGACCGAGGTGCCGGCGGTGGACGTCAACTACTTCTTCGGTATTCGCGCATCCGACGACGTGCTGTGCGCCGACTTCGAGGAAGGCGCGGGTGGGACGTCGCCCAGCTTGAACCATCCGGTGCTGGGAACGACACCGATCGCCACCGGCGCCTGGCATCACGGCGCGGTCACCTACGACGGCACCACCTGGAACCTCTACCTCGACGGTAATCTCGAAGCCACGCTCGCGGTCGGCCAACCGCCGGCGGCCGCGAGCACGGTCGCGGCCTCGTTGGGCAGCGCGCTCAACTCGACCGGCGTCGCGGCCGGATTCTTCGACGGCGTGCTCGACGAGGTGCGCGTTTGGGACGTGGCGCGCACACACGTCGAGATCCAATCGGCGGCCAACGCCAAGCTCACCACGCCGCAGGCCGGAATGGTGGCGCGATGGGCGCTCGACGAAGGCGTCGGCGCCGCGGTGAGCGGCTCCGCGGGCACGAGCATCCCGGGCACCATCATCGGCGCCAACTACGTCTGGCAGTCGCCGGGCGCGCCGTTCGATCTGTCGTTCAACCTGCCTCCGGCCCAGGCCGCGCTGGGCGCGCCCGCGGACGACGCCACCGGCGTCTCGACCTCACCCGACCTGACGGTCTCGGTCTCCGATCCCGACGCGGACAGCCTCACCGTCACCTGGTACGGACGCGAGGTTTCGACCGCGCCGCCCGGCCCCGACTTCACGCTGATCGGGCTCCCCGACACGCAGTACTACGTCTCGAGCCTCAACGGCGGGTCACCGGCCATCTTCGACTCGCAGACTCAGTGGATCGTGAACCAGCGGGCCGCACGCAACATCGTCTATGCGGTCCAGCTCGGTGACTGCGTCGAGAATGGCGACCAGTTCGAGAGCCAATGGCAGGAAGCGGATCAGGCGCTGAGCCTGATCGAGAATCCGGTGACCACCGGGGTGCCCGAGGGCGTTCCGTACGGCGTGTGTGTGGGGAACCACGATCAAAGCCCGATCGGCGATCCGAACGGAACCACCAACTTCTACAACCAGTACTTCGGCACCGCCCGCTTCGGCGGCCGCACCTACTACGGCGGCCACTACGGCGCCAACAACGACAACTGGTACGACCTGTTCAGCGCCAGCGGCATGGACTTCATCGTGATCGGCTTCGAGTACGACCTCACGCCCGACGCCGCAGTGCTCGCCTGGGCCGACAACCTGCTGACGACCTACAGCAACCGCAGGGCGATCGCCACCAGCCACTGGATCATCGGCACCGGCAACCCGGCCAACTTCAGCGCCCAGGGCCAGGCGATCTACAACGCGCTGAAGCATCACTCGAATCTGTTCCTGATGCTGTGCGGCCACGTGACGGACGAGGGCCGCCGCCAGGACACCTTCAACGGCAACACGGTCCGAACGCTGCTCTCGGACTACCAGGGGCGTACCGCCGGCGGCAACGGCTGGCTGCGGATCATGGAGTTCTCGCCCGCCAACGACGTCATCCGCGTGCGCACCTACTCGCCCTGGCTCGACCAGTTCGAGGCCGACGCGGATTCGAGCAGCCAGTTCACGCTTCCCTACGAGATGTCGAACGCGACGCCGTTCGAGCAGATCGGAACGACCAGCGGCATCACCTCGGGTTCGAATGCCGCGATGGCATGGCCCGGCCTGGACTCGTTCACGCAGTACGAGTGGTACGTCACCGTGAGCGACGGCGTGAGCGAGGTCACCGGCCCGACTTGGAGGTTCACCACCGGGGATGGCATTTCGCCGACCGCCCAGCTCCTGGAGCCCAATGGGGGCGAGGTCTTCACCGCGGGCACGTCCACGAGCATCGAATGGACGGCGAGCGATGACGTGGCGGTGACCTCGGTCGATCTCGAGCTCTCGCGCACCGGCGCCGGCGGTCCCTATGCCCCGATCGCCACCGGTCTCGCCAACTCCGGGACCTACAGCTGGTCGGTGGACGAGCCGGCGACGACCGATGCCCACGTGAAGGTCGTGGCGCACGACGCCGGCGGCAACACCGGCTCCGACGCCAGCGACTCGGCGTTCACCATCAACGCCACCGTGGGGATCGGCGACGCGCCCGTCACCGACTTCGAGCTCGGTCCTCCCTCGCCGAATCCGTTGCCGGGGCGGGGCCGCTTCGGCTTCGCCGTGCCGCGCCACGCGCGCGTGCGGCTCACCATCATGGACGTGCAGGGACGCGAGGTGGCGGTCCTGGCCGAGGGGTCGTTCTCGCCGGGCCGTTACACCCTGGTCTGGGACGGTCGCGTGAAGGGCGGGGCGCGGGCCGGCGCCGGCCTCTACATCGTCCGCTTCCAGACTCCCGGCCATCACTTCACCCGTCGCTTCGCGCTCGTGCGCTGAGCGTTCCGCACATCGAGGAGGCCGCATCATGCATCGCACTCCGCGCCTCACGACCGCCGCGCTCTCGAGCGCGCTGGCGCTCACCGCCCTGGCGCTGATCCTCATCGCGCCGCTCGCTCGCGCCCAGACCGGCGTCCAGTTCGACGGCAGCAACGACTACATCACCTTCGGCGCCGCGAGCCCCCTGGGGGCGCCGACGTTCACGCTCGAGGTCTGGTTCAAGCGCACCGCGACCGGCATCGCCACCAGCACCGGCACCGGGGGCATCCCCAGCGCGATCCCGCTTTTGACCAAAGGTCGTGGCGAAGCCGAAGGTGCGAACAAGGACATGAACTATTTCCTCGGCATCCGCACTTCGGACAACGTCCTGTGCGCCGACTACGAGGAAGACACCCTGCAGACGACTCTCGGCCTCAACCACCCGGTCTTCGGCAAGACGCCGATCCGCAACAACACCTGGTACCACGCCGCGGCGACTTTCAACGGCACGACCTGGCGGCTGTTCTTGAACGGCATCCTCGACACGACGCTCGTCGTCGGCCCGGCGCGCTTGCCGGAGTCGACGAGCCTTCAGCACGCAGGGCTCGCCACGGCCATGACCTCGACCGGCGCTGCTGCGGGCTTCTTCGCCGGCGTGCTCGACGAGGCGCGGATCTGGGGTCACGCGCGTCCGGCCCAAGGGATCCGCGATAGCATGCCGCTCGAGATCACTTCATCGCCAGGGCTGCTCGGGCGCTGGGGTCTCAACGACGCTGTCGGGGACTCGGCCACCAACTCCGTCGTCGCGAGTCCCGCCGGCGCGCTCAAGAATGGGCCGACGTGGGTGAGCGGTTCGCCGTTCGCGCTCAGCAACGCGCTCTCGTTCGCCGGCACCACCGGCTACGTCACCTTCGGCGATTCGGCAGCCCTCGATCTGCCGCAGTTCACGATCGAGACCTGGTTCCGCCGCGACGGCGCCGGGGCCAGCACCACCACCGGCACCGGAGGCGTGACCGCGATCCCACTGCTCACCAAGGGGCGCGGCGAGGCCGAAGCCTCGACCGTGGACATGAACTACTTCCTCGGCATCCGCGCCGCGGACAACGTCCTCTGCGCCGACTTCGAGGAAGGTGCCGGCGGCGACTCCGCGGGTCTCAACCATCCCGTCGTGGGCATGACGCCGATTGCGATCGGCCCCGCCTGGCACCACGCCGCGGCGACCTACGACGGCACGACATGGAACCTCTACCTCGACGGCAACCTCGAGGCGACGCTCGCGGTCGGCCAGCCACCGCAGCACCAGAGCATCCAGCACGCCGGCCTCGCCACGGCGCTCAACTCGACCGGCGTCGCAGCCGGATTCTTCCACGGCGTGCTCGACGAGGCGCGCGTCTGGGACGCCGCGCGCACGCAGAGCCAGATCCAGAGCACCATTAACACGCAGATCACTTCGGCGCAGGCCGGACTGGTGGCGCGCTGGGGACTCGACGAGGGGGCCGGCACCACCGTGTTCGGCAGCGCCGGCACGACCGTCAACGGCAGCATCACCGGTCCCACCACGGCGTGGGCATGGGCCAATCCCGCGCCGTTCAACATCGTGGTCGGGCCGCCCAATGCACCGAGCGGTCTGAGCGCGCTGGCCACCTCGCACGCCAGCATCCATCTCGCCTGGATCGATAACTCGACCAACGAGACCAGCTTCGAGCTGGAGCGCTCGGTCACCGGCATCGGCGGCACGTATGCGCTGCACGCCACGCTCCCTGCGGGCACCACGGGCTACGACGATTCCGGGCTCGACCCGCTCACCGAGTACTGCTATCGCATCCGCGCGGTGAGCTCGGGCGGCCAGTCGGCCTACGACGGTCCGCTGTGCGCGACCACGCCGGCCGAGACCAACAACGCGCTCGATCTGGGCGGCACCGACGCCTACGTCACGTTCGGGGCTGCCCCGGGGCTCGGGGCCGCAACGTTCACGCTCGAGTGCTGGTTCCGCCGCGACGGCGTGGGCGTAGGCACCAACACCGGCACCGGCGGGGTTCCCGATGGCATCCCGCTCGTCACCAAGGGGCGCGGCGAGGACGAAGCCTCGATGGTGGACATGAACTACTTCCTCGGCAT
>DASQFU010000055.1:0-2158 GCA_035632955.1 Candidatus Limnocylindria bacterium
GATCATCGGCGCGGGTCCATCCGGTCTCGTCGCCGCCAAGCACGCCCTCGAGGCCGGCTTCGACGTGACGGTGTTCGAGGCCAGTGACGCGCTCGGCGGGCAGTGGCAGACGACGGCCGCGCACAGCGGGGTGTGGCCGGGCATGCACACCAACACGAGCCGGGCGATGACGGCATTTTCCGACTTCCCGGCGCCCGCTGAGCACCTGCTGCACCCGACGGCCGTGCATGTACAGGCGTATCTCGAGGCCTACGCTCACGCGTTCGGCGTGGTCGACCATATCCGCTTTGACACACGCGTCGCGGACGTGCGCCCGGCGTGGACTGTCGATAGCGAATCGTTCGACGCCGTTGTCGTCGCCTCCGGTCGGTTCCGTGCGCCGCGGCTCCCGCCCATCGCCGGCGCCTTCCGCGGCGAGGCGCTCCATGCGTTCGACTACCCCGGGGCTGAGCCGTTTCGTGATCGCGCCACGCTCGTCTACGGCAACGGCATCAGCGGTCTGGAGATCGCCTCCGACCTCGCTCCGCACACGGCGGTCATTTCCGCCTTCCGCAAGCCGCGATACGTGATTCAGAAGGTGGTCGACGGCGTCTCCTCTGACTGGCAGTGGTACACGCTGTTCGGCACGCTTGAGCGGCGCCTGCTTCCTGCGGAGGAGTGGAGCCGCCGCCAGCGCGAGCGCATCCTTCGCGTGGCGGGGAATCCCGCCGACTTCGGCGCGCCCGAGCCGAGTCAGGACCTCCGCGCGGCCGGGCTGTCGCTGTGCCAGGAGTACCTGCAGCAGGTGGGCGCCGGCAGCATCGCCTGCCGGCCGGGCATCGCCTCGATCACGGGACGCGAGGTCACCTTCACCGACGGCACGACGCAGGCCGTCGAGGCCATCATCTGCGCGACGGGCTACGACGTCGACATCCCGTATTTGAGCCAGAGCGTCGGTGATGTGCTCGGACCGGATCTCACGCTCTTCCAGCGGACCTTCCACCCCGACCTGCCGGGGCTTGGCGTGATCGGGCAGTTCCTCGCGCAGGGCCCGTACTTCCCGCTGCTTGAACTCCAGGCGCGATGGATCCTCGCGGTGTGGAGCGGCGAGGTGGCGCTGCCCGGCGACGTGACGATGCGCGACGTGATGGCCCGACCGCGGCCGCCGCTCGAGGCCCACAACGCCCTCGCGCTGACGCTCGCCGAGGCGCTCGGCGTCGCCCCTGAACCGACCGACTGGCCCGACCTCTGCGAGCCGCTGATCTTCGGGCCGCTGCTGCCGCCGCGCTACCGGCTCTCGGGACCCGGCGCCACGCCGGACGCGGGCGCCCGGTTCGCAGAGCAGCTCGCAGCGTCCCCGCGCGCACCCGTCGATCCCGCCGACATAGAGGCGCTGCGCCGGTTCGGGCGGGGGACCGCGGCAGCGATGATCGCGGACTCCGTTCCCATCACCTCGCACCCGGCCGGCGCTTAGCCGGGCCGCGCGCGCGGCCGCGCTCGACCAGCATCTGTCTCAGTCGACGATCTTCCAGAAGGAATCCTTGCGGCTGATCTTGCCGTCGGTGAACTCGAACAGGTCGCATCCGCGCACTTCGATGGACTCGCCGGTCGCTTTGGTTCCGCGGATCGTCCACTCGGACACGCCGCGATCACCGCATGTCCAGTGACGGTCGTCGCCGTAGTCGATGTCTGGAATCCCGTCGAACCGCGCTTGAAATCCCTTCCCGCCCTGCTGCTTGCCGACCAGTCGGTGCCCTCCCGGCGCGGGCCCGCGCGGCGTGTCAAAGACGCAATCATCAGTGAAGAACGACATGATCGCGTCGACGTCGTGGGCGTTGAATGCGTCGAGCAACGCCTGCAGCGGCGGCGTCCCCGCCTCTGCACTAGACATGAGTTGCCTCCCGGTCGGGAGCGTTAGCCTCGCGCACTGGGTGGCGTCCCGCAAGCCGCATCGCGGCTCCTGTCTCGGACGAGATTGAGCAGGCAGCGAACCGGGCTGGCGTCGCTGCTCCTTGCGCACGGCGCTTCCGGCGAAGTCAAGAGGAGTTCAGCAAGCTTGGGTTGGGCGCGCGTGTCAGCGCGGGAGTCAACCTGCCTGAGAGAGCCTGAACGCAGTTGCTTGACCACGCGCGATGCGCGAGACTGGGTGCAGATTGGGCTGGCGAAAGTCGGATCGGTC
>DASQFU010000056.1:0-12147 GCA_035632955.1 Candidatus Limnocylindria bacterium
GCGGCATCCGCCGTCCGCACCAGCCGCACCTCGGCGCCCGCGGCCTCGAGCAGGCCCGCCAGAGCGCGCGCCACCTCCAGGTTGTAGAGGGACGCGCGCGTTCCGCTCGCTCCCATGCCGGCCGCATCGTCGCCGCCGCCATCCGGATCGAGAGCGATGCGCCGGCCATGCAATGTGCCGCCGGCGATCGCGGTCCAGCGCACGGGCACCGCGGGCGCTGGCGCCGAATCCGGAAGCGCCAGCGGGCGCCAGCCCGGCAGCGCGGGAGCGCGCGCGCGTCCGGCCGAATCCAGCGCGAAGGGCGCGAAACCGTGAGGCGTCACCCAGGAGAGCGCCGGCGTTCCGGTCGAATCCGACCGAAAGACGACCGGTCGCACGGCACTGTCGCCGGGCACGGCGCGCAGGAATGCGGTGGCGACGCCGGGCAACGGCAGCGAGCGAATCCGGACTCCAACGCTGGGCGCCCGTCCGAAGCGGGCATCAGCGAGCGCGACCGTGACGGAACGCTCAGCCTTGGGATCGCGCCGCATTCGCGCGTAGCCCCAGGCGACACCGTCGCGAGCGACCAGCAACGTGTCGAGCGGCCGGCCGCCCGATGCCACCTTCATCCGCACGCGCATCGAGTCGAGCACCGGCAGCCCGTAGGCGTCGACGAGCCGCGCCCGGATCGCGACCGGGCCGCCGCGTTGCGGCAGACGATCGGGATAGGATTCGGTCCAGATCCGGCGCACCGGCCGGCGCACGACGAACTCGACCGAGCGCTCGCGCGCGGAGCCCTGTCCGGTGAGGGCGACGGCGAGACGAGCACGGTGGACGCCCGCCGCGAGCGGAAGATCGGGACTCCAGCGCAAGCGGTCGCCGGCGCGCACCGCACGCACCGGTGCGCCGTCGATTGTGAGCTCAACGTGGTCGAACTCGCCCTGGATGCGAGCGTCTAGGCTCGGGCCGCGCCAGATCGCGGCATCGGCGTCGCCGGCCGATGGCGCCGGGCTCGCCGCCAGGGTCGCGATCACCGGCACGCGCCGAGCGAAGTAGTGCGCCAGGCCGAGCAGCAGCGCTTCCGCCTCCAGCCGCCGCTTCTCCGGCAGCGCGAGCCTCGCCTCGACGTCGGGGTTCGTGAGGTACGAGGCCTCGGTCAGCACTCCGGGCGCGCTGCCGTTGCGCAGCACGTAGTAGTTGCCGGGCAGGATGCGGTGCCGGTCGATGCCGAGATTGCGCTTGAGATAGCGATGCAGGCTCTGGGCGGCGTCGAGCGAGGGGCCTTCGTCACCGAGCTTGTAGTAGGTTTGGATCTCGTTCCGGTCGTGGGCGCCGCCCGCGTCGGCGTTGTGGTGGATCGAGACGAACAGGTCGGGCGCGAATCCCTCGGCGATCCGAACGCGCTCGGCGAGGTCGGCGCGCAGCGAGCTGTCGGCGCGGGTCAGAAAGTCCCGATCCGTCTCGCGCGTCAAGAGCACCTGGGCGCCGTGCGCCTGGAGCAGATCGCGCAGCTCGAGAGCGACCCCGAGGTTGACCGCGGCCTCGGTCAGGCCATGGACGCCGACCGAGCCGGGGAAGAAGCCACCGTGACCCGGATCGAGGACGATGCGACGTCCGGCCAGCGCGGAGAGCCGCACCGCGTCAAGGCTGTCGGTGCGCGCCTCGTAGCCGGGCGCCGGTCGCGCGATCGGAGGGACCGGCGGCGGCGCCGGAGGCGGTGCCGTGATGCGCGGGGCGCAGCCGACCGTGACGGCGGCCAGCGCGATGGTCCATCCCATCGCGACGAGCGCGCGCGGCCCCGCCGGCCAGCCGCGCCGCCACGCGCGAGAAGGGTCGCCAGCGCTCATGGCGGGCACCCTAGCAGACCGATCGCGGCCGGCCAACATAAGCCGCGGGAATCATTTGGCTTGCCTCGGCGAGCGCGCGCGTGCTACCTGTCCGGGCTGATGCGAGGGTCGGCGCGGCGACACCGAGCTCGACCGCGTGGGTCGCCCGTGATCGAGATGCGCCCGCCCCGGCCGCGGCCGTTCATCCAACTCAACTTTCGAGGAGTTCCTATGACGTCGGATACCCGCGTGCGCCTCACGCTGCTCTGGTTTCTGCTGGTCGCAGCCACGTTCGCGCTCGGCTGCGGAGGCTCCGCGACCGAGGAGCTCGTGATCGGGGAGTTCGGCTCGCTGACCGGCAACGACGCCACCTTCGGCCAGTCGACCAAGAACGGGGTGCAGGTCGCCATCGACGAGCTGAACGCCGCCAAGCAGGGCAAGATCGGCGGGCTCAAGGTCCGGGTCGTGGTCGAGGACGACCAGGGTCGCGCCGAGGAGGCGGCCACGGTCGTGCAGAAGCTGATCAACAGTGACGGAGTGGTGGCGGTGCTCGGCGAGGTCGCGTCCTCGCGCAGCCTGGCGGCGGCGCCGCTGTGCCAGAACGCGGGTGTGCCGATGATCACCCCTTCGTCGACCAATCCGCGGGTCACGCAGGTCGGCGATTACATCTTTCGGATGTGCTTCCTCGACGACTTCCAGGGCCAGGTCATGGCCAAGTTCGCGTCGGGGGAGCTCAAGCTCACGCGGGTCGCGGTGCTCAAGGACATCCGCCAGGACTACAGCGTCGGGCTGGCGCAGTACTTCACTGAAGCGTTCAAGCAGCTCGGCGGCACGATCGTCATCGAGCAGTCGTTCAGCTCAGGCGACCAGGACTTCCGCGCGCAGCTCACCGCCATCAAGGCCAAGAACCCGCAAGCGGTCATCCTACCGATCTACTACACGGAGGCCGGGCTGATCGGCCGCCAGGCGCGCGAGCTCGGGATCACGGTGCCGCTGATCGGCAGCGACGGCTGGGAGAGCGAGCAGCTGATTCAGATCGGCGGGGAGGCGCTCAACGGCTGCTACTACGTCAACCACTGGGCGCTCGATCAGCCGGATCCAAAGCTGCAGGAGTTCCTCACCAAGTACCGCACCGCCCACAAGTCCGACCCCGACGCGATCGGCGGGCTCGCGTACGACGCCGCGAACGTGCTGTTCGCGTCGCTCGAGCGGCTGGCCGAGCAGGACCCCGAGAGCTTCAAAGGCCTCTCGAGCAAGGCCGGAACGGAGGCGCGGCGCGCCGCCACCAAGAAGCTGCGCGACTTGATCGCCACGACCACGAACTACCCGGGCGCGACCGGCGTCATCACGCTCGACGAGAACCGCAACGCCTCCAAGCCCGCGGTCGTGATCGGCATCGAGGGCGGTAAGAAGGTCTATAAAGCCTCGATCAGCCCCTAGCCGCCGACCGAAACCTCTCCCGTGTCCGAGTTCCTCCAGCAACTGGTCAACGGGATCACCTGGGGCAGCGTGTACGCGCTGATCGCCCTCGGCTACACGATGGTGTACGGCATCCTGCGCCTCATCAACTTTGCGCACGGTGACGTGTACATGCTGGGAGCGTTCTTCGGTTTCTACACGGCGCGGGCGCTGGGGATCGCGCAGCATCCGAGCCCTTTCGGGGCGATCCTGGTGCTGCTCGCGGCGATGGCCGGCTGCGGGCTGGTCGGCTACGTGATCGAGCGACTCGCCTACAAGCCCGTGCGCCGATCGTCCCGGCTCGCCGCCTTGATCACGGCGATCGGCGTCTCGCTGCTGATCGAGAACGCCGGCATCCTGCTGTTCGGCGCCGATCCCAAGTTCTTTCCTCAGATCATTCCCTCGCACAACGTCGCGCTCGGCGGCGGCGTGACGATCTCGAACCAGCAGATCATCATTCTCGTCGTCTCGCTGGTGCTGATGGGGGCACTGCGCTTCATCGTGCTGTACACGCGGGTCGGCAAGGCGATGCGTGCCGTGTCCCACAGCCACACGGCCGCGGCGTTGATGGGGATCTCCGTGAACCGCATTGTCTCGTTCACGTTCGTGCTCGGCTCGATGCTCGCCGCCGCCGCGGGCGTGCTGGTGGCGCTGCAGAATCCCAAGATCGAGCCGCTGATGGGGATCATGCCGGGCCTCAAGGCGTTCGTGGCCGCGGTGCTGGGCGGGATCGGCAACATTCCGGGGGCGGTGCTCGGCGGGCTGGTGATGGGGATCGCGGAGGTCATGGTGGTCGGCTATCTCTCGCCCACCTATCGCGACGCGATCGCGTTCGTGCTCCTGATTCTGATCCTGCTGCTGCGCCCCGCCGGCATCCTCGGCAGCTCCGCCACCGAGAAGGTGTGAAGGCGGAGCCGGTGAGACGGATCCTGTGGCTCGTGGTCGTGATCGCGCTGCTGGTCGCGCTGGACATGGGGTTGCCCCGCGTCCTCAACCCCTATCTGCTGCAGATCCTGGTCCTGTGCGGGATCAACGTGATCCTCGCCGTGTCGCTGAACCTGATCAACGGCTTCACGGGACAGTTCTCGATCGGACACGCCGGCTTCATGGCGATCGGCGCCTACACCTCGGCGATGTTCTCGCTCACGGTCGGCCGCGGCTGGGTGTCTGCGCTGACCGCCGCCGGGATGCCGGACGCCGTCGCCTCCGGAGCGACGCTGCTGGTGGCACTGCTCGCAGGCGGCGCGCTGTCCGCGGTCGCCGGCTATCTCGTCGGTCTGCCGTCGTTGCGGCTGCGCGGCGATTACCTGGCGATCGTTACGCTCGGATTCGGCGAGATCATTCGCGTCCTGATCCTCAATATCGACGCGGTGGGTGGCGCGCGCGGGCTGCCCGGGATCCCGGGCTGGGCCGATCTCTTCTGGGTCGGCCTCGGGGTGGTCGCGGTGATCGCCCTGTCGCGCAACCTGGCGCACAGCACCCACGGCCGGGCGCTGTTCGCGATCCGTGACGACGAGGTGGCCGCCGAGGCGCTCGGCGTCGACACGACCTCGTACAAGGTGCTGGCGTTCGTGCTGGGCGCGTTCTTCGCGGGCGTGGCGGGCGGGCTGTTCGCTCACTTCCTCTCGTACCTGAATCCGAACTCCTTCACGTTCATCAAGAGCATCGAAGTGATCGCGATGGTGGTGCTGGGCGGTATGGGGAGCATCTCCGGCTCGGTGGTCGCGGCGCTCCTGCTCACGTTGCTGCCCGAGGTGCTGCGGCCGGTCAAGGAATACCGCATGGTCATCTACTCGCTGATGCTGATCGTGCTGATGATCACGCGCCCCCAGGGTCTGCTCGGCACGCGCGAGCTGTCGCTGGACTGGCTGCGCCGCAAACGCGCGCGCCCGGCGCCCGGAACCTCGGTGTGAGCGGGCCCCTGCTCGAGCTCGAGCGCGTCACGATGCAGTTCGGGGGCCTCAAGGCGGTGGCCGATCTCGACCTGCGTATCGACGCCGGCGAGCTGGTCGGGCTGATCGGCCCGAACGGCGCCGGCAAGACCACCGTGTTCAACGTCATCACCGGCGTCTACACGCCGACCGGCGGACGCATTCGCTTCGCCGGGCGCTCGATTGCAGGACTTCGGCCGCACGCGATCGCCCGGCGCGGCATCACGCGCACCTTCCAGAACATCCGTCTGTTCGGGAGCCGGTGCTGCCGCGACAACGTCTGCATCGCCGCGCATCAGCGAACCCGCACCGGACTGTGGGATGCCGTGCTGCGCACCCACCGATTCCGGGAGGACGAGGCGGCGATGCGGGCCAGCGCCGACGAGCTGCTCGAGATCTTCGAGCTCACGCCGTGGGCCGAAACGGTGGCGGCGGAGCTGCCCTACGGGCAGCAGCGGCGGCTCGAGATCGCTCGGGCACTGGCCGGCCAGCCACAGTTGCTGCTGCTCGACGAGCCGGCTGCGGGGCTGAATCCGCAGGAGAGCGATCAGCTCATGCACTTGCTCTCGGACATCCGCACCCGCTTCCAGGTGACGATCCTGCTGATTGAGCACGACATGCGCGTCGTCATGGGCATCTGCCGGCGGATTGCGGTGCTCGACTACGGGCTCAAGATCAGCGAAGGCACACCGGACCAGATCCGCACCGATCCCAAAGTGATCGAAGCGTATCTGGGCGAGGAAGTGCCGGCCGACCTCGGCGCGGGGGCGTGAGGTGCTGCTGGAGATCGAGCACATCGACGTCTTCTACGGGGCTGTGCATGCGCTGAAGGACGTCAGCCTGCACGCCGAAGCCGGCGAGATCGTGACCCTGATCGGCGCCAACGGCGCCGGCAAAACCACGTTGCTCCGGGCGGTCTCGGGACTGATCCCGCCGCGCCAAGGGACGATCCGGTTCGACGGCCGCGATCTCACTCGCGTGCCCGCGCACGACATCGTCGGCCTCGGCATCTCGCACGCCCCGGAAGGCCGGCTCGTGTTCGCCAACCTCACGGTCCAGGACAACCTGGAGATGGGTGCTTATCGCCGCAAGGATCGTGCGGGCATCAAGCAGGACTTCGACGGCGTCTACGCGCTGTTCCCGCGGCTGCTGGAGCGTCGCCGGCAGACGGCCGGCACGCTTTCCGGGGGAGAGCAGCAGATGCTGGCGATCGCCCGCGCCCTGATGTCGCGCCCGCGGCTGCTGCTCCTCGATGAGCCTTCGCTCGGCATCGCGCCGCTCCTCGTTCGCGAGATCCTCCGCACCATCCGCGAGATCAACCAGCGCGGGATGACCGTGCTGCTCGTGGAGCAGAACGCGCATCTCGCGCTTGCGATCGCGCGGCGCGGCTACGTGCTCGAGACCGGCCGCGTGCAGCTCGAGGACGAAGCCGCCCGCCTGCTCCAGAACCAGGACGTCAAGCGCGCCTACCTCGGCGGCTGAGCGCGGAACCTCCGCGCGGTTTGCCCGCCCGAATCGAGCCACGACCTGCAAACTGCACGCGACCCGCTGGGGCGATTGGCCCCTGCGTGTTTGGGGTTTTTGACCTTTTTTTATCCTGCGACGGCGCGCACGCGGTCCGTCCGGCTGACGGCCACAGCACCTCCGGCGGTGCATTCGCTTCGATTCGCTCGCGTTGCGCGCACGCGCGACTTCCCATCGAGCTCTGGCCTGCCTCTTGCGTTCCACGAAGGCAATACCTAGCGGGTTCACGGTGGCGCCAGCCGCAAGCCCCTGAAAACCGAGGGTCGTGGTGAGGTCGTCGAATGGCGGCCACGCGTGTTCACTCCGGCTTTGGGCCGGATCACAAGGGTCCCCAGCAGAGGAGTTGAATCAGTCATGTTGAACCTGTTCCGTAACTTCGTGCGCGATGAGAACGGTGAAGACTTGATCGAGTACGGCCTGCTGGCGGCGTTCGTGGCGGCGGTGGCGCTGGTCACCATCATCGCGGATCCGCTTGGCATCAAGCAGTCGCTCACGGCCGCGTTCCAGAAGGCCAAGGACGCTCTCGACAACTCGTAGTCGTCGGAACACCGCAGCACTCTCGGTTTCTCCCCCCGGACGTCGCGGCCCACAGGGCCGCGCGTTCCGGAGGAGAATCAGCTCCATCAGGATTCGGGCCCTCGCGGCCATCACCGGCACCGGACGCCTCGATCTTCCTGCGGCTAAACGAGGAGTCGATTTCCAATGTTTCAGATCGTTCAGAGCTTGATTCAGCAGGAGCAAGGCAGGGATCCGATCGAATACGCATTGCTCGCCGCCTTCCTCGCTTCGCTGATGACGGTCGCGCTTCTGACCGATCCCCTCGGCATCAAGCTCGCGGTGGTCGCCGCGTATCAGCGCACCGCCGACGTGCTGCGGGCCCAATAGAGACGGAGGCACCCCCGGCATGACCGCACCGCTTTGGAACGCCATTCCGGTGCTGATCATCGCGGTGCTCGCCACCCGCTCCGACGTCAAGACCCGCAAGATCCCGAACGCCCTCACCTTTCCCGCGCTGCTGGCTGGACTCGCCACGCATCTCGCGCTGGGCGGCGGCTCCGGCTTGCTCGCAGCGGTTCTCGGCATGGCCGTGGCGGGAGGTCTGCTCCTGCCGGGCTGGCTGCTGAAGTGGATGGGCGCCGGAGACGTGAAGCTCATGGCGGCGATCGGCGCGTGGCTGGCGTTTCCCCAGGCGCTGGTCGCCGTGCTCGCCTCCCTGGTCGCCGGCGGGGTGATCGCGCTAGTCGTGGCCGTGCGCCATGGGCGGCTCGCCCAGGCGCTGCACGGAGCGGCCGGGATCGGCATGTGGAGCCTGAGCGGCGCCCGCGGGGCGGCCGCCGGGCTTCCGGTCACGACCGGGGTTCGGTTCCCGTTCGCCGTCGCGGTCCTGGCCGGATCCACATTGGCGTTATGGCTGAGACCGTGACGGCCGATAACGCGGGCGAAACGCAACGACCGCGAGCTCGCTGGTGAAAACGACCGAGTGCGCCGCGCGGACGTGCGCAGCACGACGTCGCAGTCGAGTTCACGAGAGAACGTCACCAAGCTTCACGGCGCTTCAAACACTGTTCGGCGCCGATTCAACCCACCCCATGTCGCCGACCGGACAGGCCGTGACGCGTAACCAGGGGTCTTCGTAACGGAGGATGAGACCGTGACCGCGAGCAAGGGACACACCTTCATTGTCGTGGCGGTCCTGCTGGGCGCGGCGGCGGCTGTGGTCGGTTACTACGGCCTCACTGCGCTGGCCAGCCAGGCAGCCGAACGCACGAACGCCAGCCACCAGAATGTCGTGGTGACCGCGACCGACCTGACGTTCGGCGTCAAGCTCGACAAGAACATGCTGCGGACCGTCCGCTATCCGAAGGAAAGCGTTCCGGTCGGCGCGTTCTCGACCATGGACTCGGCGATCGGACAGACGACGAAGGTGTTCATGGGCGCCCGCGAGCCGGTGACGGCGATCAAGCTCTCGTCCCGGGGCGGCGGCCTCTCGATGCTGGTGCGCCCGTCGATGCGCGCGGCGAGTCTGGAAGTGAACGCGGTTTCGGGCGTGTCCGGCTTCGTGCTGCCCGGCGACCGTGTCGACGTGCTGGTCACGGTCGACCCGCGCGGCACCCAGGAAGACGCCGTGACGCGCACCGTGCTCCAGAACATCGAGGTTCTCGCCGCCGGTCAGAAGACCGAGCAGCAGGACAACAAGCCGATCACGACCCAGAGCGTGACACTGCTCGTGAATCCGCATGGCGCGGAGACCCTGGCGCTGGCGCTGCACGAAGGCAAGGTCCACCTGGTCCTGCGCAATCCCGACGATCAGGACGAAGTCGACGTCACCTCGCTCTCGACGGGCCAGATGCTCGGGAGAGGCGCAGCGCCTGCGCCGGCCCCGATTCGCCGCAGCGTCGCACCGCGGCCGAGCCAGCAGGTGACCACGAGCCTGACCAAGCCTGTCGCCAAGCCCGACAAGCCCAAGGTGCGTGTGTTCCGTGGAACGAACATGACCGAGACACCGGCCGTCCTCGACAGCTCCGCCAACTGACCGCGTAGCGACGGCGTTCTTGAAACCAGGAGGAAACAATGGAATCACGGAAGATCGTCTCAGCGGTCAAGGCGGGCGCGCTGCTGCTGGCGCTGGCAAGCTTCCCGCAGCTCGCGGGGGCCCAGGCGCACGAGCGGCTGCGGGTCGTGGCGGGGCGGGCCGAGGTCGTGAACCTGTCCGACGAAGTGCGGACGGTGGCGATCGCGGAGCCAAAGATCGCAGACGCGGCGGTCGGCTCGGCGAAGTCGGTGGTCGTGAACGGCAAGGCCCCGGGGATCACGAGTCTCGTGGTCTACACCGAAGGCGGCCGCTACAAGGTCTACGACGTCGAGGTCTACGTCCCGAACGGCGCCAAGCAGGTGTTGCTGCGATGCCGCGTCGCGGAGATCAACGACAACGCGAAGCGTGAGCTCGGCTTCGACTGGGTCGGTGACGGCGCCAACTCGGACGGAGCGTTCCTCGGCGGCCTGTTCACGACCAAGGTGTCGACGCCCGCGATTCCGCTCGGCTTCGGGCCGCGCACCGACGGCACGTTCGACTTCGTCAACCATAACGGCTCGTTCCATCTGCAGACCACGTGGCGCGCGCTGGAAGAGAAGGGCGACATCCGCGTGCTCGCCACGCCGACGCTGGTCGCGCGTAGCGGCGAAAAGGCCGAGTTCCATGCCGGCGGCGAGTTCCCGGTGCCAATCGCGAGCGGCGGCGGCTCCGGCGGCCTGGTGGCGGTCACGATCGAATGGAAGGAGTTCGGCGTGAAGCTGGACTTCACGCCCACGATCGGCGAGGACAACAGCATCTCGCTCAAGGTCGCTCCCGAGGTCAGCCAGATCGACTTCACGAACCCGCTGGTCTTGTCGGGGTTCACCGTTCCGACGCTGGTGACGCGCAAGGCCTCGACCACGGTCCAGATGATGCAGGGCGAGCACCTGGTCATCGGCGGTCTCAAGCAGACCGAGAACACGCGCGTGGTCAAGCGCATCCCGATTCTCGGCCAGATCCCGCTGCTCGGCTTCTTCTTCTCCAACACGCGGACGGAAAAGGTCGACCGCGAGCTGATGGTGGTCGTCTCACCGGAGATCGTGGAAGCCTCCGCCACCACGCCGAAGCTGCCGACCGACCGTCCGGAATCCAAGTAGACGCATGAGCCGCCCACCGGTCCCACGCGCCCACCGGAACGAACGTAAGGCGATCCTCGTCTGGTGCGCCGGCTTCATGGGCGTGCTGGCGGGGTCCGGGGTGATCGGCCTCGACGTGGCGAACCGGATGGCGGTTCGCGCTCGGCTCGAGAACGCCGCCGTCGCTGCGACGCCGGCGGTCCAGGCGGCGGTCGCGGACAAGGTTTCACCCATCGAGGCGCCGGACGGCGCCGAGCGCGGCCCAAGTCACACGCCGTTCTCGTTGCGCCTGATGCCCTAGGCATACACGCGAAGGAGTCGCGAATGACTTTCAGCTTGCCGGTGGTTCTGGTCCACCGCGACGACTACGAGCGCGGGCAGTTGCGCGCCGCGCTCGAGGCGCTGCCTGGCATTCAAATCGTCGGCGAGCGCTCCGACCTGCGGTCGGGGCTGGCGCTCGCGCGCCAGGTTCGACCCGGCATTCTGATCCTGGACCTGGTGGCGCCGGTGGAAGACACCCTGCAGGCCGCCGCCCAGTACAAGCTGGATCACCACGATTGCGCGATCTTCCTGGCCTCGGAAGTGTTCGACCCGGAGACGCTGCTGCGCGCGTTGCGCGCCGGAGCCCAGGAAGTGCTGCGCCGTCCGCTGGACCGCGGCGCCCTGCGCGAGGCCGTCGAGCGCGTCACGCGCCAGCTCGCGAAGAAGAGCGGCGCCAGCAGCACGCGCGGCGTGATGACCGTGTTCTCGAACAAGGGCGGGTCGGGCGTCAGCACACTGGCGGCCAATCTGGCCCTGAGCCTCCGGCGGCACACCGGGCGCGAGGTCGCGCTCGCCGATTTCGACTACCAGTCGGGGGACGCGGGCTTCATGCTCGGGCTCTCGCCGACGCGCTCGCTGGCCGACATCCTGTCGGCTCCCAACATGGATTCCGCGAGTGTCCAGGCCGCGCTCATGAAACACGACAGCGGCCTGTTCGTCCTCTCGCAACCGGAGCACCTGGACCGCGTGGACGGCGTGACCGCGCAGCAGATGGCGGGCGTGCTGGACATGCTCGCCTCGATGTTCGACTACGTGGTCGTGGACGCGCCCCACGTGTTCAACGACATCACGCTCGAAGTCTTCGACCGCTCGACGCAAATCCTGCTCATGACCGAGCCCAGCATTCCGTCGGTGCGCGCCGCCCGGCGTTCGTTCGAGATCTTCAACAAACTGAACTTCATGGTCTCGAACGATCGCGTGCGCCTGATCGTCAATCGCCGCTCCGACCAGAGCGCGATCACGATTCCGCAGATCGAGGAGACGCTCGGCGTCCCGGTGTTCGGAAGCATTGCCAACGATTACGCGTCCGTGAGCCGGGCGATCAACGTCGGCAAGCCTCTGTGCGGTGACAACGTCGAGAGCCGCGCCGGTCGCGACATCGCCGGTCTGGCTCGCAAGCTGGTTCCAACTGAAGTCGTCGACGAGTCGGTGGAAGCCGTGCCGGTCAAGCGTCCGGCGCGACTGCGCCTGTTTGGAAAGGGGTAACCGTCCATGAATCTCCGCCATCGTCTCGGTCGTGGCAACGGCGCCACGGCGACGCCGACGCCGCTGCTCTCGATCCGTCCGAGCGATACCGAGCCCGACCGCTATCAGGTCATCAAGAAGCAACTGCATCGCGAGCTGATCGGCAAGCTGGATCTCGCGCAGCTCGAGAGTCTCGACGAGACCCAGCGGCGCACCCAGGTCGAGCAGGTCGCGCGGCGCCTGCTGGTGGAGTCGGAGATTCGTCTGACGCGCGG
>DASQFU010000057.1:0-20327 GCA_035632955.1 Candidatus Limnocylindria bacterium
CGACTCCGCTACGATCGCAGGCATGGACGCACCCGTGCCGAGACGCTTCGAACGCTACGTCGCCATGGGCGACAGCTCCACCGAGGGAATCGATGATCCCGACGAAAGCGGTGGCTATCGAGGTTGGTCTCGACGGCTGGCACAGCGGATCGCGGAGGTTCAGGGGTCGATCTGGTACGCGAACTTCGGCGTCCGCGGTCGGACGACGCACCAAATCCTCCGCCAGCAACTGGCGCCGGCGCTGGCGATGCGGCCCGATCTGGCGACAGTGTTCTCGGGCACGAACGATGTCGCAGGCAGGCGATTCGATGTGGATGCGCTAGCGCACGACATGGAAGAGATGCAGCGCGCTCTGATCGCAGGCGGGGCCACGGTCTTGACCTTCACCCTGCCGGACCTCACGCCGGTGATGCCGATCGCGCGCTGGATCGCACCTCGCATCCGGGCACTCAACGAGGCGCTCCGCGGCGCATCCGCGCGCACCGGCGCAATCCTGCTCGACTTCGCCGCCTACTCGGTCGGATCCGATCCGCGAATCTGGAGCGTGGATCGCATTCATGCGAACGCGATCGGGCACACCCGGATCGCCGAAGCACTCGCCCACGCACTCGAACTCCCCGGCACCGACGACTCGTGGAGTCGGCCCTTGCCTCCGTTGGCGCCGAAGACTCGCTGGGAGTGGCTCGCCGCCGAGATGAACTGGACGCGGCGGTACCTGCTGCCTTGGATCGGGCGCGGGTTGCGTTCGCGTCTTGCGGATTCACCGCGAGAGCGGGGGAAACCGACACTCCAACTGGTGGAGGCGGGGCCTCCAGCGTGCATAGCTGGTTCGCTCGCGTCGACAGCGCTCGCACAGGATCCCGCATCTCCGCCGTCATCCCGTACAAGTCGGCGCGCACCATACGAATAGCCGCGGGCGGCGGCCACACAACTATCGTCCTTTCCCTCAAGCCGGCGTGCCCAGTGTCCGATAATTCTTACATTCCAGACCGCCGTCGCTCGCGGCTCGGGACGCTTTATGCCTGGCCGACCATAGAAGAGGCTCACCGCGCATGCATCTCCGTGGACCGAAGCCCGAGCCATTGCTCGACCGGATGGAACCGACCGGCCGATCCGGACACTCGGGCCAAGTGACGGTGAGGCCGCGAAAGTGAGCCGAGTGCAGGCCATGAAGTCGCTGACCGGCCTCGATCCGACCGATCTGCTTTCCGCGCTGCCCGAGGCGACGTTCGTCTGTGACGACGAGGGGCGCTTCGTCTGGATCAACGGAGAGGCCGAGCAACTCACGGGCTATCCGCAGGGTGAGCTGCTCGGACACTTCTTTGCCATCCTCATCGGAGCGGCGGAGCGCGATCGCGTCGTCCGCTACTTTCTGCGCCAGTACGCCCGGCGCGCCGAGCGCGGCTTCGTGGACGCTCCCTTCGTCACCCGCGAGGGGCGCTCGGTCCGGGTCGGCCTCAGCATGCGCCGCATGACGTCGCACGACGGCAGGTCACGCTACGTCGTGTGCGCCCAGGATCTCCATACGGTGCACTTCGAGCTGGAAGGGTTTCATCGGCGCGTGCGCGAGCTGACGTCGCAGGCGGAAGACGCGCGGTCGGCGGCGCAGCTCAAAGGCGAGTTCCTCGCGACCATGAGCCACGAGATCCGCACGCCGATGAACGGCGTGATCGGGATGAGCCACCTCCTGCTCGAATCGCACCTGGATCGCGATCAGCGGACCTTCGCCGAAGTGATCCGCAACTCGGGCATGGCGTTGCTGACGCTCATCAACGACATTCTCGACTTTTCGAAGATCGAAGCCGGCAAGCTCGACATCGAGACGCTGGACTTCGATCTACGGGTCACGGTGGACGGCGTCGCGGCGCTGCTCTCGCCGCGCGCGAACGAGAAGGGGTTGCACCTGACGTGCACGGTCAACCACGACGTGCCGTCGCGGCTGCGCGGCGATCCCGGCCGGCTCCGGCAGGTGCTGCTGAATCTGGCGGGCAACGCTCTCAATTTCACCGAGCGCGGCGAGGTCAGTTTCAAGGTCGAGCGACTGGAAGAGTCGGCGAATCGCGTGGCGCTGCGCTTCTCGGTGCACGACACCGGCATCGGGATCAGCGACGCGCAGATGGCGAACCTGTTCCGTGCCTACTCGCAAGCCGACGGCTCGATCGCCCGCCGGTTCGGCGGCACCGGGCTCGGGCTCGCGATCTCGCAGCGCCTGGTCCGGATGATGGGCGGTCAGGTGGGCGTCCAGAGCGAGCCGGGCCAGGGCAGCACGTTCTGGTTCGAGCTGCCGTTCGACAAGCAGGCGGAAGGCCAGGCGCCGGCGCCGCTCTCGGACATCGACCTCAACGGCGTCCGGGTGCTGATCGTCGATCCGCTGAGCAGCCAGCGTCAGGCCTTGGGCGAGATGCTCGGCGCCTGGGGTTGCATGCACCAAGAGGCCGACACGGCCGAAGCGGCGCTGGTTGCGTTGCGGCAGGCGGCCGACGAGGGCGAGCCGTTCCGCGTCGCGCTCGTCGACATGCAGATCCCGACCATCGGCGGAGAAGCGCTCGGGCGGGCGATTCGGGCGGATCGCCAGCTCGACCGCACGCTGCTCATGCAGCTCACGAACCTCGGGCGGCGAGGCGATGCGGCCCGCGCGACGGATGCGGGGTACTCGGCCTATCTGCTCAAGCCGGTGCAGCAGACGCATTTTCACGAGGCGCTGATCGAGGTGCTCTCGGGCGTGACGTTCGAATACAGCGGCAAGCCCCAGGAACTCATCACGCGCCACACCTTGAGCGAGCGCAAACGCGAACGGGTGCGGGTGCTGCTGGTCGAGGACAACCCGGTCAATCAGTTGGTCGCGATCTCGGCCCTGCGACGCTTCGGATACAAGGCCGAGGTCGCGGCGAGTGGCATGCAGGCGATCGAAGCGCTCAAGCACGAGCGTTTCGACTTGGTGTTCATGGATGTCCAGATGCCGGAGATGGACGGCTATGAGTGCACGGCCGAGGTGCGCAAGATGGAACAGGGACAGACGCGGACGCCGATCGTCGCGATGACCGCTCATGCGTTGGCCGGCGATCGCGAGCGATGTCTGAAGGCCGGCATGGACGACTACCTCACCAAGCCGGTGGACCTCGATTCGCTGTGTGCGATGGTCGAGCGCTGGGCGCTGCCGGGTAAGCGTGGGCTCGCGGGTGACGCGCAACCGGAGTCGTTGGGCGCACCCGAGGACCAGGGTCGAATCGAGCTGATCGGCACCTCGCGCTTCGCGGTCCCCGAGGCGGTGCAGTCGATCGCGGCGCCAACCCGAAGCGCGCCCGAGACGAAGCGCCCATCCGGAAGGGGCGCGACCGAAGCCGGGAATCCGAAAGTCACCAGGGCCGATCAGAGCATGGCTCCACCGCGGTGGAAGGTCTTTGGCAAGGGCGCGAATCAGCAACCTCCCGACACTCCCGCCACGCCCTCGGATCCGATCGTCTCCGAGGTGATGGGCTTCGACGTCGAGCCTGCGACGAGCGCGATCAACGCGTTCGTCGTCGGGCCCGTCAGGGAGACATCGGACGGAGCCGCCGGCCCGCCGGCAGTCGCGAGCGAGTCGACAGGTGTTCCGCCGCCGGCGCCCGAGCCGCCGGTATCCGAAGCATCAGAGCCCACGCTTCAGTCGTCTTTTCCGGCCCTCGACGATTCGGTGCCGGTGCTCGATCAAAAGCGACTGGAAGCCTCGAGCATGGGCCGCAGCGAGCTGCGCATGGTGCTGGCGCGCACGTTTCTCGATCACACGCACCAGCGCATCGGCAAGATCGCGGAGCTGTTCGCGGCCGGCGACGTGCAAGGCGTCGAGTTCGAGGCGCACGGAATGAAGGGCATGTGCATGACGATCGGCGCCGCGCGCTGCGGCGTGCTGTTCGGCGTGATGGAGCGGCTCGGACACGAACGCCGGCTCGACGGCATGAGGGCGCTGCTCAAGCGCGTGAGGGTGGAAGCGGGCCGGGTCGAGAACGAGCTCGCGCGTCTCGACCTCGCCGCCTGAGGCCCGCGCCCCGTGCGGCGCTGTGATATCGTCCCTCGTTCCATGCGTCGCTTCCTTCCTCCTCGCCTCGCTCTGCTCGCGCTCGGTCACTTCAGCATCGATGCCTACTCGAGCTTCTACACACCGCTCCTGCCGCTGCTGATCGCCAAGCTGAACCTCAGCTTGACGCTGGTTGGCACGCTGGTGGCGCTGGCCTCGCTCACCGGATCGTTCGCGCAGCCGCTGTTCGGTTGGATCTCCGACCGGCTCTATCGCCCGTGGTTCGTCGCCCTGGGGCCGATCGTGGCGGCGCTGCTGCTCAGCAGCGTCGGGCTGGCCTCGAGCTACTGGGGCCTGGTCGGACTGCTGATGCTCGGCGGAATCGGCGTCGCCGCGTTCCATCCGCAGGCGGCGGTTCTCGCCAGCGAAGCAGCTCCCAAGCGCAGCATGGCGATGGCGGTGTTCGTCAGCGGGGGGACGCTCGGCTTTTCGCTGGGCCCGCTGTTTGCGGTCGCGATCGTCGGCATGTTCGGGCTCGAGCGCACCTGGATCGCCGCGCTTCCTGGGGTGCTGGTCGGCGCCGTCCTGCTCGCCTGGTTCGGGCGCGAGCGCCCGCGACCGCGGCTGGTCGGGCCCCGCCCACGGGTCGCCGAGCTGCGCCCGGTGCTGAGGCCTCTCGTACTCCTCTATCTCGCGGTGGTCGTGCGCTCGGCGGTGTCGCTCGGTTTCATGACCTTCCTGCCGATCGAGCTGACGCGCCGTGGCGTGAGCGTCGGCAACGCCGGCGCGTTGGTGACGCTCTACTTGATGGCCGGGGCGCTGGGCGGGTTCTTCGGCGGGTGGCTCTCGGACCGGTGGGGTGGCAGGCGCGTCGTGATCATGTCGTTCCTGGGGGCGGCGCCGCTGTTCTTCGCGTTCGTGTTCCTGCCGTTTCTCCCCGGGCTCGTCTGTCTCGTGCTCGGGAGCTTCGTGCTCCAGACGTCGTTGCCGGTGAACGTGGTGATGGGCCAGGAGCTGTCGCCGCGCCACTCGTCGACCATCTCGAGCCTGCTGATGGGCGCGGCGTGGGGCGTCGGCGCGGTGATGGTGAGTCCGGTCGGGGCGATCGCCGATGCGTTCGGACTCGAGACCGGCTTGACGTGTCTCGCCGCGTTGCTGACGGGTGGCGCCGCGTGCGCACTGGCGCTGCCCGACATTCGCGCGAAAGCGTCTCCCACCAAGCTCGCCTCTCCGGTCACCGGAGCGGCGGGGAAGTAGCGGCTAGCCGACCGGCGACGTCTCGGGTGCGCGCTCGGTGTCGAGCGTGGCGACGTCGACTCGCTTGGGAGCGACGTCGGGCACGCGCCCCGACAGCCAGTGCTCGGCCCACATCTGCAGGCTCAAGAGCGTCCACAGCGTCCGGCCGCGGTCGGTTCGATTCTGGAGATGGGCGTCGAGCAAGGCGTGCACGGCATCGGCATCCAGGACTCCCGCCCGCGCGACCCGCTCGCGCCCGAGCCGGGCGGTGACGTAGTCGCGCAACGGTCCGCGCGCCCACGTGGAGAATGGCGGCGAGAACCCTTGCTTGCGCCGGGCCAGCAGCGCGTCCGGCAGCAGGCCCTTCGCCGCTCGCTTGAGCGCCCACTTGCTGGTCGTGCCGCGCAGCTTCGCCTGCTCGGGCAATCCGAGCGCGAACTCGATCAGGCGGTGCGCAAGGAACGGCGCCCGCGTCTCGAGCCCGTGAGCCATGCTGCTCCGATCCACCTTGGTCAGCAGATCACCGCTGAGATAGAGCTCGAAATCGAGCAACTGATACGCGACCAGATCAGGCTCGGCTCCGTCACGCAGGAGGTCCTCGCTGGCCAGCCGTGCGCTGAACCGATCGAGATGGGCGAGCGGCGCGCGCCGGCCGACCTGATCCCGGAGCCCGGGCGCCAGCAGCCGCAGCGCTTCGTCGGGCGAGGCGGTGCCGAACCAGGCGAGGTGGCGCTCGAAGGGCGGCAGGCCGCGCACGCCTAGGAAGCGCTCGATCATGTGCGCGAGCGTGACGTGATGATGCGTGGGCCGGAAGCGCCGCGAGAGCGCGATCGCCGCATCGCTCGCCCAGCTCGGCAGCAGGCCAGCCAGTCGTGCGTACCGGTGTCCAAGGTAGGTCGGGTAGCCGGCGAACAACTCGTCACCGCCCTCGCCCGTCAGGACCACCGGCACGCGCTGAGCCGCGAGCCGCGACAGCGCCCAGGTCGGAAGCACGCTCGGGTCGCCGAGCGGCTGATCCATCTCGGTGGCCCAGCTCTCGAGCGCCTCGCTCGCGCCCTCGACCTCGAGCGTCAGCTCGTGATGCTCGGAGCCGATTGCCTGTGCGACCAACCGCGCGAACGGCGATTCGTCATAACCGCGATGAGCGATGCGGAGGCTGAAGGTCGGGAAGCCGCGACCGAGCGCTCGAGCGGCCAAGGTGGCGACCAGGCTCGAATCGACCCCGCCCGAAAGGAACACGCCGAACGGAACGTGCTCAGGCACTCGGGACACGATCGCGCGCTCGAGATGGTGGCGCGCCTGCTCGGGCGCATCGGCGACGGCGATCGGCTGAGCGGTGCCGAGTCCCTTCCATGGCTGCCAGTAGCGGGTGCGCCGCTCGCGCTGATCCGTGACTTCGAGCACGCAGGCGGGAGGAAGCTGCCGGATGGAGGCGAACGCGCAATCGGAGCCCGCGAAAAACCCGTGCACGAGATAGCGCGCCAGCGACTCGGGATTGGGATCGCGCGAGACTCCGGGCAGCGCCGCCAGCGCCCCGGGCTCGGACGCGAACGCGAAGCCGTAGTCGCTGGAGGCGTAGAACAGCGGCTTCTCGCCGGCGCGATCGCGCGCAAGCAGCAGCCGGCCGGCCCGCCAGTCCCAGAGCGCGACCGCGAACATCCCGTCGAGCGGCACCGGAAACGCGGCACCGGACTCCTCGTAGAGATGAGGAACGACGGTCGTGTCCGGACCGTCGGCCACGACATGGCCGCGAGCGCGGAGGCTCAGACGCAAGGCGGCGTGGTTGTAGATCTCGCCGTTGACGACCGCGCGCACCGTGCCTTCCTCGTTGGACAGCACCCGCGCCGCCATGTTGGGCTCGACGATCGCCAGCCGCGCGAGGCCGAGAGCGACGCCGTTGCCGTCCCACACGGCCGTGCCGCTCGGACCACGGTGCCGAATGCGCTCGACCATGGCGGCGACGAGCGCGACTCGATCCGGTGCGTCGAGTCGCGGCGCCCAGAGCCCGGCGATGCCACACACGATGTGTCAGCCTCCTCGTTTACGGAACGCCGCAAACCGCGGGTCGCGGAAGAACTCCACGTAGCCGCGAGGAATCTCGCGCTCGTCCCGCGCCCGGCGGACGACCACGTCGTCGCCGCTCGCCTGGGGGATGGTATCGCGCGGCGTCCAGTGGCCGCGCGCGATCAAGGTTTGCCGATACCGGATCTGATACGTGCTGCGGATCTCGTGACCCCGCTCGCTTACCAGCGTCGAGGGTCGGCCGAGCAAATAATCGGTGCCGGGACTATAGCAGTGCTCGTAGCGGACCTGCGTATCAGGGGCGGACTTCCGGATGGCCTCGGCGAGCGGCGCACCGGAGGCCTTGCGCGCATGGGCAACGAGCGCCGGAGCCGCGGCCGCGATCATGAGAATCGGCACGGCCAGGCTCGCGAAGAACCACCGGCGGCGGCCGGACCCGGATTCCGCCAGCGCATGCGACCACGCTGCGCCGGCGAGCCAGGCGAGCGGCGGAAACGCCGGCAGCAGATAGGTGACGAGCTTGGAGCGCGAGAGGCTGAAGAACACGACCGCGAACAGCACGAACCCGAGCGCCACGCGGGCGGTGCGCCGAGCCGTCGATAAAGTCCCTGGCGGAGATTCCAGTCGGAGGCGCCGGAGGAGCTGCCAGGGCGTCGTCAGGGACCATGGAAACGCTCCGCCGATCAGGACTGCGGGCACGAACCAGAGCGGCTGCTCGCGCTTGAACGCGCCGCTGGTCAGACGCTCGAATGATTCCTCGAGGAACGCGTAGCGCGGATACTCGGGATGGCGCGCGGTCGCGAGCGCGAACCAGCCGCCCGCGATCGCCAGCAGCAAGAGCCAGCCCGGCCACCACCCGAGCCAGCGCAGCGGGTCGCGCGAGCGCAGGATCAGAGCGGCTGCGACGCTGCCGCCGATCGACCACGCCAGCATCACCGGCCCTTTGACGAGGATGCCGGCCGTCGTCGCGGCGAACATGACGAGCCTGAGCCCGCGGCTTGCGCGCGGCCGGACCGCGCCCTCGACCGTCTCCAGCTCGCGGGCGAGCGACGTCCACACCAGCGTCACGCACAGCGCGAGCGCCATATCGAAGATGACGTACGCCGCCAGCCCGACGAACAACGGCGCGACCGCGAGCAGCGCGATGGCGCGGATCGCGAAGGGCTCGCCTGCGTGGCGGCGCGCGAGCTGCGCGAGCACGAGGAGCGTGGCGATCGCAGCCAAAATCGAGGGCAGGCGTGCCGCGAACGGGATCGGGCCGAGCAACCGGATGGCGAGCGCGGCGGGCCAGAAGAACCCCGGCGGCTTGTCGAGGTAGGGCATACCGGCTAGCCGCGGCACGATCAGGTCTCCGGACACCGCCATTTCGCGCGCGATCTCGGCGTTCCGTCCCTCATCCGGATCGAGCAGGGGCACGGTCACGGCCAGCAGCAGGCTCGCGGCGGTCGACGCGAGGACGATCCAGGAGATGGGGGAGATGCGGCGCGCGCTCACGACGGAGCCCGGGATCCCTGCCGAACACCGATCGCCGCGCGCGGGTCCGGGACCCATGAGCGAGCCATGGCCGCAACCTAGCACACGCGATTCGCGAGCACGGCGGGTGACTTCGGCGGAGCGCGCCGGCGTGATTTAATCGCGACCGTCAGTTCCACCCACGCGGCTCGCGCACTCGATGCGCGTCGAGGAAGGGGAAGGATTCGAGAATGGAGATCGGATTCGTCGGGCTCGGCCGGATGGGTCTCAACATGACGATCCGACTGCTGCAGGGTGGGCACAAGGTCGTCGCTTTCGACCGCAGCGCGCAGCCCAAGGAAGCGGCGCGCCGGCACGGCGCAACGACCGCCGATTCGCTCCAGGAGCTGATCGGCGCGCTCGCGCCGCCGCGCATCGTGTGGGCGATGATTCCGGCCGGCCCGCCGGTCGACGAGCTGCTCAACGCCCTCGAGCCCCTCCTCGCGCGCGCGGATCTGGTGGTCGACGGCGGCAACTCGAACTATCGCGACTCGCGCCGCCGGCACGATGCGCTGGCCGGGGTCGGCATCCAGTTCGTCGACGCCGGGACCTCGGGCGGAATCTGGGGCCTCGAGGTCGGCTACTGCCTGATGGTGGGAGGCGACCCCGAGCCGGTCGCACGCCTCGCACCGGCGCTCACGACGCTCGCTCCGGTCGACGGCTGGCTGCACGCCGGACCGCCGGGCGCCGGCCACTTCGCGAAGATGGTCCACAACGGGATCGAGTACGGAATGATGCAGTCGTACGCCGAGGGCTTCGAGATCCTGAAGAGCAGCGACTATGCCTACGATCTCGGCCAGCTCGCCCATCTCTGGAATCAGGGCAGCGTGGTCCGCTCGTGGCTGCTCGAGCTCGCCGAGCTCGCGTTCCGGAAGGACCCCGGCCTGGAACGCATCCGCGGCTACGTCGAGGACTCCGGCGAAGGCCGCTGGACCGTGCTCGAAGCAATCGATCGCAGCGTGCCGGCGCCGGTGCTGACGCTGTCGCTGCTCTCGCGCTTCCGCTCGCGCCAGGAGGATTCGTTCCGCGACAAGGTGATCGCGGCGTTGCGCGCAGAGTTCGGCGGCCACGCGGTCAAGGAGAAGTCGCAGTGACGACGCACGTCGAGGCGGTAACTCCGGTCGTGTTCGAGCCCAAGCCTCGCCAGGCGCCGCCGTGCGCGCTGGTCGTGTTCGGCGGCACCGGCGATCTCGCTCGCCGCAAACTCCTGCCGGCGCTCTACAACCTGGAGGTCGGCGGCTTGCTTTCCGAGCGGTTCGCGACCATCGGGGTCGCCCGCGGCTCGCACACGGACCGGGAGTATCGCGAGGCGATGCGCGCCGCCGTGGACGAGTTCTCGCGCCGCCGGCCGGTGGATTCCGGGGTGTGGCAGCGCTTCGCGGAGCGGCTCGCCTATCTGGCGGGCTCGTTCGATGACGCTGCCGCGTTCGAGGGTCTCTCGACGCGGCTCCAGGAGCTGGATCGCGCGCACGATCTCGAGGGCAACCGGCTCTTCTACCTCGCCACGCCTCCGAGCCAGTTCGGCGTCATCCTCGAAGGGCTGCGCAAGGCCGGGCTCATCCGACCGCCCGGCCAAGGGCCGTGGACTCGGGTGATCATCGAGAAACCGTTCGGACGGGATCTGGCGAGCGCCCGCGAGCTCAACCGGCTGGTCGGCGACGTGCTCGACGAATCGCAGACCTTCCGGATCGACCACTATCTCGGCAAGGAGACGGTCCAGAACCTGCTCGTGTTCCGGTTCGGCAACAGCATCTTCGAGCCGCTCTGGAACCGGAAGTATGTGGATCACGTCGAGATCGCGGCGATGGAGACGGTCGGCGTCGGCACGCGCGGGAAGTTCTACGACCAGACCGGCGTGCTCCGGGACATCGTGCAGAACCATCTGCTCGAAGTCCTGGCCCTGGTCGCGATGGAGCCGCCGAACACGATGCAAGCCGACGATGTCCGCAACGAAAAGCTCAAAGTCGTCCGGGCCCTGCGTGAGAACTGGAGCGACTCGATCGACCGCGACGTCCTGCTCGGCCAGTACCGCGGTTATCGCCAGGAGCCGGACATCGCCACGGACTCCACGACATCGACGTTCGCCGCTCTGCGCGTGTACCTCGACAACTGGCGCTGGCAGGGGGTGCCGTTCTACCTGCGCGCCGGCAAGCAGCTCAAAAAACGAGTGACCGAGATCTCGATCCACCTGCAAACGATTCCTCTGTGCCTGTTCGGTCGCGAGGACGTGTGCGAGAAGCTGGAGCCCAACGTGCTCACGTTGCGCATCCAGCCCGACGAGGGCATCCAGCTCACGTTCGCCTCCAAGGTCCCGGGCGACGACCTGCGGGCCGCGACCGTGAAAATGGATATGAGCTACGTCGAAACGTTCGGCGGCGAGCCGCCGGAAGCCTACGAGCGACTGCTCCTCGACGCCATGCGGGGCGACGCCACGTTGTTCTCCCGGCGGGACTGGGTCGAGGCCTCGTGGGCGTGGCTCGATCCCATCCTCGATCATTTCGAGCGCCAGCCACCGCGGGACTTCCCGAACTACGAACCCGGCTCCTGGGGTCCGGAGAGCTGCCACCCGTGGATTCGGCGTGATCGCCGGACGTGGCGGGAGCTGTAGGCGCTCCGGCGCATTCACGATGTCCGAGCTTCACGTCTTCGATGCCGGCGCCGCCCTGGCGCGTGCCGGCGCGGAGATGATCGCCACCGCGGCGGCGGGAGCACGCGGGCGATTCAACCTCGCGCTTTCCGGCGGCCGCACGCCGGAGCAGCTCTACCGGACGCTCGCTGGTGACGAGTTCCGCGAGCGGATGAACTGGGCTCGGGTGCGCATCTACTTCGCGGACGAGCGCGCCGTGCCGCCGACCGATCCCGCCAGCAACTTCCGGCTCGCCCGTGAGACCCTGATCGATCCGGCCGGCATTCCGGCGCCCAACGTTCATCGTATGAAGGGCGACTATGCCGACCTCGATGCGGCGGTCGTCGAGTACGAGGCGCACCTGGTGGAGCCGATGGACGTGCTGGTGCTGGGCGTCGGCGAGGACGGGCATACCGCCTCGATCTTTCCAAGCTCACCGCTCACGGTCGAGCGCGTCTGCCGGGTGGCGGTCGTGCGCGACAGCCCGAAACCGCCGCCGATCCGACTCACGATCACCCCACGGGTGATTCGCGAGGCGCGCAAGGTGATCGTTCAAGCGATCGGCAGGGAGAAGGCCGAGGCGGTGGCGCGCGCTCTCGAGGGCACGACCGATATTCGCGAGATTCCCGCTCGGATGCTGCGCGAATACGTGTGGCTGATCGACCGTGCCGCGGCGGCGCGGCTCGCCGGCGCCAGCTAGTGCTCGCGTGTGGTGCGCGTGCCGGTCGTTTTAGAGATCAGCGCGCTGCGCCGGCGGCGAGACGGCTGAGCGCGGCGCGCGCGGCCTCGGCGTCGACGGGCTCGCGGAGCGCCCGCCGGTAAGCGGAGCGCGCGCGATCGCGATCACCGACCATCTCGCGCGCGATGCCGAGCCGGAGCGCCAGGCCGGGGGTCGCTGGCGCATCGCGCTCGACCTCCTCGAGCAGACGGTGCGCCGCTTGCGCCTTGCCGCCGCCGAGCTCGAACAGGCCGAGCCAGAGACTGGCGCGCGAGTGCCAGGGAGATTCGCTCCTCGCTCGCTGCAGCTCGGCGACCAGCCGCTGCGCCAGCATGCTGTCCGCCAACGCGCGCTCGGCCAGCTCCGCCATCTTCTCGTAGTCCGGCGAGAGCAGCCGGTACTCGCGGCGCGCGACCGCTTCCGGATGAAGGTCCCGGCGCAGCAGGAGCAGGCCCGCATCGTCGGCGAAAACCAGCGCCCATTCGGGCCGCTCGAGCAAGTGGCTCGCCATGCGATCCTCGAGACCGAGCGGCGGGGATAGCACTGCGTGCGTGAAGCGCCACTGGGCCACGAGCGAATCGAGCGCGCCTTCGTCCACGAGCGCGCGCGCGAAACGCGACCGGAACTCGGGAGGCCCCAATGCCCGCCCATCGATCAGAGGCGGATGCGACTCGCCGCGCGCCCATAAGATGTAGCCGCCGTAGTGGAACGTGTTGAGCGGAACACCGCCGACGCCGAGGGAGTCCGCGAGCGCCACGGCCCGCACCGGTACCGACCGCCATTGCGGGGCGACACCGGGCTCGAAACCAAGCCCGAGCACGAGCAGCAACAGTCCGGCGAACGCCGCGACGCCCGCCAGCCCCTGGGCGACCCGCCGAGACCACGCGGGCGCGCGCTCGAGCGTCACGGCGAGCACCGGCAGCAGCAGAAACGCGGCCAACCCGCGGGAGCGCACCGCGGCAAGCCCGAGAATGACGGCCATTACGGCGATCGTGGCCAGCGGCGGCGATACGCGCCAGGCTCCCGGTCCGAGCGCGACGGCCGCCAATGCGAAGACCAGCATCCACGTGAAGGGCTCGGCGCGGTCCATGGTCCAGGACCACGGCCGCAGCTCTTCGATCGACGCGTGCAGCGGGTCGCGGGCCAGCTCGAAGGGAAAGCGGAATGGCAGGGCGAGCGATCCGAGCGGATCGGGGGTCAGCGCGCTCGCGGCCCACAGGGCGGCGAACAGAAGCCAAAGGTTCCGGCGAGAGGACGCCGCTTTTCTATCGGGGCGCGAGTCGGGATGCGGCAGCAGCGCCTGGAAACCTGCCACCGCGACGCCGAAAACCCAGCTCGGATGCAGGTTCGCCCACAGGATTTGGACCGGCAGTAGCCAGGCGAGAGCAAGCCCCCGTCCGCGTCTGGCGCGCTCGAACACGAGCAGGTAGAGAAGCGTGAATACCACCGCGAGCTGCTCGGGGCGCGGTTGAAAACGCTCGCGGGCGACCGCGAGTGCCAGCGGGATCAGCAACAGCGCGGTCCACGAGCGGGCGCCGACCGTGCGCAGGAGCCCGATCGCGAGCGCGACGGCGCCGGCGCTCCACGCGCCGCGCCAGATCGCGACGCCCCAGTCGCCCCCGAGCCCGTGAACGGTCCGCAACGCGACGTGGAACAGCCATTCCGAAAGCCAGGGCGCCTGGCCGCGAGCGGCGATGCACCACGTCTCCTGCTCCGGCAGCCCGTGCATGAGGATCGATCGGCCCGCCGCGAGGTGGAACCAGAAGTCCGTGTCGTCGCTGCGATACAGGGAGACGGCAAAGCCGAGCAGGATCAGCGCCGCCCAGAGCCACGCCGCTGTCGGGGAGGGACTCGAGGGCGGCGCGGCGGGAGCCGGCGAGGGCGTCGACACGATCGTGCGTGAGGAACGGCGTGGCACGCCGGCACTATAACCTCACGCCCGCCGCAGCCGAGACGCCAACGGGCGGCCGCCGATGACTCGGAAGCCGCCCGAGGGGCGTGGAGTTGGGGCTAGACCTTGCGGCCGCGCCCGCGCCGAGAGCCGAACAGCGAGTTGAGGTAGCTGTCGACCTCGCTCTTCACGATTCCCGGCAGGATCTGGCGAACGCGCGCCTGCACTTCGCTCCGCACCTGGCCGCCGAGGCCCGCGCGACGCCCGCCGGCCACGGTTCTCGCCTGACCGCGCGGTGAACCCACGCCGTACTTCTTGCGCCACGAGTAATACGTCACCGGCGTGACGCCGAAACGCTTCTTCACTTCGGCCGCCGTCAGGCCTTCGTTCTGGGCCGTCGTCAAGATGCTCCTGCGCTTGTCTTCCGCGTACATCTGCCGCTTCCGCCGTCCTTTTGGCATTCAAGCCCTCCGGAAAGTAGTGGGAGATCGGAGCAGTTTCGAATGTGCGAAGTAAGACACACGCCGCAGGCCGAGTCAAAAAGATTACGCAAGCGTTCTAAGACATCATGAATAAACATCGTACGACCAAGCTCAACATACGAATATGAACCGCGCCTTTCGCTTTACCACACGTGGCGTTCGTGCCCGCGATCGGGGCGGCACGCAAAAGACCGTCCGACCCGGGTCAACGTTGCGATCGGCACGCGGCATGCTCCATGAAAGTGGCTTCGCGGCGCCGCCATGCAGAGTGTGGTGGCAGCTCGCACGGTCGATCCACGCAGTCCGGATGCGCTCGTGAGCCTGGAGGCGATTGCCGTTCGACATCGAGCCAGAGCCGAACGGCGCTAAACTCCGTGAACGGCGTCCAGGTTCTTGGCGGTGCACACTCCTGCAGGACGGTCCTTCGCGCCGCCATGCTATCCTGCGCGTGCATGGCGGGCAGGAAGCTGGTCATCCTCGGTGGCGGTTTCGGCGGGCTGGACGTGGCTCGTTCGATCGGCCGCTCCCGCACGGCACGCGACTATTGGGATACGGTTCTCATCGACAAGGAGAACTACTTCCAGTTCAACCCGCTGCTCCCGGCGGTCGCGGTCGGCGCGGTCGAGACTCGGCACATCGTGTATCCGCTGCGCGAAATGGCGCGCCACCGCCACATCCGCTTCTACAAGAACAAGGTGATTGATATCGACCTGGCGCGACGTCAGGTCGTGCTCCACAACAATCTTCGGTGGCGTTTCGACACTCTGGTGATCGCGGTCGGGAGCGTTACGGACTATTACGGCGTGCCGGGAGCTGCGCAATTCACGCGTCCGTTCAAAACACTGGTGGACGCCATGACGCTGCGCGCTCGCGTGGTCGAGCTGTTCGAGATGGCCGAACAGTCCGAGGGCTCCTCGCAGCGGCAGCGTCTCCTGTCGTTCGCGATCGTCGGCGGCGGTGTGACCGGAGTGGAGGTCGCCGCGGAGATCATGGACATGGTGCGCGAGACCCTGCTGCCGCGCTACCCGAGTCTGCATCGCTCGCAACTCTCCGTGACCCTGGTGGAAGCGGGCGATCGCCTGGTCAACACCGCGCGTCCCGAGCATTCGGCATACGTGCAGAGGTTTCTCGAGCGTCGCGGCGTGCAGATCCGTCTCGGCGCCAACGTGGCTCGGGTCGAGGACAAGGCTCTGCGCTTCGCCGACGGCGGCTCGCTCGAGGCGTTCACGATCCTCTGGACCGCTGGCGTTCGCCCGCCGGAACTGGTTCAGCGGCTGCCGCTGCTCCACGCGCCCGACGGCCGCGTGCGCGTCGACGAGTATCTGCGAGCGCTGGATGCGAACGGACAACCGGTGGAGGACGTCTGGGTGATCGGGGATTGCGCTGCCGCCGAGAAGGCGGAAGGAGGATTTCAGCCCCGGCTCGCGCAGACGGCGGTCGCGATGGGCGGCCACGTCGGCGAGGCGCTCGTCCGCCGGTCGGAAGGCAAGGCGATCCCGCGGTTCGGCTTCCGCGAGCCCGGCTACATCATCTCGCTCGGAAAGCACTCGTCGGTGGTGGAGTTGTTCGGCGTGCCGATCGCCGGCAAGCTCGCGTGGCTGTTCTGGGCGGCGGCCTATCTGGTCAAGATGGTGGGGATCCGTAAGCAGCTCGAGGTCGGCATCGACCATTTGATCCATCTGTTCTTCGAACACGACTCGTCCCAGATCATGAACCGGCGCCAGATCCTGAGCGACGCGGAGTTGAACCTCTCCCTGGGCGACGAGGAGCCGCGGCGCGAGGCGCAGAGCGCATCCCGATGAAGCGCCACGACCTGATCGTGATCGGCAGCGGGCCCGCCGGCCAGCGCGCGGCGATCGCGGCCGCCAAGCTCGGCAAGGACGTCGCGATCGTGGACAAGATGCGCGCGCTTGGCGGTGTGGCCATCAACACCGGGACGATCCCGAGCAAGACGCTGCGCGAAGCGGCGCTCGATCTTTCCGGCCTGCGCCTGCGACGGATGTATGGCGAGTACCAGGAGCCGCGGCGTCTCGCGATCGGGGATCTGCTGGCTCGCGCCAGCGACGTGATGCGTCACGAACGCCAGGTGGTTCGCGACCAGTTGCTGCGCAACGGCGTCACCGTGCTCGAAGGCACGGCGCGATTCACCGGCGCGAACGAAGTGGCGATCGATGGCGCCGCCATGGGCTGGGAGCTCCAGGCGCCGGCAGTGGTGATCGCCGTCGGCACTGTGCCCGCCCTCCCGGCGGGCCTGGTCGTGGATCATGCGCGCGTGCTCACCAGCGACGACATTCTGCAGCTCCCTCGCATGCCAAGGACCATGGTGGTCGTCGGCGCCGGAATCATCGGCGTCGAGTACGCGACCATCTTCGGCGCGATGGGTGTGGAGGTCACGCTGGCCGACAAGCGCGAGCACATCCTCGAAATGGTCGACGAAGAGATTCTCGACGGTTTCGCCTACCGGGCGCGCGAGCTCGGCGTCGTGTTCCGGCTCGGCGAGGAAGTGGCGCGCGTCGACGTTCCGTCCGCGGATCACGCAATCGTCCTCATGAACAGCGGCAAGCGGATCGCGACCGATCTGGTGCTGGTCTCGGCCGGCCGGCTGGGAGCGACGGTCGAGCTGGACCTCGCGAAGGCCGGCCTGCAGGCGGACGATCGCGGCCGCATCGCCGTGAACCAGCACTATCAGACGACGGTGCCCCACATCTACGCCGCCGGCGACTGCATCGGTTTGCCGGCCCTGGCGTCGACCGGGGCCGAGCAGGGGCGCCTGGCGGCGCTGCACGCGTTCGGTTATCCCGCGACCTCGTTGCCGGAGCTGTACCCGTTCGGCATCTACGCGGTGCCCGAGCTGTCCTGGGTCGGGGCGAACGAGCGCGACCTCACCGCCCGCGGGGTTCCGTTCGAGACCGGCGTGGCTCGCTATCGCGAGATCGCGCGCGGGCAGATCCTCGGCGACGAAGACGGCATGCTGAAGTTGATCTTCCATCTCGACACGCGTCACATCCTCGGCGTCTGGGTGCTCGGCACGCAGGCCACGGAGCTGGTGCACATCGGCCAGGCCGCGATGGCGCTCGGCGGCACGCTGGACTTCTTCCTCCACAACGTCTTCAACTATCCGACGCTCGCCGAGTGCTACAAGGTGGCGGCGCTGGACGGCTTCAACAAGCTGAACAGTCTGGGCGCGATGTCCGCAGCCAGCGCGGCGCCGAAGAGCTGACCGATGGCCCGCGAGGCGCACGTCGTGCTGCAGACGGTGGAGGGGCCGGAGCTCCGCTTCCTCGCCAAGGTGGACGATGGCCCCGAGTTGGTGCTCGACGGCAGCGCCGATCCGCAGGGGCCGAATCCGGTCGCCGCGGTGCTGGCGGCGGTCGCGGGCTGCACCGGCATGGACGTGATCTCGATTCTGCGCAAGAAGCGGCAAGTCGTGCTCGGCTACGAGGTCGTCGCGCGCGGAGAGCGACGACCGGAGCATCCCAAGAGCTTCACGCGCATCGAGGTCGTCCATCGCCTGCGGGGGCGCAACCTGAACCCCGCGGCGATCGAGGAAGCGATCCGGCTGAGCGAAACGAAATACTGCTCGGTGCACGCGATGCTGTCGGCGAGCGCCGAGATCACGAGCCGCTTCGAGATCATCCCCGCATAGCCTAAGATGCGCGACGCATGGCCGGCCCGACCGCGCCGCACCCAACGATGAAACGCTCCGGACTCTCCGAGCTGATCCTGCGCGTCGCCGATGTCGAGCGTGCGGTCGCCTTCTATCGCGACGTTGTCGGCCTGACCGTGGAGGGGCAGCCTTCACCCTCTTGGGCCTGGCTCTGGACCGGAACGCCGGGCGAGCTGCCCCGGCTCGGACTGACGAACAAGCCGCTCTCGTATGGAGCCGCCCACTGCGGCGGTCCGGCGCACTTCGCGATCGCGATCGCACGGGCGGCGGTCCCGGCGGAGAAGCTTCGACTCGAGGGGTTGGGAATCGAGGTCGAAGGTCCGGTGACGTTCGAGAGTTGGCGCGCGGATTCGATCTACTTCAGCGACCCCGACAACCACCGAGTCGAGCTGTGCGGCTTCGAGCACCTCGATTCCGGAAGCCCCAAACGAGCGGAAGGAACATGACCGAGTTCCGGATGGAAAAGGACAGTCTGGGTGAGATGCGCGTGCCCGCCGCGGCCATGTATGGGGCGCAAACTCAGCGGGCGGTGGAGAACTTCCCGATCTCCGGTGAGCCGCTGCCGGCCCGCTTCATCCACGCGCTCGGACTGATCAAGGTGGCCGCGGCGCGCGTCAACTCGGCGCTCGGTCTGCTCGACGCGGAACGAGCGGGGCCGATCGAGCAGGCGGCCCGGGAAGTCTGGGACGGACGTTGGGACGCCGAGTTCCCGATCGACGTGTTCCAGACCGGGAGCGGCACGAGCAGCAACATGAACGCCAACGAAGTGATCGCGCGCCGCGCCTCCGAGCTGGCGGGCCGGCCGATCCACGCCAACGATCACGTCAACTTCGGCCAGAGCAGCAACGACGTGATCCCGACGGCGATCCACGTCTCCGCGGTGCTCGAGATCGAGCACGAGCTGCTGCCGGCGCTCGACCATCTGCACATGGTCCTGGAGCGCAAGGCGCGCGAGTTCGACGACTTGATCAAGACCGGCCGGACGCATCTCATGGACGCGACGCCGATCCGGCTCGGCCAGGAGTTCGGCGGCTACGCGTCCCAGATCGAGCACGGCAGCGCGCGGGTGAAGGCGACCCTGCCCGATTTGCGCGAGCTCGCGATCGGCGGTACCGCGGTCGGCACGGGCCTCAACACGCATCCGGAGTTCGGACGGCGGATGGCGGAGGAGCTGGGCCGGCTCGCCGGGACGTCGTTTAGAGAGGCGCGGAATCATTTCGAGGCACAAGGCGCGCAGGATGCGCCGGCGTGGACGAGCGGCGCTCTCAACACGGTCGCCGCGAGCCTGATCAAGATCGCGAACGACGTCCGCCTGATGAACAGCGGCCCGCGCTGCGGGCTCGCGGAAGTGACGCTGCCCGCGATCCAGCCGGGGTCCAGCATCATGCCCGGCAAGGTGAACCCCGTGATCTGCGAGGCCGTGATCATGGTCGGCGCGCAGGTGACCGGCAACCACGTCGCGATCACGCTCGGCGCCCAATCGGGACAGCTCGATCTCAACACGATGCTGCCGCTGATCGCTCGCAACCTGCTCGAGAGCGTGCGGCTGCTGGCCTCGGCGTCACGCGCGTTTGCCGACAAGGCGCTGGCGGGCATGACGGCCAACGCCGACACGTGCCGCGACTACGTCGAGATCTCGCCCAGCATGGCGACCGCCCTGAATCCCTTGATCGGCTACGACCGCGCGGCCGAGATCGCCAAGCGCTCCTTCAAGGAGCGCCGCCCGGTGCGCGAGCTGGCGCGCGAGATGACGGACCTCGCGCCGGCCGAGATCGACAAGGCGCTGGACCCCCGCCGCCAGACCGAGCCCGGCCTCGAGCTCGGCGGCAGCGCCGGTGGGTGATCCGCATCGCCTCGTGAGACTGGCTGCATGGCTTACGGTCGCCGCGGGCGAGATCGGACGGAGGGAAGCCAAGCTCCCCCCTGGCCACACGCTCGCCTGGCCATCCTGGCTGCGGCTCGCTAGTTCTCGCCGCGCTCCGCCATCCCTGGCTCCGCCGCGGCGAGAAAGTGTCCAGGGGGAACCTTCCGGTCCGAACCGTTGCGGCTTAGCGGTCGCGTCCAACGGCCGTCGCACGAGGCGCCGGTCACCCGCCACTGCTGCCGCCGAGCTCGAGGCCGGGCTCGGTCTGGCGGCGGGGATCCAGCGCCTTGTCGATCTCGGCCGGCGCGAGGTCCG
>DASQFU010000058.1:0-8037 GCA_035632955.1 Candidatus Limnocylindria bacterium
CGATCGCCCGGGGATCGCGCCGCTCGAGCTTGCCATCCTCCGCGAGGATCTCGCGCGCTGGCGTCCCGAGGTCGAGGTGCTGGTCGTGAGCGTGCATTGGGGTTCCATGTACGTGGACTATCCTCCGCCACGCGTGCTGGAGCTCGCCGAAACCTTGGCGGCCGGCGGGGTGGATCTCGTGCTCGGCCACCATCCCCACGTGATGCAGGGTTACCGCCGGAGCGGACGGACGCTGGCGCTGTTCAGCCTCGGGGACGCATGTTTCAATGCCCGGGCCGGCGATTTCGAGGCCAGCGCAGCGGCCGTGTCCCGGCGGGAGAGCGGCGTGTTCACCGCGCTCGTCGCCGCAACGCCCGGTCTCCTGTTCGAGGCGCTGCGGCTCGACGACGACGGCGTGCCGCGTGGGGTTGCGGAAGCGGAAGCGGCGTCCTTTGCGGCGCGACTGGCGCGCCTGAGTCACGGGCTCGCCGAAGGCGCGGAGGGCTTCCGGCGCGAATCCGCGCCGCAGCTCCTGCGCTACGAGCTGGAGAGCGCTCGGCAGTATGTACGTCAGGGCCGTTGGGATCGTCTCGCGCGGTTGGTGGTGGGGCTTCGGCCACGCCATCTTCCCGTCCTATGGCAGGCGCTACGGCGTCTGGGGAGAACCCCTGCATGAATCCCTGGGTCTGGGCCACGCGTGAGCCGCTGGGCGCGGACTTCGAGCGCGCCTGGCGGGCCCGTTTGTCGTCCACGCCGCACGCCAACTTCACGCTCGACCTGCGCTATCTGCAGCGCCGCGCCGTGCGTGACCAGCACGCGCTGGCGGTGCTGGCGGAGGAAGGCGATCGCAGTGGATTGCTGGTGCTGCGCGAGGAGTCCGGCCGGCTCCAGAGCGGCTGGCCGTGGCGCTGGCAGGCCGTGGTCGAATCGCCCGGGCGGTGCGGCGCCGCGCCGCTCGACGAAGGCGAGGCGCAGTGGCTGTTCCGCGTCGCGGTGCAGGTCGCGGGACCGCGCCGGATCGCCGTGCACCTGCCGGTGCCGCCGCCGCTGCGGATGGAAGGTTATCGCGCCGGCGCCACCGTCATGTACGACGTGGGGCATTCGGACCAAGAGCTGCTCGCGGCCATGAACTCGAGCAAACGCCGGATGGTGCGCCGGGCGCTGTCGCAGGGTTACCAGGTGGAGGAGGCGACCGAGCATGAGCAGTTCCGAGCGTTCGCCGAAGTGCAACGAGAGACCGTCGCCCGCCGCGGCCAGAAAGGTCCGGAGGTCTCGGGCGAGACGCCGCCGCCCGGCGAGGGATGGCGCGAATGGGAGCTGCCGTGGATGTGGCTCCTGGTGGCGACCCGCGAAGGCCGGATCGAATCGGGCGTCGGGGATGGGCTCATGCCGGGTGGGGTGCTCGAGGCGCGCACCGGCGCGTCGAGCGATGCCGGGCGTCGTTCCGGGGCGTTCGCCCTGCTCTCGCACGAGGAGGCGCGGCGCGCCCGCGATCTCGGCTATCGCTGGATCAATCTCGGTGGCGAAAGCGTCTTCAAGCGCGAAGCCGCCGGCCGGTTCGGCATCCGGGTGCCGGTGCACCGCTGGCTCGGAGCCGGGCGCGCGTGGCGGGTCGGGGTGTATGCCGAAACGGTCTGGCATCGCGCCCGCGCCGGGGTCGCCGCGTTTGCGCGCGTTGCCCGCGTGCGTGGGGGCGCGCGCGTCATGGTCGGCGCGGCGACCGTCGATCTGCTGACCTCGGACGCGCCGCTGCTGCTGCAGCTCCTGCTTCAGCTCGAAGGAATCCCATGCAGCTGACGTCCTGGTGCACCCGGGAAGCGCTCGATCCGGGCTTCGAGCGCGCGTGGCGCGAATGCTTGTCGCGCTCGCCGCACGCGCATTTCGGGCTCAGCGTCGAGCACCTGCGGTGGCAGGCCGCTCACGGGCGCGCCGCGACCGCGATGCGGGCGGAGGAAGGCGGGCGTTGCGCCGCTTTGGTGATACGAGACGAGGGGCCGTGGCGCGCGTGCGGTTGGCCGTGGCGCTGGGAAGCGGTGATCGGAGATCCCGCGCGCGACCGTGCCGAAGGCATGAGCCCCGAAGAGCTGGACTGGGTGTTCGGGATCGCGCAGCGGATGAGCCGCGGCCGGCGCCTGCGGTGCTTTTTGCCGGTCGCGCCGGGTGGCCGGACGCCCGGCTATCTCGCCGGATCGACGTTGCTGCGGCGGCTGGAGGGGACCGACGCCGAGCTGCTCAAGACGATGGACGTCAACAAGCGCGGCGCGGTCAAGCGCGCCGTGCGCGAAGGATTCACCGTCGAGCGCGCGACCCGGCCGGAGCAGTACCTCGCGTTCGCGCGCCTGCAGCGCGAAACCGAGCGGCGCCGAGGCGACGACTGCGGACCGATCCCGGACACGCTGCCGCTTCCGGGCGAGAGCTGGCGCGAGTGGGAGCATCCCTGGATGATGCTGCTGATCGTGATGCGGGCGGGAACGATCGAGGGCGGCTCGGGCTTCGGCGTCTATCCCGGCGCGACCGTTGACTACCGCGCCAATGCGTCGACGCTCGACGCCAAGCGGCTCGGCGCCAACGTCCTGCTGGCTTACGAGGGCCTGCGTCAAGGCCGCGATCTGGGGTGCCGATGGATGAACTGGGGCGGCGCGACCGTGTTCAAACGCGAGTTGGGCGGCGAACGCGTCGATCTCCATTGCCGGCTCGGTGGCGGGGCGGTCTGGGCGCTGCCCAATCAGCTCACGCACTCGCTGAATCTCGCGCGCCCGCAGATCTCCGCGTGGTGGCGTGCGCTTCGTGCCGGCGTCCCCGGGAGGCGTGGATGAGCCTGGCGGCTCGCGAGGCTTTCGAGCGTTTCGTGCGCTGGACGATCGAGGTCGAGCACGCGGCACTGCCGCCCGAGCTGCCGCCGGGCGAGCGCGAAGCGTTCGAAGACTACTATCGCAAGCTGCCGGCGCCGGGCGACGAGGCCGGAATCCGCCGCTACCTGCGCGGATTCTGGCGCAGCGAAGCGGGATGGACCGCGCGCTGGATCGCCGGGCGCGCCAAGCCGCGGGTGCTGGACGCCGGCTCCGGCTTCGGCACTTACGCGATGCTCTACGCGATGGTGGGCGGCGACGTCACCGGCGTCGATTTGCGTCCGGATCGGCTCGACGCCGCCGAGCGGCGGCTGCGGTTCTGCGAGCGCACCACCGGATGGCCAATGCCGGTGGAGTACCGGCGTGGCGATCTCACGCGCGAATGGCCGGAGGACTACGACCTGGTATGGGTGTACAACGCGCTCTCGCACATCGACCCGCTGGACGACTTTCTCGCCGCCGTGCGCCGTCATCTGCGTCCCGGTGGCGTGCTCGTCGTCGGCGACATCAACGGCGGCCACTCGGCGCACCAGCGGCGCTTGGCCCAGTTGCGGAGCGAAGTGCACCAGGAGTACGTCGCCCCCGACGGCGTCCGGCATCACTACGCCGTCGAGCGCACGTTCACGCCCGGCGAGGTGCGCGAGGTGATGACGCGCAACGGCCTGCGGGTGGTGCGCCACGAGTTGTACTGGGGTGGCCTCGGTGCGTTGCCCGATCCGCTCTACGAGGGTGTGCTGCTGCCGCTCCAGACCCGCTGGTGGCTGGGTCAGCGCGCGGCGCGACGCCAACTGGTCGTGGCCGGACGCGACGGAGAGCTGAGCTGAGGCGCGGCAGCCCTCGGCTCGGGAAGTGACATGCGGGTCCTGTTCGTGACCCAGTATTTCCCGCCCGAGACCGGCGCGGCGCCGGCGCGGGCCGCGCACTTCGTGCGTGCGCTCGAGCGCGCCGGGCACCAGGTGCGGGTCGTGACCGGGCTGCCGAATCACCCTTCCGGAGAGATTCAGCCTGGCTACCGCGACCGGCGCGGGGCGCGCGAGCGCGCGGGGACCGTCGAGGTGTGGCGGGTGTGGCTGTACGCGACGCCGCGCAAGACCGCCGGGACGCGCCTGTGGAACCACCTGAGCTTCGCGCTCTCGGCGCTGCCCGCGGCGTGCAGCGGGCCGCGCTCGGATCTGGTGCTGGCCTCGATGCCGCCGCTGTTCCTCGGTCTCACGGCGTGGGTCGCGGCGCTCCGGCATCGCGCCCCGCTGGTCGTGGATTGCCGCGACGATTGGCCGCATGCCGCGGTCGCGCTCGGCGAGATGCGGCCGGGGCTCGCGACGCGCGTGCTCGCCACGCTCGCGCGGTTCGTCTACGTGCGCGCGGCGCGCGTGATCGCCGTGACGCCCGGCATGCAGCGCCAGCTCGCCGGCCGCGGGCTCGATTCGGAACGAATCGAGCTGGTCACCAACGGCGCCGACACCGAGCTGTTCCGCCCGCCCGGCAACGGCGCAGGACCCGACCCCGGATCCGGACCCACGACGCCACCGCGCTCGTTCACCGTGCTCTACGCCGGCACGCACGGTCTCGTGCACGGCATGGAGGTGCTTCTGGATGCCGCCGAGCGGCTGCGCGAGCGCACCGACGTCCGCTTCCTCCTGATCGGCGATGGGGTGGCCAAGCCCGCGCTCCAGGAGCGCGCGGCCCGGGATGGGCTCGAGCGCGTCGAGTTCCGGCCGAGCCTGCCGCCGGAGCAGCTGGTCGCGTGCATTCATGCGGCCGACGTGTGTGTGGCGACCACGCGCGACCATCCCTTCTGCGGCGAGACCATCCCGGTCAAGCTGTTCGACTATCTCGCCTGCGGCCGGCCGGTGGTGGGAGCGGTGCGCGGCGACGCCGCCGACGTCTTGCGCGCCTCCGGGGCCGGTGTGGTCGTCGACCCCGGCGACGGAGTCATGATGGCGCGCGTGCTGGCGTCGCTCGCGGACGATCCGAGCCAGCGCGCCCGGCTCGGTGTCGCCGGGCCGCCGTTCGTCGCGCAGCAGTACTCGCGCCGGGCGCTCGGCGATCGCTTGGTCGCGGTGCTGGAGGAGACGCGCGGGCGCGCCGCGGGCCGGCCGGTCGAGCCGCGGCCGCGCGGCGCTTACCGGGGCGGCAAGCGGGCGCTCGATGTGACGGTCGCGCTCGCGCTGCTGATCGGGTTTGCACCGCTGATGCTGCTGGTTGCGATCCTGGTTCGCCTCGATTCGCGCGGGCCGTCCCTGTTCCGGCAGCGCCGTATCGGTCGCGGCTCGGCCGAGTTCACCATCTTCAAGTTCCGCACCATGAGCGTCGGCGCGCCGGATCTCGCGTCGCATCTCATGGGGCCCGCTTCGTCCCACGTCACCCGGGTCGGAAAGTTCCTGCGCCGCAGCAGCCTCGACGAGCTGCCGCAGCTCTGGAACATCCTGCGCGGAGAGATGTCGCTGGTCGGTCCGCGACCCGCGCTGTTCAACCAGCACGATCTGATCGGCATGCGCCAGGAGGCGGGCGTCGATGCGCTCAAACCCGGCGTGACCGGATGGGCGCAAATCCATGGGCGAGATGAAATTGCGCTGCAGGAGAAGGTCGCCTACGACCGATACTACCTGGAAACGTGCTCGCCGTGGCTGGACCTGACGATCGTGGTCCGGACGGCGGTCATCGTGTTTTCGTCGCGCGGGGTCTATTGATGAAGCGTGCAGGTGCGCGGTCATGACGCTCGACACGACCGCTCTCGAGCGGCGGCCGCTGGGGCTGCTCGTCTGGGTCCAGGCGGGGCTGGTGGCGGCGTTGCTGGTGGCCGTCTATCACCGCACCGCCGCCACGTTGTGGATGACGTGGACCACGAACGACAACTATTCGCACGGCCCGCTCGTGCCACTGGTCTCGGCCTGGCTCGCGTGGATGGATCGCGAGCGCCTGCGGCGGTTGCCGGTGGCGGCGGACAATCGCGGTCTCGTGCTGGTCGCGCTCGCGTGCGGGCTCCAGGTGTTCGGCATGCGCGGTGACGTGTTCGCGCTCGAAGGCTACTCATGGCTGGCGATGGCCTACGGTTTGAGCTGGGCGTTCCTCGGCGCCGCCTGGACGCGCGCCCTGGCGTTCCCGATCGGCTTCATGGCGTTCATGCTCACGTTCCCGCCGTTCGTCATGAACCAGCTCAGTTTCGCGCTCAAGGAGATCACCGTTCGCATCTCGGCTTGGCTCGCCGAGGGCCTGGGCGTGACGCTCCAGCGCAGCGGCATGATCATCTACCTGCTCACCGGCGAGCTGCGGATCGAGAATCCGTGCAGCGGGCTGCGCTCTCTGCTCACGTTGCTCGCGACCGGAGCGGTGTTCGCCTACCTGCAGCCGGGAGGCGTCGTGCCGCGGGTGGCGCTGCTGCTGGGCGCGGTGCCGGTGGCGATGATCGCGAATGCGCTGCGGATCGCGGGACTGATGGTCGTCGGCCATTTTCACAGCGTCGAGAAGGCGACCCGGTTCCACGATCTCTCGGGCTACGCCGTCTACGCCATTGCGCTGTGCGGGTTGTTCGGACTGCGCGCCGTGTTGCTGCCACGCGCGCGGGAGCCGCAGTCGTGATCCGGTGGCTGATGACCTTGCTGCTACTGGCCGGGACCGCTGCCTTCGTGGTCTTGAATCCGCCTGCCAACCTCGCGCTCGGCGGGGGCGTGCTGGCCGCGTGCCCGACCCGGTTCGGCGATTGGAACGGCACCGACCTCTCGTTCGAGGACGCGGTCGTCGAGGAGCTCAAGGCCGACGATCTGCTGATCCGGCGTTATCAGCGAGGCGAAGACCGGGTGTGGCTGTGCGTCGTCTATCATCGCCACCGCCGCTACGGCGCGCACGATCCCAAGCTGTGCTATGAATCCAGCGGCTACGTCCTGGAGCGCGTGGGCCGGTGGCGGGTCGAAGACGGCAGCGCCGCCGGACTGACGGTCAACCGGTTCGTGGTCGACCGCACCCGCGATCGCCGCGTGGTCTACCACTGGTGGACGACGCGCGGGCTCGCGACCGCGGACGCCGGAGCGTACCGCCGCAACATGGCGTTCGCAGGCGCACTCGACGGCCGGTCGTGGGGCGCATTCGTGCGCGTCGAGGCGCAGGTGCGTGACGGCGACGATGCGGCCGCGGACCGGATCGCGACCGATTTCGCGAGCCGGGTCGCGCGCGATCTGCCGGGCGTGTTCGCCCAGGCCGAGGTCGCGTCCGCCCGTGAGCCGCAGTCGCGATGACGCTCGCCACGGCGAATCCCGCCGTGCGCGGCACGCGCACGCGCCCCGCGCGGCGGAGCGCGAGGTGAGACGCGGATGAATCCGCTCGAACAGATCGTCCTGGCCTGGCAGTCCCTGGCCTACGCCTTCCGCCAGTTGTTCCGGCCGCGGCTCTGGGCGCCGTGGTGGCTGCTCGGCGTCGTGCAGATCGGCGTCGTGATGTCGCTCTGGTGGTTCGCGCATCCCGCGCTCTCGTGGCTCATGGCGCCGCTGCTGTACCGGCTCGGCGGCGAGGACGCGCTGCACTATCCCAACGTGTTCCGGATGATCCCGTCGCTCTATTCGACCGCCGAGCTGGTGATCAGCGCGCTGCTCGGCTCGCTCGCGGCGGGCGTGGCCACGGCGCTGTTCGCGTCCCAGCTCTCGCGGATCTCCGCGTCCCGGCCCGGCGGCGGTTTCGGCCGGGCGCTGCGTCGCGCGCTGCCCGTGATCGTGGTCAATCTGCCGCTGAACCTCCTGGTCATCGCACTCGCGCTCGGTCTCGAGACCCTGGTGCAGAGCCGCGCCAGCTCCGTGATCGTTCAGCGCCTGGCCCACGTCATAGCACTCGGGGGCGCGCTGTTGTTGCAGGCGTTCTTCATCTACGGCACCGCGCTCGTCGTGCTCGGCGGCCGGAGCGTGCGCGAGGCGCTCGCCGAGCTGCCCCGGGCGGCCGTGAACGGCTACTGGGCGGCGTTGTTCCTGGGCCTGATCGCGATCCTGCCGTCGCTGCCGCTGCAGGAGCTGGCGCGCCACACCAACGTCATCGTCGACCGGGGCAGCCCGGAGCTGGTCGGATGGCTGGCCGTGACGCAGATCGCGCTCGCCTTGCTGACGTCGTTCCTGCTGACCGGCAGCGTCACCGTCGTCTACCAGGGCGCCGTGGCGCCGCGCCTCGCGAGCGACGAATGAGACGCCCGGTGCTCGTCCTGCTGTCGGTGCTCGGCATCACGCCGGTG
>DASQFU010000059.1:0-5496 GCA_035632955.1 Candidatus Limnocylindria bacterium
CGACCGCTATCACATCGTGTCGGGCTCGGACCAGGTGGAGGCGGTGCGGAAGCTCGCCGCGCTCCACGGCATGAGCGATGGAAACGAGCCCGCCTCTTCGAAAGTCGTCGCGATGAAAGACGCGGTCGCAGAGCAAACCCGCATAGGAAACGGCATGATCGGGGCCGTGGAAGGAGCGGAGCGCTCGCAAGTCGTTGCAGCGGGCAACGCATTGTGGCGTCCCCAACGAGATTCGAACTCGTGTTACCGCCGTGAAAGGGCGGTGTCCTAGGCCTCTAGACGATGGGGACGTCGAAGGTTGAAGCGGCCGCTCAACCTACGGGCTCGCCCCGAGGCGAGGCAAGGAAAAACGCGACGCGGGTTGCGTCGCTAACGCGCGGCAGCGAGCGTCGTCACGCGTGCCTCGTTGATGAGGCCGCGTCCCACGAGATCGCTGGCCGCCTGCTCGGCCTCCGCACGTGCGGGGAAGGCCCCCAACACGACGCGGAACATCGGCGCACCGTCCTCGTTGATCGTGACAATGCGCGAGGGGAGGCCGGTGCTGGTCGCGAGCCGCGTCTTCTCGCTGTTCGCGCGATCCTGATTCAAGAAGCTCCCGACCACGACTCCGAAGGTCCGGGCGGGAGCCGGTGGCGGCGCCGACTCGCTCGGGACCCCTGCCGCGGCGCCGCTGCGTTCCGGGGCTGGAGCCTGAGGCGAGCTGCTCGACGCGGGCTCACTGCGCACGGGAGAGGACTGCGCAGTACCAGCCGGAGTCGTCGATCCGCTCGCAACCCGCTGGGTCCCGGTCGTTTTAGCGACGGTCACTCTGGAAGACGCAACCTTCTGCGTGGGGCGTGACGTCACAGGCGCCGGAGTCGACGCGGCCTCAGACGATGACGGTAACCTTTCCATCTCGGTCGCCGGTCTCGACGCCTGACCCTCCGGCGTCACCTCGGATTTCTGCGCCCACGGGCCGAGCCGCAAGAAGAACAGCAGCAACACGGCGAGTCCGACGATCGTCACGCTCCCCACGACCCATGCGCCGATCGGGCTCCTGGAGTCCGGCTCCTCGCCACGCGCTCTGGCGAGCTTCGAGCGCAGCCGTGGCGAAAGGAAATCGGGAATCCGTTCCTCGTCGGGAAAGTCATGCGCCAACCGATCGATTGGCTTTTTCGACGCGGCGGCGACCGAAGATGACTTTGGTTTGGTCTTGGCGCTTGCGGGCTTGCTCGGCGCAATCGTAGCCGGTGCAAGTGGCGCGGGCTCGGGCGACTCTTCCACCGAAGCGACGGCGGGCACCTCGTGCAGAGGTATCGGCGGCAAAGGTTCCATCGCACGCTGCCGCTGCCGCTCAGACAAGTCATCGAGCCAGGTCGGCAGGGCGTACGCCTGTATTTCTGTAGGCTCGGTGGCCGCGCTCTGGCGATCCGCGGCCACGACACTCTCGGGTTCCGCCGGCACCGGCGGCGCAGGCTGGGCTTCGATCTCGGCGACTGCAGGCTCGAACATAGGCGGCGTCATCGGCGGAGGTGCTGGCGCGGGAGGTGGTGCTTGCACCGTCTCGCGATGCTCGACAGGCGCCGGAGTGGGTATGGGCGGGGCGACGGGTGCCGGGGGCGGTGGTACCGGTATCGGCTCCATACGCGGCGGCACGTGAACCGGAGGTTCTGCCTGGCGCGCAGTCGGTGCGCTCTGAGCCTGTGGCGCGAGCTCCTCGCGCTGCGTCGGCTCGACTCGCGCAGGCGGCTCGATTCGCGCAGGCGGTTCGATCCGCGCCGCGGGCGCGGGGACTGGCTGAGGCGATGGGGGTGGCACTGGCAAAGGGCGAACCGGAGGCACCGACTTCGGCGCCGAGGCGACGCGACGCGGGGGCGGTTCCTCCGCGCGATGCGCGCGACGGGTCGGCTCCGGCCGAGTGGGCGCGACCTCCTCGACCGGCGGACCAGGCGTGTAGGCGTCGAGCGTTTCTTCCGATTCTGCAGAAGGTTGCTCAGCGCCGGACTCGGGTCCCGCCGTTTCACTCGCCGCGGGCGCGCTGCCGAACCGCCCTTCCCCGAGCACGCTTTGGAACTCGGTCTCCTCGGCGACGGCCTGAACATGATGCCGATGCACCGTGCGCGAGTCTTCGACAAAGGCATTGAGCAGCGCCTGACCGGCGACCGTATTGATCTCGCGCGGGATGCCGTTGGTCAGCCGATGAATCTCGACGCAGGTCTCGCGCGGGAACAGCTCGTACGCGTTCCCGCCCGCGACCGACACGCGATGGTGGATGTAGCGTTCGGTCTCGATCGACGATAACGGTCGCAAGCGATAGTGGATCGCGATTCTCTGCCGGAGTTGGCGTAGCTCGGGGCGGGCCAACTTGGCCTCGAGCTCGGGCTGGCCGACGAGGAAGATCTGAATCATCTTCTCGCCGCCCAACTCGAGATTCGAAAGCAGCCGCATCTCCTCGAGCAACCCGTCGTCGAGGTTCTGTCCTTCGTCGAGCAGCAGGATCGCGAGCTCGCCGCGTCCGCGAACGCCCATCAGGTGCCGTTCGAGTTGGACCAGCGCCTGCGGCTTGGTGGTGCCGCTTGGCAGGCCGACGCCGAAGCGCAGGCAGATCTCCTCGATCAGCTCGCTGCGCGTCAGCGCCGAGTTCGTGATCAGCGCGACCACCGCCAAAGAACCCCATTCGGCGAGCGCATCGTAAATGGCGGTCGTTTTGCCGGTGCCGACCTCGCCCGTGATCAGGACGAAGGGCTCGCGGTTCTCGATCCCATACCGGAGGTGCGCGAGCGCCTCCTGGTGCTCACGGCTGGGATAGACGAATTTGGCCTGATGCCCCGAGACGAAGGGGTTGTCACGTAGGCCGAGATTGTTTTCGAACATTGCGTCTTCCCATGCCGAATGCGGAATTCCCTCGGGCGAGGGGCTCCGGTTTGTTATCGGCGCCGAAGGGGTACGGCTTTGCTCCCGACTTGGGGGTGGGTCGGGCGTGCCGCGTCAGCCACGCTGGGCGGGAAGCAACTCGCCGATCGAGAACAACGGCGAGAACGGATAGCCTCTCTGCTGAAAGATCTGGCCGGCGCCCTGTTCCCGGTCGACGACGCCGAGCACACGCACGACTTCGGACTTGTACGACTCGGCGGCTTCGGCCGCGATCAGCGCGCTCTCGCCGCTCGTGATCACGTCGTCGAGGATGGCGACCCGCTTGTGCCCCGCCAGGTTGCCCTCGACCTGTCCGCGCAGACCGTGGTCTTTGGTGGTGCGGCGCACAAGGAAGCCCTCGATCGGACGGCTCATCTGCGCGCTGTAAATCATCAGGCCAGCGACCAGCGGATCCGCCCCCAAGGTGAGACCGCCGACCGCGGTCACGCGGTCGGGGAGCAACACTTCGTAGAAGAGACGCGAGATCAACTGCAGCCCCTCGGGGTGCAAGCTGGTCTTGCGGACATCGATGTAATAGTTGGAAGTCGCTCCGGAGCTGAGAACGAACTCTCCGAACCGCATCGAGCGGCTCAGCAACATCTGGCGCAGCTGATCGCGAAGGGGTTGTTCCATATCAGGTGCGAGGGTGTGGTGAGGTCGGGGAGCGCTTGGACATGCCGAGGAGAAGTCTGCCCGGCACCACTCGGAGAGTCAAGCGAGCACGGCAGGCGAGAACACGCAGGTGATGGCGGCGGGTTTGCGAGCGAGGCAGGCTTGACCTGCGTCATTCACGCTCTCTAGACTCATGGCCGTCGCGACCGGTTTCCGTTCGGGAGACCGGTCGTCTTCGCTAGATGACCCCTCGCCTTCTTGTCGCATGGCTGTGCATTACGGTGGTCGGGGCAGCGCCATCTCGCGCGCAGCCGCTCGATTTCCCGGTGCGTTACCCGGGTCAAGCCGCGCGTACGACCGGCGTTCCGGCCCCCGCGTATCAAGGCGACGTTCTCGAGTTGCGTCTCACGCCGGCTGCGTCGAGCGCCGCGCATGCGAACGTCGCCGGCGGCGCACGTCTGACGCGCCTCGGCGTACCGGCTCTCGACGCGCTCGTATCGGCTTGGTCCGGCGTCTGGTTCGAGCCCGAGTTCCGTGGCGAGATGCCGCCGCTTGAAGGCTCCGGCTCGACGGATTTCACCGCGTTCTACCTCGCCCACCTTCCGGACGGTATGCGCCTCGAGGACGCGTTGTCGCGCTTCCGTGACATCGACGGCGTTGCGAGCGCCGCGCCGATCGCGGTGATGCCCGTGTCCGCGGTCCCCAACGATTCGCTGTGGAGCGAGTCGTATTGGTTCTATCAGGCCTCGCGCCGGGATGTTCATGCGCCCGAAGCGTGGGACGTGACGACCGGAGACACGTCGATCGTCATCGCGGTGCTCGACAGCGGCCTCTTGCCCTATCACCCGGATCTTGGCGGCAGCACTCCGGGACTCGCGGGCCAGCTGTGGACCAACCGGGCCGAGCGGGTCGGGTTGCCCGGGGTCGACGACGACGCGAACGGTTTCATCGACGACGTTCATGGCTGGGACTTCATCACGCTCGTCTCACCCTCCGACGCCGAGTTTGGTGAGGACTGGAGCGACGCCGATCCCGACCCCAACGACTTCGCGTCCCACGGCACCGAAGTCGCGGGATTCGCGGGCGCCCTCACGAACAACACGATCGGCGTGGCAGGGACCGCGTGGAACGTGAGGCTGATGGGATTGCGCATGGGCTGGGCCTATCCAGGCGCTCCGCTCGGGGCCGCCGAGGTGCGCATGGACTTCGCGGCTCAGGCGATCCGTTATGCGACGCGCAACGGCGCCCACGTGATCAACTGCTCGTGGGAGAGCGCGTTCACGCCCGGCCTGATGGCGGCGGTCGACGAGGCGGTGCGCGCCGGAATCACGATCGTGGTCGCCGCCGGTGTGTTCGACTCACCCAACGTGCTCGGCGAACGCGAGGACGTGATCTCGGTCGCCGCGACGACGGCTGACGACGTCCTGCCCAGCTTCACGAACCTCGCCTCCTTCATCGACCTTGCAGCGCCGGGTCAGGGGATGACCAGCACGTCGCTCGTTCGATCAGGAGGTGACAGCCTCGGGCTGCGCCATCCGGCCTATCGCCCCGACTTGAACGGCACCTCTTACGCGGCGCCGCTGGTGTCGGGAGCAGCGGCGCTGCTGCAGGCGCATCAGCGCGCGATCGGGCGCCGGCCGCTCCACCCGATGGGCGTGCTGCTGCGGCTGCGCGAGACCGCCGACGACATCGCAGCTCAGAATCCCGGCCTCGACGGACTGTACGGCGGCGGTCGCCTCAATCTGTTCCGAGCGTTGGTCGAGACCGGAGGATCGAGTGCGACGCGTGCCGGTGGCCAATCGCGCGGTGCGGCGCTGGTCCTGCCGGGAAACGGCGCCCCGCGTGTCGTGTACGCGGCCACGACTCAGCGGCTGGTGATGCTCGATGGCGTCTCCCAGGACACGCTCATGAGCGTGTCCCTTCCCGGCACGCCGGCGCGCGGACCGGCTGCGGCGGATCTCGGTGGCGGCCGCGGTATTGGTCTGTTCGTCG
>DASQFU010000060.1:0-13245 GCA_035632955.1 Candidatus Limnocylindria bacterium
TCCCTAAGCACCGTCTATTCACCGCCACCGGACGTCGAGCTGCTCTGCCTCTTCCAGTGCCGCTCGGTCGCGCTGCCAGGTGCTCGGCCCCGAGACGGGGCCGGCTCCCGCGGTCACCCACTCGCCGAGACGGGTGGCTCACTGAAGAGTTCACGCGGAGCAGTCTCGCCGCGCTCGTCGCTCAGGAGCGCACCACGACCGCCGCGCTGCTGGCCCACGTCGCCGAAGTCGACGCGCGGCGGCTCTACCTGCCGGCGGCGCATCCTTCGATGTTCGGCTATTGCGTGCACGAGTTGCGCCTGTCCGAAGAGGCTGCCTTCAAGCTCGTTCGCGCGGCGCGCACGGCACGGCAGTTCCTTGCCGTCTTCGACGCTCTGGCCGACGGCCGGCTGCATCTGAGCGCCGTGGTCCTGCTAACGCCGCACCTAACCGAGGAGAATGCTGACGAGCTCTTGGCGGCCACGGCGCACAAGACCAAGTCCGAGATCGAGAAACTTCTGGCCGGGCGCTCCCGCCCGCCGACGTGCCGGCCCGGGCGCAGCCCATCTCATCACCGTTCGCACCCGGACTCGGCTTGGGGGACAGCTCGGAGCAACTGGCCCCGGGGCCAGTTGAGGCATTCACCGAGCAACGCGCCCCGGGGCGTGTTGAGACATTGACAAGGCCGCCGAAGGTGACGCCGCTTTCGCCGCAGCGGTTCGCCCTCCAGCTCACCATCGGCCAGAGCACGCACGACAAGCTGCGCTACGCCCAGGCGCTGCTCAGCCATCAGATCCCCTCCGGGGATGTGGCGGAGGTCCTGGACCGCGCACTCGATGCCCTCATCGACAAGCTCGAGAAGCGCAAGTTCGCGGCGACCGGGAAGCCGCACTCGCGCCGGCGGCGCTCGGCTGGTGGTAAGCGCTACGTCCCGGCGGACGTCAAGCGCACGGTCTGGGAGCGGGATGGTGGCCGGTGCACCTTCGTCAGCGAGACCGGACACCGGTGCCCGGCGCGCGCGTTCCTGGAGTTCGATCACATCGACGAGGTGGCGCGTGGGGGCCAGGCAACCGCGGAGCGGATGCGGCTGCGGTGTCGCGCCCACAACCAGTACGGGGCCGAGTGCACGTTCGGGTCTGCGTTCATGAACGACAAGCGGCGCGCTGCGGCGGAGGCGCGCGCGCGGGCCGCTGCGGCCGAGCAGGATGTTGTTCCGTGGTTACGACGGCTCGGATTTCGTCCGTACGAAGCGCGACGTGCTGCCGCGCTGTGCGAAACCATTCCCGACGCCTCGCTCGAAGAGCGAGTGCGGGTCGCCCTGTCTTACTCCCATCCGAAACTCCCTTCCCAGGGGCGCGCCGCGACCAGCCCGGCTTGGTCGGGTCACACCCGGGACGGGCCCGGATGACAGTTACTGTCTTGGAGCGCGCGATTTGGGCGCGAACACGATGAGCGCGGCAGATGCGAAGGCGAGCGGCAGCTTCATCGGCAACCTTCGACGCGCCGTTGTCCCAATGGCAGGGGAAACGAGGCTCGCATGCTGGCGGCGAGTGCGGGTCAAGCGCAACTCGAGGGAACGAGGATCGGTGTCGCAACGGCCAGTGCGCGTGGCACGGATCTGCCTATGGAGGCATCCCTGCTCGCACGGCTTCCGCGAAACTTCCCGGCGACTCGGGAGTTACGACAATTCTCTTTGCGTCCCGGAACTCAAGCAGAACGGCATTGCGCGAGTCCCGAGTGTAAGTGCGAAACCAGCCCAGGCTTCTGCTGTAGCAGTAGCCGTCGGTTCCGAAGATGCCTCGAATGGCCCAGAGCGCAAACGCACCCCTCAACAGGTCGGGGCTCGTCTCGACCTTCAATAGCCCGGAGAGGCTGACTTCATTGCGCCAGCCGAGTCGGTGGATCCGGAGTTTTCCATCCGCGATGCTGTACCCGCGTATCGCCAGAAGGCTCAATACGACTAAGAACGATAAGGGAATTAGTGCCATTCCATACTGCGCTCTAAGAACATGAACAACGCCGACGATCAGCAAGAGCCCGATCACCAGGATTGAGACAAGGGGCATGAACCGGGCGACCGAAACCTTGAAGTATCGGTTCATCGATGGTCTCCATGCGGCTCGTGGACTCAACGCACTGCCCGACGCCGATCCCCTGTCGTCGTCTGCGTTTGATCCTCGACTTCTGCGTCATCTGCACGAGCCTTCGGCCATCCTAACTCGCCGACTCCTCCCGGCCGAAGAAGAAGCCGTCGTCGCCCTGTTGCTGGTAAAGCGGCATCAGCAGGACGCCGTCCTCGGCCGCGCGGATCTCCCCGCTCGCGTCCCTCGCCAGAAGCTGCCCGGCGTGCACACCCTGGATGTTCGTGAAGCCGGGCTCCATCCGGAAACCGTCGCCGGGCGCGAGCGCGTGGCGATGCAGGACGTGCACGTGCGGCGGGAGGCCCCGGCGCGCCAGCGCCAGGCACTCGTGCCAACCGTTCCTGTCCGGAACCTCCGCGGCAGCGAGAATCCCGAGCGCCTCGAGGAGCAGCCAAAACATGCCTTCCAGATGTCGCACAGACTCCGCGCTCTCGTTCTGGCCGCCTTCGACCGCGAGCGCCGCGTAGCCGAGCTCCGCGGCATGGTCCGATAGGACGCCGCGAATGCGCCCCTGCAGTCCGGTGACCACGGTCAGCGGCAGGCGCCGCGCGAGCGTCAGGTCCGTCTCGCGGCGCCCGACGAGCGAGAACGGGATGCCTTCGGCCGAGGTCGTGTGCAGATCCACGAGCGCCGCCGGACCGCGTGACGCGGCGAACGCCGACTCCAGCACCTCGGCGATCTCGCGTTGCTCGCCGTCCTCGACCGCTTCGCGATCCGGGCGGGGCTCGCTTCTCAGCCGAGTCAGTTGCTCGGCGATCCAGCCGCGATTCAGATCGCGATCGATGAAACGCCGGTTGGCGGCCAGCGCCGGCCGGTTTCCGCGCAGCGCCAGGACGTCGCCGCGCCGCGGCAGATTGCCGGCGGCGAGCCGGTCCAGAACCCGCTGTGCGGCGACGACGCCGGCCGGCTCGTTGCCATGCATGCCGGCCATCACGACCAGCAGCGGGCCCGCATCGGAACCGCGTCGCCGGCCGATCACGCGCTCGCCCGGGATCATGCCGGCGCCGGGCGCGCCCGCTGTGAGCCGGGAGTCGGGCTCGTCATTCGCCCAGCTTCTCTTCCAGGAGCTGAGAGGCGATCTCCATGAAGTCGTGCTCGGTCACGATCCCGATCAGGCGCCCGCGGCTCACGACCAGCAGGCAGCCGACGCCGCGCTCGCGCATGATCTCGACCGCACGGCGCGTCGGCATGTCCGGCGCGACCACGACCGGGTCTCGATTCATGACCTCCGAGACCGGTACCATGGCCGGATCGCTGCCAGGCTTGCCGTTGGAGAGCAGCCGCAGCAACGCGCGGTACGAGAGCAAACCGACCAGGCGGTGCTGGTGGTCCTCGACCGGGACGTGGCGGATCCGCTGCCACTCCATGAGGTGAGCGGCGAGCGCCACCGGGTCCTCCGCATGGACCGTGTACACGTCGGTCGTCATGTACTGCTCGACCTTGAGGTAGTTGTGCTTCCAGCCACCGGCTTCCTCAAGCTGAGCGGGCTCCCATTCCGAAACCGGCCGTCCTTCCCGCTGCCGGGCGACGGTCGCCGCCGTCAGCGCGTTCAAGCGCTCGGCCGGCGTGCCGCGCCCCTTCATGCCGGTGAGCGAGTGGATCAGCCAGCGCGAACCGGTGCGCCCGGTGCGCGCGCGCTGCTCGACGATGCCGAGGTAACGCGACCGGTCTGCCGCGTCGATCCCGACGGCCGAAAGTCCCTCGTCGGCCAGCGGCAGCAGGCGGTCGAGCACGAGCTGTGGGGCGGGGAGCAGCTCGCCGTCGAGCCACACGAGGTGCGCGCCCAGACCCTCGCGTGCGGCCGAGACGAAGTTGGTCTTGGCCTGCTCGAACTCGATGCGCTGCGTGATGTCTTCGACCTTCGCCGCGAGCGAGATCATGAGGCCGTACCAGAACGCGCCGTTCGCGATCTGATCGGCGACGCTCGGCCCCGACGGGAACACGCGGTTCTCGATCCGCAGGTGGGCCTTGCCGTTCGTGATGCCGTAGCACGCCCGGTTCCAGCGGTAGACGGTTCCGTTGTGGAGGCGGAGCGATTTGAGCTCGGGCGCGAGCCCGCGGTCGAGCTGGGCGTCGGGCTCTTCGTCGAACTGGATGCCGACCAGCGTCCGGAAACGAGCGATGTCCTCCCGGTAGAGCTCGACGACCGAGCGCTTCACCCAGCCGTCACCGAACGTCACGCGTGGCGGACTCGACCGCTCGTGCTGCGGGCTCCGGGTATCCACGGCCTGCTGGAACAGCGCGATGCGGGTCTCGGACCACAGCCGGCGGCCGAACAACAGCGGCGAGTTGGTTGCACACGCGAGCACGGGGCCCGCGAGTGCCTGGGCGAGGTTGTAGAGGTTCGCGAACTCGCGCGCGCCAACCTGCAGGTGGACTTGGAAGCTCGAGTTGCACGCTTCGGTCATGACCGACTCGTGCTTGAGCCGCAGCTCGTCGAGGCCCTTGATGAAGATCTCGTAGGCTTCGCCGCGCAGCTCGCTCATGGCTCGGTTCAACGCGTGGTAGCGCGGGTTCGGCACCATGTTCTCGAGCCCGAGATCGGACTGCCGCAGCGTCGGCAGGATGCCGGTCAGCACCGTCTCGTAACCGAGCTCGGCGGCGGCCGTGCGCAGCTTGCCGAGCAGCTCTTCGAGCCGCCGGTGCATCCGGCTCAGGCAGTCGCCGGTCATCGGCAGCGGCTCGAGGTTCAGCTCGAGCTGGAACGCGCCGAGCTCGGTCGTGAACTGGGGGTCGTTCAGGCGCTCCAGCAGTTGCATCGCCACCGGAGCCGGATGGTAGGCGCGGTCGATCAGGAACAGCTCCTGCTCGGCCCCGACTCGCCGCACGCCTTCCTCGAAGCGATCCTCGGCGACCATGCGGTCGAGCGCGCGCAGGTCGCGGAGCAGCGCGCGGATGAACTCGCGCCGGCGCGCGCCCTCGAACTCGGCCTCGACCTGCTTGGGCTTCATGCTCGTTGGGCGACCGGCTCGCGCGCCGTCCACTCCCCGAGGTAGAGCGGCAGCATCGCGCGCCACGTGGGCCAGTCGTGGTTCCACTCCTGGCCCCAGGGATCGACACGGTTCGGAATACCGTGGCGGCCGAGAACGTGCGCGGCGTGCCACGATTCGCCGATGTCTTCGGCGCGTCCCTGTCCCGAGGCGAACAGCACGAACCGCTTCCGCACCGCCGCGAGATGGTCGCCGGCGGCGTGCGACAGGAAGTGAATCGGCGACGACGCGTAGAACTCCTGGGTCGGCTCACCCTTCAGGAATCGGCGCAGATCGTAGGTGCCGCTCATGCACAGTGCACGCGAGAACAGATGCGGGTAGCGGCACAACACGGCGAGCGCGTGGAACGCGCCGATCGAAGAACCGGCGCTGATGATCTCGATCTCCGGGCTGCGGCAATCCTGGCGGATCGCCGGCACCAGCTCGCGCGCGACGAACTCGTGGAACTGGTCCTGCAAACGGCAGCGGTGGGCGATCGATCCCTCACCGGTGATCATGTGCTGGCCCGCAACGCTGTCGCACGAGTACACCTTGAGCCGCCCCTCGGCGAGCAACGGCTCCAGCACACGAATGCAATGGAAGCGTTCGATCTCCTCGGCGTCGCCTCCGGCGGTCGGGAACAGGAGCAGCGGGGCCCCCAGATGCCCCCAACGCACGACCGACACCTCGCTGCCGAGACGGTCCGAGTACCAGCGCGAGCTCTGCTTCACGGATTCCTCCGCGTCCCCGTGCGCCGGCCGCCGCCGACACCGGCTTTCACGGTCGCGGCGCCCGTCGCCTCGCCCATGCTCCCGTCGGCGGCCGTGACCGCGACCGGCTTCGACTCCGCGACCCCGCCGGACCGCTTCGCAGCGGAGTCGTCGCGCCACTTCTGAATCCGCGACCAGAACAGCTCGGTGAACGCGTCGACCTCGTGGGCCGGAAACAACGCCGCGACCTTGACGCGCACCGCGTCGCGCGCCGTGTCGGTGGCGAAGAACTCCCCCACGACTTCGTCGAGATGCGGCAGGTGTTTGGCACAGAAGGCCTCGAAACGCTCGGCGTCGAGCCGCTTGCGTGCCACGTCCGCATACGCGGCGATGCGCTCCCGGTACGGCATCTCCTCGCGCGCGATTGCTTCGAACGGGGCCCAGTCGAGGGTCTTGCGCATCGGTCGCTTGGTGCCGGCGCAGAACAGCGACCAGCGCAGGTTCGCCTGCACCAGCCACGGGAAGTGGTAGTGCAACGACGTGACCTGCGAGTCGGGACACGCGTTTGCGAAATCGATCGGATACCACGTCCCGTCACGCCGCAGCGCCTCGCACGAGTTGAAGTCCCAGCCGAAGAACGTGTTGATCGTGAGCGTCATGTCCTCGAGCAGCCGCGCCTCGTCATCGCCGACGAACTCCGTGTCCATCGTGTAGCGGTCGTGGAGCGGCGCTTGCGGGTCGTAGCGGATCAGGCGCGTCTGCGGTCCGAAGCCGATGCAGCGCACGAACCGGTCGTAGGGTTCGACCGCGTGCTGCACGTGCATCACGTGCTTACCGCTCCGCTCGTACGCGGCGCGCAGCATCGTCTCGTCGTCGATGCGCGACACGCCGGTCCAGCCGCCGCCGTCGTAAGGCTTCATGAACACCGGGTAGCCGAGCGCGGCGCCGATGGCGCCGAGATCGAACAGGCGCGCGTAACGCTCGAGCGTCGGTTGCAGATCCGTCGCCGGCTCGTACTCCTTGGGCGGCACGAGCCACGTGTCGGGAATCGGCAAGCCGAGCCGCATCATCGCGCAGTAGCTGGTGTGCTTCTCCATCGACTGGATCGACCACGGATTGTTGAACACGTAGAGGTCGTCCATCAGGATCGCCTTCTTGATCCATTCCCGGCTGGTCGCATACCAGTGCGTCAGGCGATCGACGACGAGGTCGAAGCGGCACGGCTGGCGCAGATCGAATGGCTCGATCGTGACGCGCTCGACCTCGAACGCCACCGTGTCGCACCCGAGCTTGAGCTTGAGATCGAGCCGGCGCACCAGCTCTTCGTAACAGATCGGCCAGCACAGATCGGCGCCGAGCGACAGGCCGATACGGCGGGTCACGGTCGCCATGGAGTCATCCTTCGATCGATGGGTGGAGTGGCGCGCACGGATTGGCTGTTCCGTACCGGCCAGGATTGCGGGGGATTGTAGCGCGAGCCGGGATGGGGTGCGAAGGTCGGCCGTTCTCGGAGGTGTGCGGTCACGGGTTACCGGGCGCGTGACCGCCCCCCGTTCGGGTCACGTCTTGATGCGATAGGGAAAGTTCCCGGCCACTTTCTTGAGGAGCGACTTCGACATCGCTTCGGCGGAGTTCGCGAGGCCACCCTTGTCGGTGTGGTCGTAACTCCAGAGCAAGGCTCCGTCCGCACCGTTGTGGATCGTCATGTTGATGTCTACCCGCTGGGTCGAACCACTGAATCCCAGGAGAAAGGTCTGCGCCATCGCCATTCCTTTGGAGGTGGGTTGGGTCTGGTGGATGGTACCCGAGACGAGGGCATCGACCTCCAACGCCTTCGCGATCTCATCCCGCGTAAACATGCTCAGGCTATCGATCGAGATGCCTGAGCGCGCGAGCAGAGCGTTGGTTCGATCCACGTCCTGGAACTGGACGGTGTATTCCCCATCCTATGCGCGCTGGAGGAATCGCGCCTGGAGCTGCCTCTGAAAATCCAACGCCTCTTCCTTCTCGGATTGCTCGATCATCTCCAGGGTCACATTCTTCGGCAGGTGCTTCTTGTCGATCGTGACCTTGAAGGGGAGCACGCCAACGGTCTTGTGATCCTTGGTCAGTTCCGCGAACTGAGGATGGGTGTACTTCTGAGCTCCAGCGTGGGTTTCGACCGGGATGGCGCAGCTCATGAGGCAACGCAACCATTCCGTTTCTCATGCGGGCCACGGCGGTCCTCCATGGATCGGGCTCGGATGGAGGTAGGACGTCGACCGCGGCTCAGCCAACGTCCAGGCGTTCTCTCCACGTCCCTGCCCGGAGACGGGGGACGAATGCCTTTTCGGAAATTCCCGCGTCGTTAATGGGCGGCGATGTGGACCTCGAGCGGGGACCGGAAACCTAGCTCTCGAAGCAGGCCGTTGTCCATCACGGAGGGCCGGCTCGCGACACCGGAAGGCCCAGGTGCCTACTCATACACCATCCAGAGCGGGCCCGGCAGGAGCCACGACAGGCCGTCGCGCAGCCGATCGCGCCAGTTCTCCCAGTTGTGCCCGTCCCGTGCCTCGACCCAGCGGACCTTCATCCCGGCGCCTTGCAGGAACGGCAGCAGGGACCGGTTCTCGTAGATCAGGGGCTCGTAGGTCCCGCAGGAGATGAACACGCGTTCCGCGACCGCCGCCGGCCGGCTCCGGAAGGCGTTCACGAACGAGACCACCGGCGCGAACATGGGGCCGCGCGGGCTCGGACCGATGTCCGTGAACGCGAACGAGCCCGAGAGCAGCAGCAACCGCCCGTAGTGGCCGGGATACCGCCACGCCGTGGACAACGACGCGACCGCGCCGAAACTGGCGCCGAGCAGGCAGCGCGCCGCCGGCTCGCCGAGCAGCGGGAACTCGTCCTCGAGCATGGGCGTCAGCTCTTCGGCGACGAACCGGGCGTGCGGCTCGTGATCTGCGTATTCGACCAGGCGTTCGCCTGGATGCAGCAACGCGACCACGGTCTCGGCCATTTCGAGCCGATGGATCAGGTTGTCGAGCACGGTCTGGATTCCGGCGTAGTTCAGAAAGTCGCCGCCGTCGTGAACGATCAGCAGCGGATAACGTCGTGTCCGGCGAAAGCGCGCCGGCAGGTAGAGCGTGACGCGCGCTTCGCGGCCGAGCGCCGGGCTCGCGAACCTCCGCTCCTCGAGCGTGCCCGGCCGCGCCTCCGGATCGGGTCGCGTCCACTCCGGGGTCACGTAGCCGCGGCCGTGCGCGACCGAGTTGAGACCGAACGGATCGCGGCTGCGATGCGGGTTGAGCGGATCCTCCGACAGCGTGCTCGCGCCATTGCGCATGACCTCGAACTTGTACTCGACGCGCGAGGACTCCGGCAGGTCGAGAACCGCATACCAGAGATCGGAATCGCCAAGCCGCTCGAGCGGCTGGCGGGACGGAAGCCCGAAGATCATGTGACGCAGGAACACCGCTTCCGCCTCGCCCCGGTAGACGAATGTCGCGGACGTGCCCTCGACGAGCGGAAACTCGCGCCCGGCGAGAAAACGCTCGATCGCCTCCGGCGTCTGCGGTTCGCGCGCGAACGCGTGGATCGCGGGCTCCATCGTCTTCATCCGCGCGCCACGGTGACCGGTCCGGACGGTTGAGGCCCGGCCGGCTCCTGGACGACGTCTCCGGCGGGCGAGAGCTTGCTCGCGTGCGGCGCCGGCAGCCAGCCCCTCCCGTCCCAACGCACGCCGCTCCCCTCGTCGAGCGGCAGGCACAAGGCGGGCGCGAAGCGGCGTGCCATCAGCGCGACGCGCGGCGGATCGTCGAGCTTCAGGCGACGCCGCGCGTGCGGCAACGGCACCACGCCCAGAGCGAGCCCGAGGCCCGATTCGATCATCTCGGTGCGGCCTTCGCCGTCCGGCGGCGAATCGTGGAACGAGACGACCCGCTCGGAAATCGCCATCGCCCCCGCCGACCACGCGACCACCGGCCGGTCTCCGACCAGCCCGGCGACGCCGAACAAGCGCAGGCGGTTCAGCAGCACCGCGACGTGGCCGCCGGCGATTGCCACGGCGGCGCAGTCCACGAACCGGGCGCGTAGCTCGGCGTGCTCGCGCGCAACGCCGTCGCGCTCGAGCGGGCGCCAGCGCGTGTCGAACTCGTGATGCGCGGCGCGCAGGTTCGCGACATGCCGGTCATCGAGGGCGCGAATCGCGGCCAGCGCGTCGTCGCGCTCGGCGTCGAGCAGCGGACCATCGCCCGGCGTGCGCGCGAGCCCGTCCCACGCCGCGACTGCGTGGCGCAGCCGGCCTGCATACAGTGATTGCAGCTCGCGCAGCCGCTCCTGGCGCTGGTGATGCGCAGTCGCGAGCTCGGGGTCGCGCGCGAACGTCCGCTCGGCGCGCAGGTAGAGCTGCAGATTGAGGCTGCGACCGCCGAGATGGTCGTGCAGCTCGTGGTCGTCCGGCTCGCGCTCCTGCCAGCCGGCGGTGACTGTGGCGACCATTGCTTCCCCGGCGACGACGCCGATGCCAGCCAGCGCATCGCGCAACGTGGGTTGGAGACGCTGCGGCCCGAGGAGAGCGATCGGCGCGCGCGCGCCGCGTCCGGAGGGTTCCCCTGCGCGGCGCTCCGCCGCGGTCATCCGGCGTGGACCTTCACGACCTGTCCGACCTCGTCGAGCATGCGTCGCAGCTCGTCGTAGTCGGGGTGTCGCATGCGGACCCACGCGTTCGCCATGTAACCCGCCTCGACCGGCTGGGTGGGCGTGCCCGGGGACGGCAGGTGGGTATCGAAAATCCACTGGCCGTAGCGGCGCTGGATGTCTTCGAGGCCCTGGTAGCCGGCGATGTGTCCGTCGCGGTCGGGACGCAGCGCGATGAGGCCCGCCGCGTAGCGCCGGCTCGGATGCTGCGAGATGTGCCCGTGCACGATCGCCATCGCCCACTCGCGATAAAGGTCGATCTCGTTACCCGCGCAGTACAGATCCCAGGTCCGCACGCCCGGCGGCCGGCAGCCGATCTCGGAGAACTTGAGACCCTTGGAGCCGAAGAACCATTCCATGTGGGTCGCGGACGTGCCGATCCCGAGCGCGCGGACGACTTGCCGCCCCAGCTCCTTCAAGTCCTGATAGCCCGGCACCGTGTCCAGACGATTGGTGGCGATGAACTGAGGCGAGATCCAGCGCTCCCTCATCGCCTCGAGCACGTTCGGGTAGTAGTGCGTGACGAACTCGTGCGCCACCTCGCCGTGGATGGTCAACGTGTCGTAGAAGCCCTCGTGCCCGTCGACGAACTCCTCGACCGCGATCGAGGCGCCGGCGCCGAACGGAACCGCCGCCAGCCGCCGCTCGAGCGCTCCGTCGTCGTCCACGCGATGCGTTCCGGAGGCGCCCGCGGCATCGCGCGGCTTGATAATGAGTGGGAAGCCAACCGTGCGCGCGAACGCGCGCGCCTCGTCGGCCGAGCCCGCGCCGGTGGATTGGGCGCACGGAATGCCAGCTTCACGCAACGCCTGCTTCATGGACGGCTTGTCCCGGCACAGCCACGCGGTGTGCGCCGAGGTGCCGGGAATCCCGCACGCCTCCCGCACGTGCGCCGCCGCCATGATGTGCGCCTCGACCGTCGCCTCCATCCGATCCACCCACACCTTGCTCTGGACGAAGCGCACCGCGCGCGTGAGCGCGTCTTCGTCCACCACCGAGCCGATCTGCTCGTAGTGGGTCAGCCAGTGCTTCAGCTCGTCGTCCAAGGCGTCCTTCGGTCGTTCGCCGATGCCGATCACAGTGGCGCCGACCGCGTGCAGGGCGCGCGCGAACTCCCGCTGGTTGGCGGGGAACGCGGGCTCGACCAGGATCACGTTCACGAGCGTGCCCCCTCTCGTGCGACCAGGCGAGTGAACAGGTCCTCGTAGGCCGCCGCCTGATGCGGCCACGAGAAGTCGCGGGCCATGCCGTTTTGCATCAACCGCCGCCACGCCCGTCGATCGGGATACACGTCGAACGCCTGCCCGAGCGCCCACCGCAAGCCGGTCGACGTGGAATGTTCGAATACGAAGCCGGTGCCTGCACCGGTCTTCGGGTCGTAGTGCTCCACCGTGTCGGCGAGCCCGCCGGTCTTGCGCACGACCGGCACCGTGCCGTAGCGCAGGCTGTACATCTGATTGAGCCCGCACGGCTCGTACCGCGAAGGCATCACGAACATGTCGGCCCCGCCTTCGATCAAGTGCGCGAGCTCGTTGCTGAACCCGCGATAGAAGCACGCCTTACCAGGAAACGCCGCCTGCATCCCGCCGAGCAGGTTCTCGTAGCGAGATTCACCGCTGCCGAGTGCCACGAAGCGCAGGTCGCGCTCGCGCATCAGCTCTGGCAAGGCGGGATCGAGCAGCTCGATGCCCTTCTGACCGGTGAGCCTCGACACCAGCCCGACCACCGGCGCTTCGGGCGCATCGGGCAGTCCCATGGCCGCCAGGAGCTGTCGCTTCACCATCTCCTTCCGCCACAGGCTCTTCTCGGAATAGCGGGCGGCGAGATGCGGATCGGTGCGCGGATTCCATTCCTCCGCGTCGATGCCGTTGAGGATGCCGACCAGCGAGCCGGCGCGCCTTCGCAGCAGATCGTGGAGTCCCATGCCGTAGGCTTCGGTCTGGAGCTCGCGCGCATAGGTGGGGCTCACGGTCGTGAGCAGATCGGCATGGAGGATTCCGGTCTTGAGAAATCCGATCCGGCCGGCGCGAAGATCATCCTGATGCAGGAGATGCTCGGCTTCGCCGAGCCCGAGATCGGGCAAAACGTCCGACCCGAACACGCCCTGATAGCCCACGTTGTGCAACGTGAGCACGCTCCGCGTGTGCTCGAACAGCCGATCCCAGCCATGGGTGCTCTTGAGATAGAGCGGGCCCAGCGCCGTCTGCCAGTCGTGGCAGTGAAAAATGTCGGGACTCCATTGCATGCGCTGGCAGCATTCGATCGCCGCCCGCGTCAGCAGGAGAAAGCGCCGGTGCTCGTCGCCGTCGCCGGTGTAGATGCCTGACCGATGGTAGAGCGATGGGCAATCGACGAGGTGAACGTCGAGCTGCGTCCGCGGCAGCGGGGTCGCGAACACCGAGTACGAGTAGCCGTGAGATCCGAGCCGGAGATTCAGGTTCTGCAGTCCCTCGACGGGACGGATCGACTCGGCGCTCCCGCGCACGCGCGGATAGAAGGGCAGGAACACCCGGACGTCGTGGCCGAGGCGGTGCAGCTCGCGCGGCAGGGCCGCCGAAACGTCGGCGAGCCCGCCCGTCTTGGCGTACGGCGCGAGCTCGGAGGTGACGAAGCAGATGCGCAGGCGGGCCATGATGGAATTGATTCGAGGAGTGGGAAGCTCCGGAACGTCCCCGGCGACCGTGCGGGTCCTACCCGGCCACGTCCCTGACGAGGAACGCGGCACTGTACCATTTCACGGCTTCGGCGGCCGGAACGGCGGCGCCGCGG
>DASQFU010000061.1:0-2582 GCA_035632955.1 Candidatus Limnocylindria bacterium
ATCAACTGATGCCCGGTCTCGGTCATCCACCAGTTGTCGTGGATTCGCCGCTGGTAGACCCGCCAGCCCCAACGCACGACTTCGGGATTGAGCGGCTCTCCGACCGAGAGCACGTGCCGCAGCGACGAGAGGTCGTACTTCGCGGCCACTTGCTCGCCGGCCGCCATCAGCATGCGGAATGCGGTTGGCGCCGAGTACCACACGGTCACCTTCAGTTGCTCGATGGTCGAGTACCACGCGTCGGGATCGAACCGGCCGCCACGAATGACGTTGGTCGCGCCGTTGAGCCACGGCGCGAAGATCCCGTACGACGTCCCGGTCACCCAGCCGGGATCCGCAGTGCACCAGTAGATGTCGTCGTCGCGGAGGTCCAGGATCCAGCGGCCGGTCATGTAGTGGCCGATCATCGCGTTCTGGACGTGCAGCGCCCCCTTCGGCTTCCCGGTCGAGCCGGATGTGTAGTGGAGGATCAGCGGGTCCTCGCGCTCGAGCCATGCCGGCTCGAAGCGGTCGCTCGCAGTCTCGATCTCCTCGTCGAAGACGTGGTAGCGGTCACCGGCGAGGTCGCCGCGGTCGCCGACCAGCACGACGTGCCGGAGATCGGGCAAGTCGTTCTCGGGCACGCGCTCGAGCAAGTGGCGGTTCGTGAGCAGTGCCACGGCGCCCGCGTCTTTCATGCGGTCGCGCACGGCGTCGGTCATGAACGCCTCGAACAGGGGACTCGGCATCGCGCCGACCTTGAGCGTGCCGAGAATGCCGATGTAGGTCTCCGGCACTCTGGGCAGAAACACGAACACGCGATCACCGCGCTGCACACCCATCCGCACCAGGGCGTTGGCGAACCGGTTCGAGAGCCGCATCAGGTCCTCGAACGTGTACGTCTTCACCTGCTCGCCGTCGCTATAGATGAGGGCGCGCTTGGCCCTGCGGTCCCCCAACGCCCACCGATCGATGCACTCGTGCGCCATGTTGATCTTGCCGGTGCGGTGCCAGTCGAAGCTCTTTTCCGCCTCTTTCCAGTCGTAGGAGCGGTAGGTCGACTCGTAGTCGGCGAGGTTCGCGTTGTGCCCTAGAAGGGGCGGTAGGACTTCTTTCGCGGTGCTCAAGGGTGTTTCTCCTGGTGCCGGACGGAATCGGATGCAACGGGAGGACAGGCTACTCGCAGGGCTCGCGAAGCGTCAACGCATGCCGCTCGCACATGTCGCTCGCCGAGTCGCTCGCGGATCGCTGGCATGAACGCGTCCGGCATGGAAGGATGTGGCGTGGGCCGCAGGCATCCATCAGGCACGTGGAGGCGTTCCATGAATCCGTCGCTCGGACTCTTGATCCTGCGCATCGGCGGCGCAGGACTGCTGCTCTATGGTCATGGCTGGGGAAAGCTCATGGGCTTCGGCGAGCGCACCGCCTCGTTCTCGGACCCGCTCGGGATCGGATCGCCGGCGAGTCTCGCGCTGGTCGTCTTCGCCGAGGTGGTGTGCGCGTTGGCGGTAATTCTAGGTCTGTTCACGCGTCTCGCCGTGATCCCGCCGACCGTCTTCTTCCTGGTCGCCGTGTTCGTCCATCACGCGGCCGACCCGTGGCCGAAGAAGGAGCTGGCGCTGATCTTCGCGGTGCCGTTTCTCGCGCTGTTCTTCACCGGCGCGGGGGCCTATTCACTGGACGCCGTGCTCGCTCGGCGCAGGACCGTCGAGAGCTAACGGGCGTCGAGCTGGGCCTTCATGTTCGGATGATACGAGCAGTGGTAGGCATGGGCGCCGGGACGCGCGATCACGGTGCTCCACGCCGTGTCGGCCGGCAGATTCCCGGAGTCCCAGGCGCCGTCGTCCGCCGTCGAGGTGTGCGGGAAGATGTCTCGATTCCGCCACTCGATCGTGTCGCCGATCGCGACCGTGAGCGCCGCGGGATCGAACTGGAATCCACGTATGACGACGACATGATGCGTCGGCCGTGAGCCCCCGCCGCAGCCGGCGAGGACCGCGAGTGACGCACAAGCGACAACCGCGAGCGACAAACGAGCGAGGCCCACGAGCGGCAAAAGGAGAAGCGGAGCGGCGCGCATCGGGGCTCGCGCGCCCGCTCCGCTCCCGGGGATCATCCGCCTAGGGAGCGGTCACCTTGGCCTGGAGCTGCTTCGCGTGATCCATGTGCGCGACGAACGCCGGGCGGGTGTCGATCAGGAGCTGCTTGAGCTCCGCGTTCTGCGCGCTCGGGATCAACGTCTGGTCCAGCGCGTCGAGCACGGACTGATGATACGTCACCTCGTTGTCCGCGTACGCGGCGTCGAACTCGGCGCCCGACTTGCCGCTCAACGTGGCGCGCATCGCCTCCTGACTGCTCTTCAGGTTGCGGCTGGTCTCGTTTTCCTCGGGCGTGACTCCAAGCTTGGTGACCAGGGCCACCGCTTTGTCGTTGACCGAGCCGTGATCCGTCATCATGAGGGTCGCGAACTTCTTGACCTCCGCATTCTGGCTCTTGGACTGCGCAAGCTTGGCGTTCTCGATGTCCGCGCTGTTGGCGGCGACCACGATCGCGGCGATCTGGGCGTCCGTGACCGTCGGCATGGCGGCGGGCGGCATCTCGGT
>DASQFU010000062.1:0-3698 GCA_035632955.1 Candidatus Limnocylindria bacterium
CGCGTTCATCCAGTACACGCAGCGGTTCTTCCGTCCGATCTCGGACCTGAGTGAGAAGTACAACCTGCTCCAGCAGGCCATGGCCTCGTCGGAGCGGATCTTCGATCTGCTCGACCGGCCGGTGGACCCCTCGGTCGAGCCGCAAGTGGCGCCCGCATCGCCCCCGGTCGCGCCGGGCGAGTTCGCGGGAAGGATCGAGCTCGATCACGTGTGGTTCGCCTACCAGAACCAGGACTGGGTGCTCGAGGACGTGTCGTTCCGGATCGAGCCGGGAGAGAAGGTGGCGCTGGTCGGCGCGACCGGGGCCGGCAAGAGCACGCTGACCAGCCTGCTGCTGCGCTTTTACGATCCGCAACGCGGCGCCATCCGCGTCGACGGCCGCGATGTGCGCGATTGGGACGTCACGACGCTCCGGCGCCGGATGGGGCTCGTGCTGCAGGACGTGTTCCTGTTCTCCGGAACGATCGAGAGCAATCTCCGGCTCGGCGATCCCAGCCTCGGTCACGCCGTGCTCGAGCGCGCGGCGCGCGAGGTGCATGCGCACGAGTTCATCGAGCGCCTTCCGGGCGGCTACCAGGCGGTGGTCCAGGAGCGCGGCGCGACGTTCTCCGCCGGTCAGCGCCAGCTGCTGGCGTTCGCGCGCGCGCTGGCCCACGACCCACGCATGCTGATCCTCGACGAGGCGACTTCGAGCGTGGACACACAGACCGAGACGCAGATTCAGGATGCGTTGCGCCGGCTGATGCAGGGCCGCACCTGTCTCGTGATCGCCCATCGTCTCTCGACCATCCAGGACGTGGATCGCATTGTCGTGCTCCATCGCGGCCGGGTCCGGGAGCTCGGCACGCATGCGGAGCTACTCGCTCAGCGCGGGATCTACTACCGGCTCTATCAGCTTCAGTTCCTCGGCGCGACCCGGCGCGCGAGCCGGACGAGTGATTCCAGGCGCTGGAACGACGCGGATGCGGAGGCTCCGGTCATTGACAGTCCCGTCGATCTCGCTTAGCCTAATGACCTCCTGTCGCTATTCACACCTTGCCGCCGCCCCCGGGAGAGCCCTCATGCAGCTGGGTAAGAAGATCCGCGATCTCAGGCTCCGTCGGGGCCTTACGGTCCAGCAGCTCGCCGAGGGCAGCAGCCTCTCCAAGGGCTTCATCAGCCAGGTCGAGAACAGCCGCACCTCTCCCTCGCTCGCGACGCTCGCGGTCCTGGCCCGTGCGCTCGACACCTCGGTCGCCTATCTCGTGGTGGAAGAGGACCAGGTCCCGCATGTGGTCCGAGCGGCCGACCGGCCTCGCATCCACGTTGGCGGCAACACGTCGAGAGTCGAGCTGCTTTCGGCGCAGCCCAAGCGCAATCTCGAGCTGGTGCTGGCCGAGCTGCCGCCGGATCTCTCGGCGGGACAGAAGCGCCACTTCCATCACGGCGAAGAGATCGTGATGTGTCTCGAAGGCCGGCTGCGACTGAGCTGCGGTGACCACGTGATCGTGCTCGAGGAAGGCGACGCCTGCCACTACGATGGCCGCGTTCCGCACGCGGTCGAGAACGCCGGGACGACGATCGCGCGGGTGCTGATCGCCATGACGCCAGCCGCGTTCGAGCCGCTGATCCGCGCCTACGGCGAGTCGAGCCCGAAGACCGAGATCCGCGACACGGTGAACGCCGCCAGCTAAGCCCCGAGTCGGGCGAGGGTTTCTCCGCGGCGGCTCTCCTGAGCCGCCGCCCGCTCATGGAGGAGCATGCGGGTGCTCGCGAGCTCGCTGCGCGACTACCGCGAATCCGCCGCCGCGTTCTCGCGGCCCGCGCGCTGGTTCCTGCTCGCCACGTTTCTGTCCTGGGTCGGCCATGGCGTGCACTCGGTCCTGTTCAATCTCTATCTCCGTGACCTCGGCTTTCGCGAGGCGTTCATCGGCAGCGCCGTGTCCTGGGGAGGAATCGGGCTCGCGCTCGCGGCGCTGCCGGGCGGCCTGCTCGCGGACCGCTGGGGCCGGAGACGGACGCTCCTGCTCGGCGGCGCGTTCGACGGCATCGGCCTGCTCTCCCGCTCGCTGGCCACGACACCGGAAGCCATCCTCGCCGCGAGCTTCGTCGCCGGCGTCGGCCAGTCGCTGCTGGCGGTGGCGGCGGCGCCGTTCCTGACCGAGCACTCCGCCGCCCGCGAGCGCACGCTGCTCTTCAGCTCCTTCTTCGCCATCGAGCTGCTCGCCGGCGTCGCCGGCAGCTTGCTGGGAGGCTGGCTGCCAGGGCTCGCCGACGTACTGCCGGAGATGCTCCATCCCGCTCCGCTCGCGGCCTCGCGACTCACGCTGGTCGCCGGCGGCATGATCGGTCTGGCTTCGTTGATTCCGCTGCTTGCGTTGCGCGGCGCCCGGGAGGCGCCGATCGTCCACGTCGATCAGCCGGGGCAGCGGCGTGCGATCGGCCAGCTCCTTCCGATCGGCGTCAACGCATTTCTGATCGGCGCGGGCGCAGGGCTGGTGATCCCGTTCATGAACCTCTATTTCGCGCAGCGCTTCGACTGCTCGAGCGGTCAGATCGGCGTGTTCTTCTCGGTAGCGCAGATCTCCACCGCGATCGCCGCGCTCGCCGGCCCGGCGATCGCGCGACGGTTCGGCAAGCTCCGAACGGCGACCGCAGCCGAGCTGCTATCGCTGCCCTTTCTCGTCAGCCTCGGTGCGGAGAACCATCTCGGAGTGGCGGTCGCGGCGTTCTGGCTACGGGCGACGCTGATGCAGGCCTCGATTCCCCTGGCCAGCGCCTTCGTCATGGAGGTGCTGCCGGCTTCGCTCCGCGCGCGGGCGACGAGCCTCATGAACCTGGTGTGGAACATCGGCTGGGCGGCGAGCGCGACGTTGAGCGGCGCCGTCATTCAGCGCTTCGGCTACGCGGTGCCGTTCTATGCGACGGCGGTGCTGTACGCGATCGCCGCGACCTATTTCTATCTCTCGTTTCGCCGTTACCCGGAAACCGGCGGCGACGTGAAGTGGCCGGACGAAGCCAAGGGCGTCCGCGGCCCGGGTCCCGTGAGCGAGTGACGAAGGTCCGTTGCAGACGCAGGACACTGGAAACCTGACGCATATCGAATCGGCAGGATAGACGAGGCGTCGACCATCGCTCGTGACGCTGTGTGACGCCCCGATCTTTAGACACACGCCGAGATGTTCGCTGAGACGGGCTGAGAATCCGCGCGGCGCTTGACCTGCGACCACGATCTCCACCCCACCCTCGAACGCAGGGGGTCTTGATATGCGGCATTCAGAGAGCGCGACAAGTGTTCCGTCTACTCGCCCTGGTTTTTCGCGGTCTTGATGTGCAAGCTTCATCGCGATCCTGGATCACTCGATCAGATGCAATACGCCTCTGGTTCAGCGGCGGCGCGCAGCGCCGTCCGCTACAACCGGTTATTGGCTGGATTATTCACGAGAACGCTTCGGTATGTCGACTCGCGTTGCGGTTGCCGTGACCCTCGACGCCACCGAAAACACCCACACGAAGATCGCGCTTGCCGAACCTTCCCGCGCGGCCGCACGCTCACCGCGACGTCGACTGCCCGCTCGCCTCTTTATGGGCCAACGCCCGTGGCGTTGATGAGGAGGTCGGGTTAGGGTGCACGCGTTCCCGCACGAGGCGGGGACCAAGAGCGGAGGGATCCGATCATGCGCCTGCTGTTGCTGGTCCTCCTGGTCATCGCCGCGTGG
>DASQFU010000063.1:0-7571 GCA_035632955.1 Candidatus Limnocylindria bacterium
GCAGAAGTTCGAGAAGAGCTACGACACCGTGGTGGGCGAGCGCGGCGTGCGGCTGTCCGGCGGGCAGCGCCAGCGGGTGGCGATCGCCCGCGCGATCCTCGCCAACCCACGCATCCTGATCCTGGACGAGGCGACCTCCAGCCTCGACAGCGAGAGCGAGGCGATGATCCAGGACGGGTTGCGGGCGTTGCGGCGCGGGCGAACGACGTTCGTGATCGCGCACCGACTCTCGACCATCCGCAGCGCCGACCAGATCCTGGTGATCGAGGAGGGCGAGATCGTCGAGCGCGGCACGCACGACCAGTTACTGGCCCGCGACGGTCGCTACCGCCAACTCTACGAGAAGCAGTACCGTTTCGAGCTCGATCGCTTCATCAACCCCGGCGAGGACTTCACACCGGAGCCGCCGGCGTCAGTGCCGGCATTCCAGGTGCGTCCGACCACCTTGTAGTCTATTCTGCGCGCCGTTCGTTTCCGTCGCGTCCGGAGCGCGCTCATGACCCATCGCAAGTCCCAGGGCTTCCTGACCGGGCCCCGCATCGATCCGCAGGCGATCACCGGCAAGGAAACCGCGGCCGATCTGGTGGAGCAGGCGTTCCTCGCCTACAACGGAGCGCGCTTGCGGGAGGCGGCCCAACTCTTCACCCAGCGCATGCTCGCCCCCGACGTGACGGTGGGGCTGTCGATGACCGGCGCGCTGACGCCGGCCGGACTCGGGATGAGCTGCGTCATCCCGCTGCTCGAGGCGGGCTTCGTCGACTGGATCGTCTCGACCGGCGCGAATCTCTACCACGACACGCATTTCGGCCTGGGCCTGGCGATGCATCGCGGCACCTTTCAGGCCGACGACGTCGAGCTGCGCGAGCACGGAGTGGTGCGGATCTACGACGTGTTCTTCGACTACTCGGTGCTGCTCGACACCGACGCCTTCTTTCGCGAGATCATCTCCACTCCCGAGTTCCAGCGCGACATGAGCACGGCCGAGTTCCACTACCTGTGCGGGAAATACGTGAAGGCCCGCGAGGCCGCGCTCGGGCTCGAGCGTCGCTCGCTGCTGTCCGCCGCGCACGAGTTCGGCGTGCCGATCTACACGTCCTCGCCCGGCGACTCGTCGATCGGCATGAACGTGGCGGCCAAGGCACTCGAGGGCAACCGGCTGCGCTTCGACGTCAACGCCGACGTCAACGAGACCGCGGCGATCGTCTGGGATGCGAAATCCGCCAGCGGCAAGAGCGCGGTGTTCGTGCTGGGCGGAGGTAGCCCGAAGAACTTCGTGCTCCAGACCGAGCCGCAGATCCAGGAAGTGCTCGGGATCGCCGAGAAGGGTCACGACTATTTCCTCGCGGTCACCGACGCACGTCCGGACACCGGCGGTCTCTCCGGAGCAACGCCCGCCGAAGCCGTGAGCTGGGGCAAGATCGATCCGGACCAGCTTCCCGGCACGGTGATCGTCTATTGCGACACGACCATCGCCCTGCCGCTGCTCACGGCTCATGCACTGGCGCGTCACGCGCCTCGCCCTCGCAAGCGACTCTACGACCGGCGCGACGAGCTGATGCGGCGCCTGTCGCAGGCGTACTTCTCGAGTGGGCGCGCCGCGGAGGCGAAAGCGCCACGCTGACCCAACCGCGGCTCCACGCGAGCCGGCGAAGGATTCGACCGACGTGATCTTGTGGTTGATCCTGGGTCTGGTGGTCGTCGTCGCGCCGATGCTCGCGATTGGCGCGCTGCTCGGGCTGCGGCGCGACGTGCGGCAACTGCGTGAGCGTGTCGCGCTGCTGGAGCTCAAGCACGAGCGCGGAGGCGTTCCGCTCAGCGCCGTGCCTTCCGCGGAGGCTCCCAAGGCCGAGCCGCCGCCGGATCCGATCCCGATCTCGCGCGCGGTCCCGCCGGTCGCGCCGTTGGAGCCGCCTCCCGTTCCAACACCAGCGGTGAAGCCGGTTTCGCATCCGAAGACGGCTGAGCGTGACGACAGCGCGCGGATCGAGCAGTTGATCGGCGGCGTGTGGCTCCAGAACATCGGCTCGGTCCTGCTGCTGCTCGGCGTCTTCTTCCTGATCCTGTGGAGCTACACGACCGGAAGACTCGGCCCTGGCTGGTTGGTCGCCGCGGGGGCCGCACTCGGTCTCGGATTCATCTGGCGCGGCGATCGCACGGCGCGCAGCGTGCCCGCGTTCGGCCATGCCCTGATCGGCGTCGGGTTCGGCATCGTTTATCTCTCACTCTATCTCGGGCACTTCACCCTGCGCGTGCTCGACATGCGCGTGGCGTTCGCCGGATTGTGCGCGACCTCGCTTATGGCCTCGATCGCGGGGCTTCGCTACCGGGCTCAGACGGTCGCCGTGCTCGGAGTGATCGGCGCGTTCCTGCCGCAACTGCTGGCCGCCTGGATGCCGCTGCGTGGCTTCTCGCTCTCCCCCGGCGGGTTGCTCGGCTATCTGGCGTTCGTGGACCTCGCGGTCTTCGCGTTGGCCGCACGCGCCGGCTGGGGCGCCCTCAATCTGACGGCGATGCTGCTCACGACCATCACGTGGGTGGCGACGTTCGACGACCAAGCGCACGGTTGGGGCATTCAGGGGGGGCTCTCGGCGCTGTTCACGCTGCTCGGGCTCGCCATGCTGCCGCGCTGGGCGGCCGTCACGGAACCCGTGCGGCCGGCCGAGCTGGCGGTGGTCGCGATCTCACCGTTTTGCGTGCTGGTGGTGTCGGCGACGTTCCTGCGCGAGATCGGTCCGATCCAAGGAGCGGTCCTCATGTTCGCGCATGCGGTGGTCTACCTGACGGCCGCTCTGTGGGTCGAGCCGCGGCGCGCGGACGAGGACTTGTGGCGCCCGCTGACCGGCGCGGCCATCCTGTTCTTCACGATCGGGGTCGCCGCGGTCGCCCGCCACGACAATCTGGCGGTCGCCTGGTGCACGGAGGGCGCCGTGCTCGTATGGCTCGGGCTGCGCGCCAAAGGTTGGTGGCTGCGGTTCTGCGGCTACGTCGTCAGCGCGCTCGGGGCGGTGATGCTGCTGTTCGCGATCGAGCACGATTGGTCGATCGCCCGGCTGCCGGTGTTTTACCCGAACGGCGTGCGCAACCTGATCGCCCTGATCGTGCTGGTCTCCGCGGCGACGATGCTGGCGCGCGCCCGGCCCGGACTGCCGGCGGGCGAGCAACTCCTCTCCCGAGCGTGGACGCTGGTCGTCAATCTCTTGTGCATGGTCTGGGCGACCGGCGAAGCCCGACACTTGGCGCACGCCTTCGAAGGATCGGACGGCCGCTGGGCCGGGCCGCCACGGGCGCGCGACCAGATCCTGCGCGTCCGCATGCTGGCATCGGCCCTGACCAGCGCGGCCTGGACGGTGCAAGCCGGCGTCCTGCTCGCGATCGGCTGGAAACTCGGATCCGCCTATGCCCGCTGGCTCGCGCTTGGCCTGCTCGGCGTCACGGTGCTGAAGTTCACGCTCTTCGATCTCGCGCAGGTGGACGTGTTCTGGCGCTTTCTGACGGCGATCGTGGTGGGCGCGGCGTTGCTCGGCGTCTCCTATCTCTATCAGCGTCGCGCCCGCGCTTTACGCCCCTAGGATCGAGTTGTAGGGTCGAAGGTATGAATACGTTGCCGCGTGTTCTGCTCCTGATCCTGTCGGCGCTCGTCGTTGGAAATCTTCCGGTCGCGGCCGAGCTCAACCAAGCCGCTTCTCCGCAGCAGCCTGCGCGCCGTGACACCGCCGCTTTCTTCGACGCGAACGAGACGCGGCTGGCCGTCAGCAACTTCGGCGCACTCGGTCACGGCTTTCTGCTGCCGAGCCAAGCCGGGCTCGAGTGGCCCAAGGGTTCGGGCAAGAGCGTCCTGTTCGCGAGTGGTCTGTGGATCGGCGCGCGAGTGAGCGGCGACACGCTCGTTACGACCGCCGACTACGTTCACGAATACGCTGCAGGTCCGCTTGGGCCATCGGGCCTGCCTTTGGATCCCACCGAAAGCGATCCAGCGCACAGGGTGTACCGGATCAAGACCGGCGACAACACCGCCAACAATCTCGACTACGCGAGCTGGCCGTCGGCGCTCGGTGCGCCTGTCGATGGCCAAGGCCAGCCGCTTCTGCTCGCCGACCAAACGCTCTGGTGCGTCTACAACGACGCGGTCGTGACGCGGCACACGAACAACGCTGGCGGCACTGCGCCGCTCGCGGTCGAAGTTCGGCAGAGCGTATTTGGCTACGACCGGGGCGGCGCGCTCGGCCGCACGATGTTCGTTCGATTCGAGATCCTGAACAAAGGCACGAACCTGCTCGAAGACGCCTTCGTCGGGTTCTGGTTCGACGCCGATCTCGGCGGCGCGGCGAACGATCTGGTGGGCTGCGATACCACTCTCGACCTCGGTTTCGCATACGACAACAGTATCGACGCGGTCTACGGCTCAGATTCGCCGGCGTTTGGATGTGCCGTTCTCCAGGGGCCGACTGTTGCCGGAGACACGCTCGAGATGACATCGTTCGGGCGACTGCTGAAGAATTTCAACGAGCCGATGAGCTCGCGAGAAAGCTATCTGCGTCTCGCCGGCGTGCTGCCGGAACTGGCGCCGCGGAACTGCGGCGTGGAAACGCATTTTGAAGCCAGCGGCGATCCGATCTACCAAACGGGATGCCTGGACGACAAGCCAGCCGACCGGCGTTTCATGCTGAGCACCGGGCCGTTCACGATGGCGCCCGGCGATACGCAGAGCGTGGTCGTGGCGTTCATCGTCGGCGGTCGTCCCGATGCCGGCGATCGCCTGACGAATCTTCGCCTCTTGAAGCAGTACGTGCTGAACGCTCGCGAGGCACATGCTCGGGGATTCCAGAACGTCCCCTCGCTACCCGAGGCCGATCCTGGCCCCATTATCTACCTCGGCGCCGTCAACGAGCCGCTCACGTTCAACGCTATGGGCTCGGCGGATGATGACGGCTCGATCGCGTCGTATGTCTGGGATTTCGGCGACGGTCAGCCGACGGCGAGCGGCCCAATCGTGAGCCACACGTACTCGTCAGGGGGCTTGTTCGACGTCACCCTGACCGTCACCGACGATGACGGTCTCTCGGTCACGGCCAAGACACGAGCTGACGTGCATGACCCGGGCACGGTCTCGGTGGGGTTCACAGACGCCACGTTCCGAGGCGTGTCGGCGATCGAATATCTCAACGTCGACAACGTCCATCGCCGTCCCTTCGCGGGCGTGAACTGGGGCGGCCGCTTCTACGAAGGCGGCTTCGACACCGGCTGCCGATGGTCGGGCTCGAGTATCGCCGCCACTCCTGACGACCTCGCACTGTGCCCGGGCGCCGCGCTCGCACCCGAGCGTTTCCAGACCGTCGAGCTGCGTTTCGACGGAACGCAGTCTGCCTATCAATATTTTCGGCGCGAGCTGGCTTCCGGAGCCCCGCCGGCGTCCGGCCGCGGGTATACGTTCCAGGGTCGAAGGCCGGTTCCGTTTCAAGCGTGGGGGATACGGGGCGATCGGCGCGAGCAGCTCGAAGTCATGTTCACCGAGCGACAGGTTACGAACGATGCTGGCGTCCCATCCGGACCACAGCCTTCGTCGCAGAACAATCTCTGGAGTCCCACCGCCGACGACAGTGGCGGCCACGAATATCTTCAGATCGTCAGTTTGACCTACTTGCCGTCAGGTCGAGCTGGGCTCGCCCAGGACGGCGTGTTCTTCGGCGGCACGCTGCCGGTGCTCTACGGTGGCTGGCTCCGCCTACGCTCCAGCACTGATTCCGTGGACCCGGACGATCGGCTGGTGGCCAGGTGGGCCGACCTCGGCGACGAGGGTTATGGGCTCGACGCGGCCTGGGGCGACATGGACGGAGATGGGGATCTGGATCTGTTCGTGATGAACGGCAGTGCGCCGTCGCGTCTGTTCCAGAACGACGGTGCAACCGGGTTCAGCGAAGTCGCATTGCCGGAGGTTGCAGTCGAAGGGGATGTCGGCCACCCGAGCGCCACCCATGAGCCGCGGGTCGAGTCGGGGGACATCGAAGGAGGTTCCGGATTCGCCCTCGGGCGCTCGGTGAACCGGGTGGACGTGGACGGTGACGGCGATCTCGATCTGTACCTCGTCTATCTCGGCGCCACCAATCAGCTCTTGCGCAACGATAACGGGACGTTCGTCCGGGTTTTCCATCCCGCGCTAGCCGGCAACGGGGGCGGAGCCGAGGGCTCCTGGGTGGACTTCGATCGCGACGGCGACGTCGATTGCTACCTGTCTAATGATGCGAATGGCAATCAACTGGTTCGCAACGACGGGACCGGCGGCTTCACGATCGTCACGCCGCCCGCGCTGGCGCGCTTGGGACCCGCACGCTGGGCGGACCTGGACAACGACCGCGATCCGGACCTGTATCTGGTTCAGGAGGGCATGCTGCTGCGCAACGACGGCGATGCCGGTTTCACTGACGTCACGAGCGGAGTGCTTGCGGGGACGGACGGTCTTGATGCTCAGTGGGCAGACTTCGACAACGACGGCGATCTCGACCTGTATCTGGTGAGAACCACCGGCAACCGATTGCTGCGCAACGATGGCGGCTTTTCGTTCACCGACATCACGTCAGGGCCGTTGGCGGGCACGTACAGGGAGGTCCGCTGCCGGTGGCTGGACTACGATGGCGACGCTCACCTCGATCTATTGATGATCAGTGGCACCCGCAGCACACTGCTCCGAAACGAAGGAGACGGGACGTTCGCGGATGTCTCCACCCTACTGCCAACTCCGTCTTCGAACCATGGGGCCACGGTTCCGGGTGACTACGATGCCGACGGCGACCAGGACATCTATTTCGCGAACTTTGGCGCGAACGACTTGTTACGTAACGACCTCGACCGCGCGCGGTTCCTGCGCCTGACGCTTCGCGGTCAGGTCTCGAATCGATTCGGTGTTGGCGCGCGCGTGCGAGTCGCCGCGCACGGCGTTTCACAGACCCGCGAGCTCGACAGTGACGCGGCAGGCACCGTTGTCTTCGGTCTCGACGGCGCCTCGATCGTGGACACGGTCGAAGTGCTATGGCCGAGCGGTCTCCTCGAGCGACAAGTGGGCGTTCCGGTTTTCAGCGATCTCACGATCGTCGAAGGCAATGCGAGCGGGCCGGTGCCGAGCCGACTCTCGCTTGGCCGCGTGGTGCCGAATCCCGGCAATGGCCGCCAGATCTTCGAGGTGCTGGTCGCGTCCGCCCCGAGCGCCGTGAAGCTTCGGATCTACGACGTCGCCGGGCGCAGAGTGTGGGAGCAGGATTTCGTCGCGCCCATGCCAGGAGCGCACCTCGTGCAATGGGACGGCCGGGACCAGGATGGCCGCGACGTGCCAGGCGCCGTGTATTTCGCGCGAATCTCCGATGGGTCCGGCACGGCGACGAAACGCTTCGTCCGGTTCCGGTAAATCCCAACCTGTAATTGCGCCTCTAAGGTTGCGACGGCGAAGCCTCTTGCTGAGTTCGCGGCACCCCACCCGTCCGACGTGTTTACACGAATCTCACTTTCAATCGCGAATGCGCGCGCGTTACTGTGTGCAGGCGCCCTCTATGGTGGCCGCGCGAGGGCCCGGCGTGGAATGC
>DASQFU010000064.1:0-19824 GCA_035632955.1 Candidatus Limnocylindria bacterium
GTGAGATAGCCGGTCGACTCGACCGACCGATACTGGCCTTCGTCCTTCTTCCTCAGACCCCGATGGGCAGCGAATCCGAGCGCAGGGACCAGCGTGCCTCCGCCATACCAGATCGATCGGCTGGGCGCTGCGAAATAGATGAGAGGCGCCGCCGCTCCCGCGGTTGGATCCTGCTCGAGCGCCAGCAGGAGGCGATCATAGAGTCCCGGGTCGGCCTCCGTGTCGTTGTTGAGCAGCATCATGGCGTCCGCGCCGGCGGCCAAGACGTGCTTGAGCCCCTCGTTGTTGCCGCCCGCGAAACGACGGTTCTCGGGCAGCGCCAGGACTTCGACGGCGGGAAACTCCCGGCGAATCGCCGCGACCGAGCCGTCGCTCGATCCGTTGTCGACCACGAGCACCCGCGCCTGCCACCCCTCCGGCAGGCGGCAGCGTTCGAGAGTCGGCAGCAGCGCTCGCGTGTCACCGAGACCATTCCAGTTGAGCACGACGACCGCCAGCGTTCTCAAGCTCGCGCCTCGGCGCGGGCGGCGGCGGCGAGCCGCATCAGCGCCCAGATCAACACCGCGAGCAACCCGAGCACCGCCGCGTAGGCCGGGGCGCGCGGCATCCCGACGTAGCCGACGTAGAGCCACCAGAAGTCGAGCCCGTGGAGGAGCTGGCGCTGGTTCTCGGGACTGACCCCGATTCGCGGATCCACGACGCCGCCCTCGGCGACGCGCGGCGCCTCGCCGCGCAGGTGCTCGGAGAGATTCCGGCACAGCATTCGCCAGTGGCCGGCGATCGGACTGAACGCAGGATTGAAGTGGCTGTCATGCATGAAGCGCGGATGGTCGAGCGGCAACGTGTAGGGATAGTCGCCGGCTTCCCGCATCTGCGCGCCGAAGTAGATCGCCACGCCACCGACCTGAACCAGGAGCCCGACGACTGCGAGCCCCACAGCGATCGCGCGGCGGACTCGCGAGGCCCGGTCGAGCGCGAACGCGACGAACAGGAACGCGATCGGCAGAGCCGGAACCAGATATCGCGGGCCGAACGAGCCGTCTCCCGCCCAGTGCTGAAAGCGGGCGTAGAGCAGCAGGGCGACGAGCCAGACGACGAGCCCGATCGACGCTGCGGCGCGTGCCGCGCGCGCGGGCGTCGATTCCGCGTTCTCCGTCGCTCGTCCGCCGCGCCACGCGGCGACCCAGCCGGCCGGTGCGAGCCAGACCAGCGGCGCGAACCACGCCACGCCCTTCCCGGACGAAAACAACAATCCATAGAGACCCACGAGCAGCGGGGTCGTGTAGGCGGACACGGTCGCCTGCGCGCCGTAGCCGGTTTCCCACAGCGATCCGAAGCGCACCAGGTTGTAGCCGACGTGGCCGCCGAGCGCCGCCGCGAGCCCGATCCACGGTACCAATGGAAGCACCGGCCGTTGGATCGCGAATCCGATCAAGCATGGCAACACCAGCGGCAGCATGCTGAGCTTGACCGAGACGGCGAGAGCGATTCCGACCGCGGCGAGCGTTGCACCCTGCGGCGTGCGCGCCCGCGCGGCGCCGACCACGGCCGCCAGGAGTCCGAGCGCCTGGAGCGGCTCCGCCATGAAGCTCTTGGCGTAGACCCAGAGCGGCGTCGTGAAGCCGAGCCCGAGCGTCGCGGCCACCGCCGCGACGACGCCGATACCCAGCCAGCGTGCGAGGAGATAGAAACCAGCGAGCAGGATCGCGGTCACGGCGGCGTTGAAGAACGACGCGACCGCGCGCACCGCGAGCGCTCGCGTCCGGGACGGCAGGCCGGCGAGCCGCGACGCCGCTTCGCCGATCGCGACCAGCGGCAGCGCCAGGACGGCCTGGCCCGCGGCGTTCTTCGAATAGTGCCGACCGTCCGGACCCTGCAGCGTCGCTCCCTCGGGGACCGCGATCGCTCCGCGCCCGAGCGCGCGCGAGAGCTCGAGCATCGTCACCTCGTCGCTCCCCACCACTCGCCCACCACCCGTGAGCGCATACGCGACCAGTGCCGTCAGCAGAATCCAGCGTGACGTACGCAGGCGACTCGCTGGAACGGCGCGCGGCCTGATGGCGACGGTCTGCGGAGCGCTCACCGCCACCCCCGCGTCGGCTTCAGCTCGTCACCGAGCCCGAGCACCTGATCGGCGAGCGCCTCCCACGAGTGCGCGCGGCGCAACGCCGCAATCGGCTCGCGCATTCGCGCGCCGAGATCCTGCTCGAAGAACCGCACGATCGCCTGCGCGAGCGCGTGCGGATCCTCGGGGGCCGTCACGAGCCCGGTCTCGCCTGGGCGCACGATCTCCGCGAGCCCACCGACGTCGGTCGTGATCACCGGCACCCCGAGCGCATACGCGACGTGCGTCACGCCGCTCTGCGTCCCCGAGCGATACGGCAGGACGACGACGTCGGCGGCTTTGAACAGCGCCTCCACGTCCTCGTCCGGGATGTAGCGGTCCAGCAGCCACACCGCGGCCTCACCACCCGCGGCCGCCGCCAAGGCTCGATAGCGTGCTGCGTCCTCGTAGAACTCGCCGGCGACGATCAGTGTCGCGGGCCGGCGCTCCCGAACCAGGCGCCACGCTGCCAGCAACGTATCGAGCCCCTTGTAACGCCGGACGTAGCCAAAGAACAGCGCGACGTCGCCGGTGAGCCCGAGCTTGGCGCGTGCGCTCGCGCGCGTGTAGCGCCCGCGATCGAACTGCGCGTAGAACGGATGCGCCACCCGCCGTCTTGGGGCGCCCGGTTTGAGGCGGTCGAGATCGCGTTCTACGCTGTCTGACATCACGAGGTAGCCGTCCGAGTTGCGCAGCATCCAGGCGGTGAATGCGGCGTCGAATGGGCGCGGCTCGTGGGCGACGAGATTGTCGCACACCAGCACGACCCGGGTGCCGCGCCGCCGCAGCGGCCCGACCGACGAAGCGAAGGCGGGTCCGAAGAACGGCATCCACCATTTCATCACCACGAGCCCGGGCGCGAAGCGCTCGAGATGCGCCGCCGTGCGGCGCCAGCTCCACGGCGCGATCGAATCCAGCAGCGCTTCGGCCGGGAAGCGCGGGCGCTCGGCCGCGGGATCCAACTGGCTCCGGCCTGGGAACAGCAGCCCGGGGTACTGGCGCGTGAACGTGACGCCGCGCACCTCGGCGCGTGACACCAGCGCCTCGCCGAGCAGTCCCAGGTACTGCGCCAGTCCGCCGCGCCAGGGATGCAACGGCCCGACCAGCGCGATGCGCATGTCAGCGCGCGCGGGTCTTGTGCCGGGTACCCGAGGACCAGGTGAGCAGTCCCCGGCGCTCGAACTGGAACGGCACCACCTGCCCGCCGTGTTTCTCGAGCGCGGCGGCGACGCGATGCTTACGGTCGAATCGCGTCAGGAAGAAGAAATAGCCGCCGCCGCCGGCGCCGGGCATCTTCCCGCCGATCGCTCCCTCCTTGCGCGCCAGTCGATAGAGACGGTCGATCTGCGTGGTCGAGATCCCTTCGTCCAGTTGCTTCTTGTTCTCCCAGGCCTGGTGCAGGAGCTCACCGATCGCGTCCACCTGGCCCAGCAGCAGCGCCTTCTTCATCTCCAGCGTTTCGCTCTTGAGCCGGTCCAGCGCGGCGACCACCGCTTCGCGACCCTGCCGGTAAGACTCGGTCTGGCGCTCGATAATGCGCGCCGACTGTCGCGTCTGGCCCATGTAGCAGAGCAGCAGGCGGTACTCGAGCTCATGGAGCACGTCGGGATGGATGCGCAGCGGGTTCACCACCGTGGCGTCGCGATGAAACTCGATGAAGTTGAAGCCGCCGAACGTGGCGGCGTACTGATCCTGCTTGCCTCCCGCGAGCCCGAGGTCCACGCGCTCGATCCGGTACGCGAGCTCGGCGACCTCGTAGCCCGTGAGCGAACGGCCGAGCCACTCGCGCAAGACGCCGATCAGCGCGACCACGACCGTCGAAGAGGATCCGAGCCCCGAGCCCGGTGGGGCGTCCGAATGCGACCACAGATCGGCGCCGCGGCGAACCTTGAGTGCCCGCACTACCGCCTTGATGAGATCGAGATTGCCGTCCAGCCGCATGCGCCGCGGGTGGTCGTACTTCGCCACGATGTCGTAGTCGAGGCTCGCCAGCGTGAGACGCGAATCGCGGCGCGGCCGCAACGACGCGTACGCGTATTGGTTGATGGTCGCCGACAGCACCATGCCCCCGTGCTCTTCCGGATAGGGCGAGACGTCGGTGCCGCCGCCGCAAAACGAGATCCGCAGCGGCGCGCGGGCGCGGAAGAACGGCTGCTGGCTGCTCATGTCGCGAAGCGCCGCTCGGCCCGCTCCCATTCCTCGGGCGTGCCGATGTCGTAGAACGTGCCCGGCGCCTCGAATCCGACCAGACGTCCTTCGCGCGCCAGCTCCGGCAGCACGTCGCGCTCGAGGGAGGACGGTGCCTCCGGCAGGCGCTGCCACAAGTTGGGATGGAACGCGTAGACGCCGCCGTTCACCCACGCCGGCTCGCGGTGATCCGGATCCTTCTCCACGAAACGGCGCACGCGCCCCTCGCCGTCGCATTCGACGCGGCCGCGCTCGGCCACCGCGGTGACTTGGAACAGCGCGATCGCGCCAACCGCGTTGCGCTCCCAGCGCGCCCGCTCGAGCGCCCACGGGTCGACCTCGGCCAGCGTGTCGCCGTTCACGACCACGGCCGGTCCGGTCACGAAGCGGGCCGCGAGCTTGAGCGCTCCTCCGGTCCCGAGCGGCTCCGGTTCCGGGGAGTAGTGAAGGCGCACGCCGTGCGCGGCCCCGTCGCCCAGCACGGCCCGCACCTCCTCCGCGCCATAGCCGAGACACAACACCGCCTCGCTCATCCCGTGACGTGCGAGCCATTCGAGCTGATGCGCGAGGAACGGACGCCCGCCGATCGGCGCCAGTGGCTTCGGCAGATCCCCGAACCGCGACTTGAGCCGCGTGCCAAGCCCGCCCGCGAGCACGAACGCCCTCACGCTCCGGCGTCCAGGTTGTAGCGCTTGCGAACCGGGTAGTCGGCGCGGGCGGCCATCTGCGCGATCATCTCACCCAGCAGGCCCATGAGGATGAACTGGATGCCGAGCAGCACGAGCCCGGCTCCGAACAGCATCAGCGGCCGCACGCGCATCGGCTCTCCACCGATCCAGAGCGCGACGAAGAACAAGCCGAGCGCCATCCCGCCGACCAGGAGCAGGAGCCCGATCCTCCCGAACACGTGCAGCGGTTTGAGCGCCGAGGTGGAGATGAACGCGGCCGCGAGCAGATCGAGCAAGCCGTTGATGAAGCGTGCCGCCCCGAACTTGCTGCGGCCGTACCGCCGCGGCCGATGCTGGACCGGCACTTCGGTGACGCGAAATCCACGCCAATGGGCGAGCGCCGGCATGAAGCGGTGCAGCTCGCCGTAGACCTCGATCGCTTCGGTCACTTCCCGCCGGTAGAGCTTGAGCCCGCAGTTGAAGTCGTGCAGCCGCAGGCCGGAGACCGTCGCCGTCACGGCGTTGAACAGCCGCGAGGGCAGCGTCTTCGTGATCGGGTCCTTGCGGTCCTGCTTCCACCCCGACACCAGGTCGTAGCCGTTTTTCAGCGCCGCGAACAGCTTTGGCAGCTCGGCCGGATCGTCCTGGAGATCGGCGTCGATCGTGACGACCCATTCCCCGCGTGCGAGCCGGAATCCGGTCGCGAGCGCGGCCGACTTACCGAAGTTGCGCCGGAAGCTGACGCCGCGCACGCGCACATCCTGCCGGGCCAGCTCCGCGATCGCCCGATCGGTGCCGTCGCGCGAGCCGTCGTCGAGGTACAGGATCTCCCAGGAGTGGCCGAGGCGATCGAGCGCTTGCTGCAGCTCACGGTGCAGATGCGGCAGGCTCTCGGCCTCGTCGTACGCGGGCACCACCACGGAGATCCGAGGCGTGGTCATGCCCGTCGGGTTCGCCCGCTCACCGCCGGCCTTCCGCGTACAAACCGCGCGCCCACCGCGCCTCGGCCTGGAGCCCTTCGCGAATCCCGATCTGCGGCGCGAAATCGAGGTCCGCGGTGAGCCGGGAAGCGTCGGCGCGGGTGCGCAACGGATCTCCGGGCGGTAAGGGCTCGAACCGGAGCACGGCTTTGGTCTCGAGCGCTTCCTCCAGGATGCGGATCGCTTCCAGCACCTCGACTTGCGATCCGCCGCCGACGTTGTAGACGCCTTGCGGTCCCGCCCGCTTCCAGGCCCGCAGGTTGGCCTCGATCGCGTCGGCGATGAAGGTAAAGTCGCGGGACTGGGTGCCGTCGCCGTAGACCGTGATCGGCTCGCCCGCGATCAACGCGCGGCTGAAACGGTGGAAGGCCATGTCCGGCCGCTGGCGCGGGCCGTAGACCGTGAAGTAGCGCAGCGCGGCCACCGGGAGCCCGAAGTTACGCCCGTAGAGCAGCGTCAGATGCTCGCCGGCGAGCTTGGTCACCCCGTAGGGGGAGAACGGCCGGGGCAGCATGGACTCGTCGGTCGGATAGCGCTCGGCGTCGCCGTAGACGGAGGACGAGGAGGCGTATACGAACCGCTCGAGCCGGCTCTTCTGATAGCGCTCGAGCAGCCGCTGAGTGGCGAGCACGTTGTGGTGCGTGTAGCTCGCGAAGTCTCGTCCCCACGATGCGCGCACGCCCGCTTGCGCCGCCTGGTGGAAGACGACCGTGACCTCGGGGAGCGCCGACAGATCGGCGGCGCCGAGATCGATCTCGAGCAACCGGAAGCGCGGATCGGAGAGGGCGTCCGCGAGGTTCCGCCGCTTGAGGGCCGGATCGTAGTAGTCGGTGAAGCAATCGACCCCGGTGACGTGCGCGCCGCTTTCGAGCAGGCGCTCGACGAGATGCGACCCGATGAATCCGGCGGCCCCGGTGACCAGCGCGTGCGGCGCGTCCATGCTCCTCCCTCGTGGGTCGGTGAGAGGCGCGACCAGCGGCGCCCGGCGCGAAGCGCTCGCGCAGATTAGAGCCGCTCGCGGCGGTTGGCAACCGCGGGACACCGTCTCCTAGAGTTCTGTCTCCGGCCGCGGCACGGGGCTCATACCTTCGGGTGCGATGCCTGCGCTTGCCGGACGGACTGCGCGATCAGTTCCTTCAGGACCGCGAGGTCGACGTCGGCAAGGCGCTTGATGTAGAGGCAGGATTTCCCCGTCTTGTGCTTCCCGAGCTTCTTCGTGAGTGACTCGTACCGGCGGACGCCAGGCATGATGTAGAGCGTCAGGGCCTGCTTGCGCGGAGAGAATCCGGTCACGAAACATTCCCCTTCGTGGCCGCTCGCGTAGCGGTAGTGATAGCTCCCGAACCCGACCATGCTCGGGCCCCACATCCTGGCATCGGCCCGGGTTGCTTGTTTCATGATCTTCGCGATCGTGAGGCAGTCCTGCCGCCTCGTTTCGTCGGCGATCGACTCGAGAAAGGTCTCGGCGCTCGCTCGCGTCGGCTTGGTCATGAGCTCTGCCATGATCGGTCCTCGGTGGTGGGCCGGCGAGCGGCGCTCGCGATGCCGTCTCGCCGGACCGACGTGGATCAGGCGGGGGTGCGCTCCACATCGTAGCTCAACCGCGCGATGTCGCGGTCGATCGACTTGCGAGATTGCGCCGTGCTCCCGGCGATCATGGAAGTTTGGACGGCGGTGCGCCCGGGAGCGCGCCCGGCCGTCGCGGCGGCACCGGGCTTCCGCCGCTCCGGCTGGACTCGATCAGCGCGCGCACCTGCGGATCGTCGGGATGGCGGCTGAGCCAGCGCTCGAGATATGCCAGCGCCGCTTCGTTCTGGCCGTTCTCCCACAACAGCGAATAGCCGGCCAGGTAGGCGTAGAAGTATTCCGGCTCGAGCTCGATCGCCCGATCGAATCCCTTCATTGCCTCCGCTCCGTTGCCCTGGAACATCTGCGTGACACCATAGAAGTAATGGGCCTCGGGGCTGCCGGGCGTGGACTTCACCAGCCGCTCGAAGAGCCGCATGGCTTTGACCGTGTCGCCCGCGTCCAGGTAGAAACGGCCGAGCGGGACCAGCACGTCGACGTATCCGGGGAACATGCGCTCGACCCGCTCCATCTCGGCGATCGCCTTGGGCAGCTCGCCGTGCCGCTGATGCCAGAACGCGAGTTGGAGATGTGCCGCCGCGTAGTTGCGCGACAGGGTCGAAGCGTTCTCGTCCTTGAACACGGTCGAGTCCCACGATCCGTCGGACCGGAACAGGCCGCGATACCGGAACGTCTCGTACATCGCGCGTCGCGTCGTCGGCACGTCGACCTCGGGCCCGAGCGTGTCGGGGTTGACGCGATACACGAGGCCCTCGAGCGTGAATTGTTTCTCGAATCCCATGTGATCCGGAACCGTGACCGCGAAATACGGCTGCTTCTGCCAGCCCGCGGGCGTCCGGTTCTCGCGCATCATGTGCTCGACCATGTAGCGGTTGGTGTAGATCGGCTGATTCTGCGGGTCGTAGGTGATCCCGTAGCCGAGCACCTCGATGGTCTCGTCGTCCAGGCGAATCGGCACCTTCGGCGCCTCGTCGCGCAACTGATAGATGTACCAATCGGTGTTCAGCAGGCTCAGATTCACGACCCGCACGTCCTTGCGCAGGTTCTCGACCTGCTGCATGTACCAGAGCGGGAACGTGTCGTTGTCGCCGTTCGTGAACACGAACGAATCGCGCGCGAGCGGGGCGAGCATGTTGTACGCGTAATCGCGGGCCACGTAGTTGCCGCTGCGGTCGTGCGTGAACCAGAAGTTCTTCATCATCAGGAACGGCTGCGCCACCATCAGCCCAGCGCACGCCATGGTCGCCAAGCGGCGCGAGCCACCGGGAGCGAACGAGTTGCGGATCCAGGCGATGAACCACGCGCATCCCATGGCGATCCACAACGAGTAGGCGTGATAGCCACTCTGGAAGAAGTAGTCGCGCTCCCGCACTTCCTTGTCGGTGAAGTTGAGGAACGCGATCATCCCGAAGGTCGTGAGCCCGACGAACGTCCCGACCGTGAGGAACGAGGTTCGGTTGCGCCTCGCATGCCACACGGCGCCGATCAACCCGAGCGCGATCGGCAACACCGCCCCCGGCGGCATCAGCCAGAACAGCCTCTGAACCCTTCCGACGCCTGCTTCGACCGGCGCCGGATCGGCGCCGTCGCCGCCAAACAGCAACCACTGGCGGCGGAAGTAGCGCCAGAACTCCTTGTTGAGCTGCGCCTCCAGCGACCCGCGCCGGACCAGCATGCTGCTCTTCCCGTACTGCTCGCGTTCGAGCAGCGCCCGCAGGCGTTCCCAGTTGTCCGGGTTGCCCTCGTTGATCGCCGGATTCTGCGCCGCGCGGATCGGCAGGTAGAGATGCGTCGAGTAGCCGAGGATCATGAGCAGCAGCGCGAGCGCCAGGATCCGGCCTTCCCGGTAGCGACGCGCCAGCATGACGAGCGGCACGATCAACGCGGCCGCGGCGAGCAGCGCCGTCGCGGTCGTGAAGCTCTGATCGCCGAACGCGACCGCCGCGCTGATGGCACCGGCGACGGCCCCGCCGATGGCGATCCAGCCGGACAGCTTCTTCTGCCACGCGTAAGCCAGGAATACGGCCGTGGACAGCGCGATCACCCCGCCGGCCATGCGTTCCAGTCCCATCGTCACCAGCAGCGACGAGAGGAACGGCATGGCGAACACCAGCGCCGCGCGCCGGTCCACGGCCGTGACCAGCACCATGAGCGGCAGTCCCATGATCGCCACGCCCAGGTGCAGCCCCACGCACAGCCACATCACGTAGACGCACACCAGCAACGGGCCCGAGGTCGGCCGCCGCTCGTGCGCTTCCCACCAGTTGAGCCCGAGCCACAGCACTAGGATCTGCGCGAGACTCATCAGGGCGTAGACCTCCGCCTCGATCGAGTTCTCCCAGAACGAGTCGGAGAAGGCGAGCAGCAGCGCTCCGGCGGCGGCTCCCGCCACCGCGATCCAGTCGTCGGACGGCTCGCGCGCTTCCCCCTGCGCGAGGCGGATGAGCTTGAGCCCGGTCATGAACGTCAGCATGACGGCGAGCGCGGAAGCGATCGCCGAGAGCGCGTTGACGCGCTCGGCGATCGTCGCCCACGGCACCATCGTGGCGATCCGGCCGATCATCACGTAGAACGGGGTGCCGGGCGGATGCGGGATGCCGAGGATGTACGAGACGGCGATGAACTCGCCGGAATCCCAGAACGGGACCGTGGGCGTGAGGGTGATGAAGTAAACGGACGCGGCGATCAGGAATACGACCAGGCTGAGCCCCAGCAACAGCCGGTGCGTCACTGCCATGCACGTCCTTCCTGCGCCCGGGCTCGGGCGCGCCGGCGGGGAATACGCGCCAGAAACACCAGGCCGCCGAGCAAGCTGACCGCGACCGCCACCACGTAGGTCATGAACTGGAGAGAGAACGCATGGGCCCGGTCCACTCCGATCAGGCCGAACAGGACGATCCCTGCTCCTTCGCGTACGCCAATGCCATTGAGCGAAATCGGCAGCGAGACTATCACTGCGAGCAACGGCACGAAAAGGAAGAAGTAGGTCGTCGGAACGTTCAGACCCAGCGCGTGAGCCACCAGAACGTGCACGCCGACGCGCGCGAGCTGGGTGACGAGCGCGATCCCCATCATCGAGGCGAACAGCGCGCGGCGTCCGCGGTATCCGTCCAGTCTCCGAGCCAGATCGTCGAGATGCGGCGTGAGCCCCCCGAGCCCGACGCGGTTCAGCACCCGTTCGCACGCGGGCAGGAACGCCGGGTGGAAGATCGCCCACGCCAGCGTCACGCTCAGCACGAAGAACGCGACCAAGGCGAGATACAGCACGGTCAGGTGGAAGCGATCGAGGGCCGGGGTCGCGGTGACGAGCGCGAGGCTCGCGAGGGCGATCGTCCCGATCAGGCGATCCATCATCACCGCCGAGAGCGCCGCCGTCTTGGTCGGCCCGTAACGCGAGGCGTCCGCCACGCGCGCAATGTCGCCGCCGATGTTGGCCGGCAGGAAATTGTTGAAGAACAGTCCGACGTGGTAGTACCCGAACACCTTCCAGAACGGGATGCGGATGTCCACGGCGCGCAGCAGGCGGCTCCACTGGTAGGAGCCGAGCACGTTGCTCGCGAGCAGCAGCAGCCAGGCCGCCACCAGCCACTCGACCCGCGCCTCGCGCAGCGTCGCCTCGAGCTGCGCGAGCGAGATGCGGCGGAACAGGAACGCGAACAGCCCGAGGCTCAACGCGATCTTCGCGAGCAGGATCAGCGTGCGGGTGGTGCGCGACCGGGCCGCAGCGGTCACGACCGTGCCGCTCCGCTCGCGACGCCGAGCAGGACGTCGAGCGATCGCCGCGCGCAGTCGGCCCATTGATGGCGGGCCGCCCACGCGAGGCCGGCGGCCGCCAGTCGCTCGCGCAGGTCGCGATCTTCGAGCACGCGGACCAGGGCATCGGCAAGCGCGCCGTCGTCGCTGAACGGCACCAGCAGCCCGGTCTCGTCGCGGCGCACCGAATCGCGCAGACCCGGGCTGTCCGCGGCCACGACCGCGGTGCCGCACGCGCCCGCCTCGACCACCGTCAAGCCCCAGCCTTCCTTCGGGGAGGGTTGCACGACCACCCACGCCTCCTGCATGCGACGCACCTTGTCGGCGAGCGGCAGGAAACCGGCGAAGTGGACGGCGTGCGCGACGCCGAGCCGCGCCGCCGCGAGCCGCAGCTCGGGTCCGAAGGGTCCGTCGCCGATCACGATCAGCCGGGCCTGCGGCACGCGCGCGAGCACTCGCGGTAGCGTGCGCATCACCCAGTCCACTCCCTTGTAGCGCCGCAGCCGGCCGACGAACACGATCGTCGGCTGCGGGCTCTTCGGCACCGCCGGGTTGGTTTGGTAGACCTGGTGATCGAGCCCGCAGTGCACGACCTCGACGTGCTCGGGCGCGATGCCGCGGCGGCGCAGATCGTCCCGCGTGCTCTCGGAGATGACGAGAAAGCGCGCCTGCCGGTAGGCGAGCGGAATCAGCGCTTCGAGCGCGACGACGTAGGCGGCCACCAGCGGGTGGGTCTCACGGAAGGCGGTGCTGCCGAACAGGTGCGGAACGATTACCGCCACCGGCCGGTCGTTCCACCAGGGCGTGAAGCACGGCACCTTGTTGATGTCTTCGACGATCAGATCCGGAGCCGGCGAACGGAACTCGCGTGCCAGCACGCGAGGAAGGATCAGGTTGAAGTTCCACCACGAGCCGCGGCGCACGATCCGCATGTCGCGATGCTCGCACTCGGGAAGGCCGCCGGGGAATCCGCTCGCGAGCCAGGTGACCTGGAAGCCGCGCGCCACCGCCTCCTGCAGAATCGCCTCGAGATGCAGCTCGGCGCCGCCCGCTTCGGGATGCTCGGGATCGCGAAAGTTGACGGCCAGGACGTTAACGGTGCGGCTCACGGCTTCTCGGCCACCGTGCCGATCACGTGGCAGGTGTAGAGCGCCCAGCGCCGGTGCCGCAATCCCCGCCGCCAACCCTCCCACATCGCTTGCCACCAGGCCGGACCCTTGGGCTCGAGCGGAAGCACGAGCCGCAGCGCGCGCTTGAGCACTTCGCGCACGACGCGGTAGCCGAGACCGGGCACCATCCAATCGCCGTACGTGCGGCGGACCGCGAGTCCCGCGGCCTGGCACGTGCGCTCGAGCTCGGCGGGCGTGAACTGCGTCTCCCAGCCCGCGAACCACGCGTTGAACGCGATCAGCGTCTGCTTCATCACCGTGTAGGCGTGAAACGTCTGCGGCACGTCCACCACCACGCGGCCGCCGTGCCGCGTCACGCGTGCGTTCTCGCGCAGCAGCGGGTTCGGGTCGCGGAAATGCTCGAGCAATCCCTGGTGAAACACGATCTCGAACGTGTGATCGCGAAACGGCAACGCGAGCGCATCGGCGCGCACCAGATGCACGACGACCCCCTGGTCGCGCGCCTGCCGGCGGACCAGCTCGAGCGACGTCGGCGAATAATCCAGCACGACGCCGGTCGCGCCCGCACGGACCAGACCGAGCGTGTCGCGGCCGGAGCCGGCGCCCACCTCCAGCACCGGCCGCCCCGCGACCGGACCGTCCGCGAGGATCTCGCGCACCAGCCGGTCGCCCGTCGAATAGGTCTGGTCGAGGTTGGCGTGGCCCCGCCAGTACGACTCCCAGTGGCCGAGCGTCGAGACGCGCGGCGCCACCGTCATTCCCCCCACTGCAAGCGCTCGGCGAGGAACTGGGGCAAGCCGGCGTCCTGAATGCGCTTCATCGCTCCCGCGATGTCGTACTCGAGGCGCATGTGGCGAACCAGCTTCGCGCCTTCGTCGTACAGCAGATAACCTGCGCGTGGATCGCCGTCGCGAGGCTGTCCGACGCTCGCGACGTTGATCAGGTAGCGATGTCCCTTCTCGATCCGGATCTCGGACATGCGGCTGTAGCGAATTCGACCGTTGTGGCGGTCGAACGTGCCCGGATAGTGCGAGTGGCCGATGAAGCACAAGGTCTCGCGGTAAGCCGACATCTCCTCCTCGGCCTCGATCGGCGACAAGACGTAGTGCCAGTCCTCGGGCTGCGCCGGCGAGGCGTGCACCAGCAGGGTCTCGCGCCACACGATCGAGAACGGCAGCTGCTCGAGATAGGCGCGGTTGTCCGCGGTCAGGGTCGTCTCCGTCCATTGCGCCGCGACCGCGGCGTTGGAGTTGAAGTACGAGAGCCGCAGGCGTCCGCACGCCGCCAGATCGTGGTTGCCGGCCACGGCATGCTCGATCAGAGGACGCAGGCGCTCGATGCATTCGTTGGGCGACGCGCCGTAACCGACGAAGTCGCCGAGGCACAGGATCGTCGCCGGCTTGTGGCGCTCGATGTCGCCGAGCACGGCTTCGAGCGCTTCGAGGTTGCCGTGAATGTCGGAGACGATCGCGTGCAGCATCACAGCTCCTCGGGGCGCAGCGCCCGCGCCACGCGATCGAGCACGCCGTTGACGAAGCGCCCCGACTCCTCGGATCCGAAACGCTTGGCGATATCGATCGCTTCGTCCAGCACCACGCGGACCGGCGTGCCGGGACGGCTCAACAGCTCGGCGGTGGCGGTGCGCAGCACGGAGCGGTCGGTCGCCGCCAGGCGTTCCAGCTCCCAATGCTGCGCCGCGCGCCCGACGATCTCGTCCACCTCGGCGCTGCGACCCTCGAGCAACTTCATCACGTCGTCGATCAGCTCGAGCTGGTCGGCGCTCAAGTGCTCGCCCTCGCGCGCGGTCTTCCAGACGTTCGCGTAGCGCTCGCCCATCAGGTCCGCCTGGTAGGCGAGCCGGAACAGGAGCTCGCGGGCGCGCCGGCGCGCGCCTTCGGTGTGCGTGCTCATCGCGCCTCCGCGCGGCGGAGCTGCGCCATATGCACGGCCGCGAGCGCGATCTCGGCGCCCCGGTTGCCGTGGGCGCCGCCGCTGCGCGCCGCCGCATGCTCGGCGGCCGGAACCGCGAGCACGCCGTGAAGCACCGGCACGCCGGTGTCGAGCATCACCCGCATCAGGCCGTGCGTCGCGGCTGCGGCGACCAGGCGGAAGTGCTCCGTCTCGCCGCGAATCAGCACTCCGAACGCGAGCACGGCGTCGAAGCGACCGGAAGCGGCCGCCCAGCGCGCACCCAGGGGCAGCTCGAAGCTGCCGGGCACCCACCGCACTTCGAGATCGCCGTCGGCGGCGCCGCGACGCTTCAGCACCTCGAGCGCGCCGTCGACGAGACGGCGCACGTAGGCCTCGTTGAAGCGCGCGGCCACGAGGCAGTATCGGTGGCCGCGGGCGTCGAGCTCGGGACCGGTCTCGTTCGGCATCACGTCTCCCCGAGCTTGAGATCGAGCAGATGGCCCAGCTTGTCGCGCTTGGTCGCGAGATAGCGACGGTTGTGGCGCGTCGCCGGCACGTCGATCGGAACCCGCCGGACGATCTTCAGTCCATGCGCTTCGAGGCCGACCAGCTTGCGGGGATTGTTGGTGAGCACCTCGATCTCGCGGACGCCGAGATCCACGAGGATCTGGGCGCCGATCCCGTAGTCACGCAGGTCGGCCGGAAATCCGAGCCGCACGTTCGCCTCGACCGTGTCGAGACCGCGATCCTGCAGCGCATACGCGCGCAGTTTGTTCGCCAGCCCGATGCCGCGCCCTTCCTGGCGGAGATAGAGGAGCACGCCGCGGCCGCGCTTGGCGATCGCCCGCAGCGCCGCGTGCAGTTGCGTTCCGCAGTCGCAGCGCTGTGAGCCGAACACATCGCCGGTCAAACACTGCGAGTGGACTCGGACCAGCACCGGTCCGCCGCTGCGCACGCGACCCTTGACGAGCGCGAGGTGATGCTCGCCCTCGATGCGGCTCTCGTAGAGATGCAGCTGAAAGCGCCCCTCTTCCGTCGGCAGCGGCACCGACACCAGCCGCTCGACCAGCACTTCCCGCTTGCTCCGATGCTGGATCAGATCCTTGATCGTCAGGATGCCGAGGCGATGCTTGCGCGCGAAGCGTTCGAGCTCCGGCAATCGCGCCATGCGGCCGTTCTCGGACAGGATTTCGCACACCGCGGCGACCGGTCGCAGCCCGGCGAGCGCGCACAGGTCGGGCGCCGCCTCCGTGTGTCCGGCGCGCCTCAACACGCCGCCCGGGACGGCGCGCAGCGGGAAGATGTGGCCTGGTCGCACGAGATCGTCCGCGCGGGTCTTCGGATGGGCCAGCACTCTCAGCGTCTTCGCGCGATCGAACGCCGAGGTCCCGGTGGTCGTCCCCTTCACGGCGTCCACGGACTCCGTGAACGGCGTGCCGAACTTGGCGGTGTTCTGCGCGACCATGAGCTTGAGCCCGAGCCGCTCGGCGATCTCCGGCGTCATCGGCGCGCACAGGATGCCGCGCCCGTGCTTGACGGCGAAGTTCACCATCTCGGCGGTCGCCTTCTCGGCCGCGAACACGAGGTCGCCTTCGTTCTCGCGGTCCGCATCGTCGACCACGATCACCATCCGGCCGGCCTTGATCCGGCGCACCGCCTCCGGCACCGCGAGAAACATGCCCCGGTCGCGGCCCGCCATCGCCGGTGTGCGCGCCGCGGCGGTGCGCGGCGCCGGGCGTTCGGCGGCCGCGCGCGCCGCGGCCGCGGCGATCCGCCGGCTCACGGCGTCCTCCCGGCGGAGCCCGCGCCGTCGAGCAGCCGCGCGAGGTAGCGAGCGATCAGATCGACTTCCAGGTTGACGCGCCGGCCGGGGCGATACGAGCCGCTGACGGTTGCGGCCAGCGTGTACGGGATCAGCGCCACCTCGCAGGACGCGCCGTTCACTCCCGCCACGGTCAGGCTGACGCCGTCGACGGCGATCGAGCCCTTTTCGGCCACGAAGCGCGCCAGCTCGTCCGGCAGCTCGAGCGCCATCCGCCGGCCGTCGCCCTCGATCACCATCGAGCGCACGATGCCGACGCCGTCGACGTGGCCCTGCATCAAGTGGCCGCCGAGCCGCTGATCGAGCCGCAGCGCGCGCTCGAGATTGACGGCCTCTCCGGACTGCCATTCACCGAGCGTCGTGCGCGACAGGGTCTCGGGCACGACCTCCACGGCGAAGCGGTCCGGCTCGACTTGGACCGCGGTCAGGCAGCAGCCGTTCAACGCCAGGCTGTCGCCGGCGCGCGTGCCTTCGAGGACCTGACGCGCCTCGATCCACAGCCGCCGGGCTCCCGGCCGCTCTTCGATCCGGGCGATGCGTCCGAGCTCTTCCACCAAGCCGGTGAACATCGGGCCGTCAGCTCCCTTCCACCATCAGAAACACGTCGCGCCCCGCACGACCGAGCTCGACGATTCGCCCCTGGTACCGGCGTCCGAGACGCAGCGCGCCGCTCCAGCTCAGGCCGCGCGCGCCGAGCACCTGCGGCGCGACGAACAGAGCGACCCGATCGATCACGCCGGCGTCGAGCCAGGACGTCGCCAGCGTGGCGCCACCCTCGACCATCACCTCGAAGCAGCCCTCACGCCCGAGCCGGGACAGGAGCGCCCGCGCCGACACGCCGCCGCCGGCACTCGGCAGGCGCCACACGCGCACGCCCCGATCTTCGAGCGCCGCTTGACGGCGGCGGGGAGCCCGTGGCCCGCAGGCGACGACCGTGCCGCGCGCAAGGCGCGAGCCGAATACGCGCAGCGTGCGGGGGAGACGGAGCTCCGTGTCGCACACGACCCTCAGCGGCTGCCGGAACGGCGTGCCCGCTCCCAGCCGGGCGGTGAGCCGCGGATCGTCCTGGCGCGCGGTTCCGGCGCCGATCACGATCGCATCCGAACGCGCGCGCAGCCCATGCGCCGCGCGCCGCGCCTCGGGCCCGGTGAGCCAGCGCCCCGCTCCCGTGCGGTGGAAACCGCCGGGCGGGGCGATGCGCCCGTCGAGCGAGGTCGCGAGCTTCAAGGTCACGCGCGGCCGCCCGCGCTCATGGGTCATCAGATAGCCCGCCAGCATCGCGGACACTTCGTCCGCGCACGATCCCACCTCGACCGCAATGCCGGCGCCGCGCAACCGCCTCAGCCCTCGCCCATCGACGACGCGATGCGGATCCCGCAGCGCGACGACACAGCGCCGGATGCCGGCGCGCACGATCGCGTCCACGCACGGCGGCGTGCGCCCGGTGTGCGCGCACGGCTCGAGCGTCACGTACATGGTCGCGCCTCGGGCATTGGAGCCCGCGCGCCGGAGCGCTTCGACCTCGGCGTGGTCTCGTCCTGCAGCCCGGTGCCAGCCTTGGCCGACGATCCGCCCGCGGCGGACCACGACGGCGCCGACCATCGGGTTGGGATTGACACGGCCGCGTCCGCGCTCGGCCAGCCGCAGTGCACGCCGCATGAAGCGCCGCTCGTCATCGCGATCGATTGCCGCCATTCGCGGTCACGAAAAACCCCGCGGTCTCGAGACCACGGGGCGGAAATGGGCGGACCCAAAGAGCGCGGGCGATCCCGAGCTCCCCCTCCTTCTTCCATCCCGACTGTTACGGTCGGCCCCGGAATCTCACCGGATCAGCAGCCAGCGCCGGCCATGGATCTCACCCGGATTTCCGGGCGCCGGACGCTACCGCTCGCGGGCTCTACCGCCGGTGGGGACTTGTCACCCCGCCCCGAAGGAGATTGAAGGGCGCAGAATAGCGGCCCCTTCCGAGGCTGTCAAAATAGCGGCCGACGGAATCAGTAATGAACGGCGATGCGCGCGACCCCGACCGTCCAGGTCTCGTCCTCGACCAGCGCCATGCGCCCGCTCAGCTCCAGTCCCAGCCTCAGCGGCGATGGCTTCCGGGAGACGAGGGTCGCGCCGAATGCCAGCCCGGGCACGGTTTCGCCGACGGCGAGATCGCTGAAGCCGATGCCGCCGCCCGAGGTCGAGAGGTCGGCGCGCGCGTTGAACATTCCAGCGCCCGCCGAAAGACGACCGACCGGGCCCGACCACGGCGGCGTCCAGTGCAGCAGCGCCGTCGCCTCGAACAAGCTGTAGTCGACGTCGGCGAGCAGGCTGCCCCGCACTTCGGTGCGCGAGCCTAGCAGGTGGTAGCCGACGTCCACGCCGCTCGCGAGCGTCGAGGTCAGCGGATAGTCGATGCCGCCGGCGATCGACAGCGATCCGCCGGGCGCCGATCCCGTGAACAGCTTTCCGTAGCCGACCGCGAGGTGTCCGCGGAAGCTCTGGACGGCGAGGCCGGCTTCGCTCGGACGCGCGACCCCGACGCCGGCGATCATCAGCCCCACGATCACCCACCGTTGCAGCCTCATCCCTTCCTCCCTCCGACGCGGAGCCGGCGGCGCCTCAACGATTGAAGCGGATCTCGAGACAGTCCCCGTCCTTGACGCGGTATTCGCGACCTTCGGTCCGCAGCCATCCCCGTTCCCGTGCCTTCGCCTCGCCTCCCGCTTCGAGGAGTCGATCCCAGGCGATGACTTCCGCCCGGATGAAGCCCTGGGCGAGGTCCGTGTGGATCTCGCCGGCCGCATCCACCGATCGATCGCCCTGACGCAGCGTCCACGCGCGCACTTCGTCGGGTCCGACGGTGAAGAAGGAGATCAGGCCCAGCACGCGATAGCAGGCGCGGATCACGAGCGACAGGCCATCCTCCTCCATCCCGAGCTCGCCGCGAAACGCGGGCCGCTCGCCGGCCGGAAGCGCGACGATCTCTCGCTCGAGATGGGCCCGGAGCGCCAGCCCGAGCACGCCCGGCCGGGACTCCGCCGGGACACCCGCCTGCGACTCGTCCTGGTTGTACACCGCGAGCAGAGGCTTGAGCGACAGAAGCTGAAAGCCGCGCAGCACCTTCAGCTCGTCGGCGTCGTAGGTTTCGGCGCGGGCCGGCTGGCCAGCTTCGAGCGAGGTCTTGAGCCGGGTGAGCAAGGCGTGCTCGCGCTCGCCCTGCTTCTTGCCGACGCGCAGTTCCTTCTCGAGCTTCTCGATCCGATTCTCGACGATGCCGAGATCGTTGAGGACCAGCTCGGTCTCGAGATGCGCGAGATCGCGCTCGGGCTCCGCGCGCGATCCGTCGCCGGCATCGAAGGCACGCACGACGCCCATCAGCGCATCGGCATTGCGCACCGCCGAGAACAGATCCTGTCCCTTGGCGGCCGCGCGCGCGCTCCCCGGTGACGTGGCCACGGTGTCCACGAACTGAATCTGGGCGTGTGTGGTCTTCTTGGGCTGGTAGAGCGCCGACAAACGATCGACCCGCTCGTCCGGCACGCGCACGATGCCGATCTGTTCCCGGCCGGCGACGCTCGCCTGCCCGCCCGCGCCTTCCAGCAGGAGTTGGAACACGGTGCTCTTTCCCGACTGGGGTAGACCGAGAATGCCGACGCGTTCCATGCGAGATCCAGGTTGGAGTCAACGAAGCGCC
>DASQFU010000065.1:0-12929 GCA_035632955.1 Candidatus Limnocylindria bacterium
GGGTCTTGAGCACCGAGCGAATCTCGCCGTCCCCGAGGTGTCGATTTCCCTCGATCTGCACTTCGGCCACGGTGTTCAGTTCGCCCAGCAACTCTTCCTGGGCGTGTGACGTTCGCGGGATCAGTGCGCACGCCGCCAGCATCAGGCAGGCGAACGCGAGACGACTCGTGACCCTAGGGTGGGCCGGGCTCAACCGGGCCCTCCTGGGGAGCCTTGTCGAGCGCACGCTGCCTCTGCACCAGCCGCAGAGGGTCATTCGCCAGGATCAGAATGAACAGCGTGCCGACCACGACCAAGCCGGCCTTTTGAAACCGCATGTAGGCACGCGCAGAGATCGCTTGGCCGCGCACTCCCTGGAACAGCGCGAGCACGATGTGTCCGCCGTCCAACACGGGAATGGGGAGCAGATTGAACGCCATGATAGCGACATTGATCATCGCCAGGAACTGCAGATACGCGTCGGCGCCGCGCCGCGCTTGCTCGCTGGCCGCCTGGGCGATGAACAACGGCCCGCCGAGATACTCGCGGTAGTATAGCGGCCGGCTGATCGTGAGCCACATGCCGCCGTACACGTTCGCGATCAACGCGCCGGTTGCGCGGAAGCCGAGCTCCAGGGATTCGACCAGTCCGTGACGTTGCACGTAGACGCCCTGGCGCGGCGCCTCGATGCCGATCTGCGCACGCCGCCCCCCCCGCCGGCCTTCGGGGTTGATCGGCGTCACGGTGAGATCGAACGAGCGGCGGCCGCGCTCGACCGTCAGCTTCACCGGTCGATCGACGTTGCCTTCCAGCGCCACCGGCAGCTCGTCCCACACCCGAATCGGCTGACCATTGACGGCGAGGATGCGATCGCCTTCCTTGATGCCGGCCTTGTACGCCGGCATTCCCGTCAGCACGCCGCCGACGACCGCCGGATCGGGCGGCCGGCGCAAGCTCGAGAGCACGGGCTCTCGCGCCGCGGGCAGCAGCGGGATCGCGAACGTGGAGTCACCGCGCCGCACGCCGAGATCGATCGTCCGGTCGGGCGGCTGGTCGGACGCGGTAATGAAGATCGACACCCATGAGCCCACCGGCTTGCCGGCGACGTTTTCGATCCGATCGCCGGGCCTGAGCCCGACGCTCGCGGCCAGGCTGGTGTCGGCCACCGGGCCGAGCAGGTTCGGATAGTCGGGATACTGCACGCCGAGCAGACCGATCAGGACCATCACCAGGAAGGCCGTGATCAGGTTCGCGCCCGGACCACCGGCCAGGATCGCGATCCGCCCGTACCAGGGATGCGAAAGAAACTCGTTGCGCTCTTCCGGCATGCTGCCGTCTTCGCCCGGGCTGTCGCCGGCCATCTGAACGTAGCCACCGAGGGGGATCCAGGCGATCCGGTACTCGGTTTCCCCGCGCGTGACCTTGAAGATCGCGGGACCGAAGCCGAGAGAGAAGCGCAGGACGCGCACGCCCCGCCACTTGGCGACCAGGAAATGGCCGAGCTCGTGGACGAAAATCACGATCCCGAGCAGGACCACGCCCGGCAGAAGGAAGCTCAGCAGCACAGGCAACTCCTTAGAAGATCAAGCACTTGCGAAACCTATCGCGGGTCGGCGGAGGGCGTCAAGCGCGACGCGGTCGGCGCCCTCAACCACGGTATTGACGCGCTCAGCGCTCCGCAGGTTCCGTGCCCGTCCATTGAACCACTCCCAAAGCCCGCTGATATTCAGCGCGCGTCAACTCCACGGTTCGCTCGATGCGGAACGCCTGCACTGCGTCGCGGGCCCGCGCGGCCCAGCCGGCGCGTCGCGAGGGATCCTCGAGTGCTTCCACCAGGGCTTCGGCCAGCGCGTGTGGTTGCCGGGCCGGCACCAGGCGGCCGGTGACGCCGTCCCTCACCACGTCGGGCACGCCGCCGACCGCGGTCGCAACGATCGCCACGCCGAGCGCCTGCGCGTCGAGCAGCGACGTGCACAATCCTTCGAGATACGACGCGAGCGCAAACACGGTGAACTGCCGCAGCATCGCGTGCGCGTCGGCGCGGAACCCGAGCAGATGCACCCGGGACTCGAGCCCGAGGGCCGCGCGCGCCCGTTCGAGTGCCAGCCGGCATTCCCCTTCTCCGACCCAGACGAACTGGACGTCCGGCACGCGGCGGATCACTTCCGGTACTGCGGCCAGGAGGTTCGCGTGATCCTTGTGGGGCGCGAGTGCGGCGACCGTGCCGACGATCGGCGCATGCTCCGGCGCCCCGATCAACGCGCGCAGGTCCTGGCCCAATGGCGGATCCGGCAGCTCGATGCCGCTCGGCACCAACGCGAGCCGGGACTCGGGCACACCGGCCGCGCGCATGACGGCGAGGACGCCGCGGCTGATGCACAGGTAGCGATCGACCGGCATCCGGTACTTGAGCGCGCTGAACGGATGCCGGGCGACGGCGAAATCGACACGGCGCGACACCAAGACGGCCGGTACCTTCGCGAGTCGCGCCGCCGGAACCCCGACCGCATGCGCGTGCGCGCTGTGGCAATGCGCGACGTCGACGTCCGCGGCCGCGAGCCGGCGTGCCGCGCGCCACACCGCGCCGAGGTCCAACTCGCCGCGCGGGCGCCAGCGTTCGGTCGCGAACCCTTCCGCACGCGCGCGTTCCAGCAGCGGACCTTCGGGCGCCAACAGCAGGTTGTGGTCGCCGTGCGCGCGCAGCCCGCGCATCAGGAACAGCACCTGCGCCTGGCCTCCGCGCCAGGTCCTGCCGGTGTCCAAATGGGCGACCTTCATGGGTTTCCCTCGAGTGCGGCGAGCAGTGTGCGCCCGATCTGTTCGACGGTCGCGACCTCGAGCGCGTGCTCGCGTCCCTGGCGCCCGAGTCGCGCGCGCGCGTCCGGATCGCGGATCAGTTCCGCGAGCGCGTCTGCGAGCAGCTCGGGCTCCCCGCGCGGCACCGTTCGCAGGTGCACGCCCGGCGTGAACACCTCTCGAACGCCAGGGCCATCGCCGGTGACGACCGCGCGCCCGGCCGCGACGCCTTGATAGACCTTGTGCGGGATCACCCGGCCGGCCTTCGCGCCCGGGCCGAATGCGCCAAGCACGACGTGAGCCTGCGCGAGCGCCAACGGCAGGTCCGTGTATTCGAGCGCGCCGGGAAACGCGACGCGCTCGAGGCCGAGATCCTGCGCGCGCCGGGTCGCGGCGGCGAACCCCATGCCTTTGCCGACCAGCTCGCAACGAAAGTCCGGCAGCCCGCTGCGGCGCTCGAGCGACGCCAGGGCGTCGAGCACGATCGGCACTCCGTGCAGCGGCAGAAAGCCGCCGACGTAGATGAGACGCACGGGCTCCTGCGGTATCGGCGCGGGCACGGCGAAGAACGCGTCCTCGGCGCCGACCAGCACGCGCCGCAGCCGCTCGCGGCGGACGCCGAGCGACTCGAACAGTTCGCCGTGCGCCCAGGTGTCGCACAGCACTTGCTCCGGAAGCGTCAGCGCCCAGCGATCGAGCATGCGATTCCAGCGCGCCTGCGGGGAGCCCTGCGCGTGACGGGCCCAGTCCATCACCAGCGTGTCGTGGCGCGAGATCAGCGGGTCGAACACCAGCCGCCGGCTGCCCCGCAGCAGGTGCGCGAGCGGCACGTCCTTGTGGCGAAACTCGGGCACCAGCAACACGTCCGACTCCCACGCGGCGCGCGGAAACGCGGCGAGCAAGGCGGGGAAACGCCGGAACGCCCGATGCTCCGCGACGCGGCACTCGCGCACGTCCGCGCCCGCCCGTTTCAGCCCCTCGCGCAGGATCCGGTTGCGCGGGTACGCCGGGTCGTAGGCGCCGAAGAAGCACACGCGGATCACCCCGGCGGCTCCGCCCGCCCCGGCGTCGCACGTGGATGCGCCCACAGCTCGGCGTACTTGAGCAGCACCTGCGCGGCGGCGAGCGCGCACAGCACCAGACCGTGCGCGCCATCCAGGAACCCGCCCTGAAGGAGGTACATCCGGATGAACCGCAGCGGCGGCCGCAACAGCACGTCGAGCGGACCCGCGCGCCGTCCGGCGCGCCGCGAGCGCTCCGCGCCTGCGGCCGCGTAGCGAACCAGCTTGTCGCGACAGTCCTGCCAGCGCTCGTAGCTGTGGTGCTCGATCACGCCCGGCAGCTCCGCGATCCGCCCATCGACGATCACGCGCTCGTGAACCGGAGCGTCGTCGAAGCGGGCGGCATCGCGTCGGAACAGCCGCAGCAAACGCTCGCCCTGCCACCCGCAATAGCGGATGCGCCGGCCGAGAAACCACGTCCTCCGCTCGAGCCGATAGCCGGCGGCGTCGCCCGGGTCGCTGACGGCGCCGCGCACGGCGTCCAGCGCGCTCCGTTCCAGCCGCTCGTCGGCATCCAGCCACAGCACCCATGGCTCGCGGCATTGGGCGAGCCCGAACTGGCGCTGCGGGCCGAACCCCTCCCACGTCCGCTCGACGACGCGCGCGGCGTGACGCGCGGCGACCTGGCGCGTTCCGTCCCGGGTGCGCGCATCCACGACCACGACCACGTCGCGCGCGAACCCGAGCTCGGGCAGAAGCGCCGCCAGCCGGCGCTCCTCGTCAGCCGCGAGCAGCAGGATCGACAGTGGCAGTCGATCGTCCATGACGCTCCAGATGCGCGAGCACCTGCGTCGCCGCCGTTTGCGGGGCGAGGCCGGGCAGACAGTTCCAGTGCGGGCAGCTCGTCCGATCGCAGGCGCGACACGGCAACGAGGTCTGCCAGTAACCGTGCCTGGGATCGGGCGGCGTCCATGAATCGGGATGCGTCGGCCCGAACCAGGTGAAGGTCGGGATCCCGAGCGCGACCGCGAGATGGCGGGCGCCGCTCTCGGTGCCGATCACGGCGCGCAGGCGGCCGACGGCTCCCGCCAGCGCCGCGACGTCTCCCGGCGGCAGCAGCGAAAGCCCCGGGACCAGTCGCCGCATCCCTTCGGTGACCCGCGCTTCGCCCGGCCCGGTGATCAGCAACACCGGGCTGCCGCTCGCGAGCAGATCGCGCGCGAGCAGCGCGGCGTGGCTCAGCGGCCACGTCTTGGTCGCCCACGAGCCTGCCGCCACCAAGCCAATCGTGCGCTCGGGCTCGGGTACGCCCGCCCGGTCCAGCAACCGCGCGCCCGCGGCCCGCGCCGGCTCGCCGAGGTGGAGATGCGGGCCGAGATCGTCCGGCTCGCCGCCGGCCGCGCGTGCGAGACGCAGGTGGATATCGGCCGCGTATTCGCGCCGCCCGGGCGCGAGCACGATCTGGCGCTCGACGCGGACATGGTACGCGGAGCCCCGGCCACGCAGCGCGAACCCGACGCGACGCGCCGCACCCGAGGCCGCGGTCAGGAAGGCGCTGCGAGGGTTGCCGAAGAAATCCACCGCCACAGGGTAGCGCCGGCGGCGCAGGGCGAGCGCCAGACGGGCGGTCGCGAGATGGGTGCGACCCAGTCGCCACACGCGATCCACTTCGGGGGCTCCTTCGAACAGTGGCGCGTAGCGCGATTCCGTCACCAGCTCGAGGGACGCGCCCGGATGGCCGCGCCGCAGCGCCCGCAGCGCGGGCGTCAGCACCACCAGGTCACCGAGAGCCCGCGAGCGGATCGCCAGCACGGCGTCAGCCATCGTTCGCGTCCAGCGCGGCGCGGATCCGCGCCACGACGTCGCTGCTGGCATGGCGCTTCGGGTCGCCGGTCACGGCGACCTCGCCACCCAGCGCCTGCATGGTCGCGCGCTCGGGCACGGTATCGGGCCGGTAGTCCGTGCCCTTGGCGTGGACCGCGGGTCGCAGCTCGCGCAGCAATCCGTCCACCGTCGGCTCGCCGAACACGATCACCCGATCGACGGCGCGCAACGCGGCGACCAGCAGGGCACGATCCCCGGCCGCCATCACCGGGCGTCCCGGTCCCTTGAGCGCCGCCGCCGAGGCGTCGTCGTTGACGGCCACGACCAAACGATCACCCAGCGCCCGCGCGCCTTCGAGGTAGCGAGCGTGTCCGACGTGCAGGAGATCGAACACACCGTTCGCCATCACCACGCGCTCGCCCGCGGTCCGCCACGCCGCAACGCGCGCGACCGCCTCCGCCCGCGAGCACTGTTTGTCCTGCGCGCGTGGCGGGCTCATCGCCTGGTGCGCGCCCGGGCGGCGGCCGGCCGGCTTGCGTTCGAACGCCGGGGGCTCAACGCCCGGCGAACGTCCGCGCGCGTCACCGCCACCGTGCCGCGGCGGCTCACCGCGACGCTGCCGGCCACGTTCGCGAGCGCCGCCGCAATCCGGGACGTGGCGCCCGCCGCGAGAGCGAGGGTGGCCGCCGCCACCACCGCATCGCCGGCGCCGGTCACGTCCACGGCTTCGGGCGCGCCGAAGGCCGCGAGGCTCACGCCGGCGCCGCCATCCCAGAGCGTCAAGCCGTCGCGGCCGCGCGTGATGATCAGATGCGCGACGCCGGTGCGCCGCCGGATGCGGTTCGCCGCGCGCGCGAGATCGCCGTCCCCGGCGACGTCGATGCCCGCGGCCTGACCGGCTTCGCCTTCGTTCGGCGTGGCGAGCGTCACGCCGCGATACGCGAGCAGCCGGTAGCGCGCGTCGAGACCAACCACGACGCCGTCGGTGCGCCACGCCCGCAACGGTTTGCGCGCCAGCTCGGGCGTCACGCTGCCGTAACCGTAATCCGAGAGCACGACCGCGCGTGCGCCGCGGCCGACCTGCTCCAGCGCCGCGCTCAAGGCGGCGCGGCGCGCGGGTCCGAGCGGGAACGACGCGCCGCGGTCCACGCGCACCACCTGCTGCTGGGCGGTATGGGCGCTGCCGGCGACGATTCGCGTCTTGACCACGGTCGATCCGCGCTCGTGCTCGAGCAGACCCCGGGTGTCGATCCCGGCCGCTTCGAGATGTGCGCGCAGCTCGCGACCGGCGGCATCGCGGCCGACCCAGCCGACCACCCGCACGCGCGCCCCGAGCGCCGCCAGGTTGAGCGCGGCGTTCGCAGCACCACCACCGCGGGTCTCACGGTCCTGGTAGTCGAGAATCAGCACCGGGGCCTCGCGCGAGACGCGCTGCGACAGGCAGCGCCAGTACTCGTCGAGCACGAAATCGCCCCACACCACGGCCGGCACGCCGGCCATGCGCTCGACCCACGGCCACAGCCGCGCCGCGGGCGGCATCGGGGCGCGCCGCACGGTCACGCGCGCACCGCTTCGTCGCGCGCCGCGTCGCGCGCCCACGCGTCGACGCGCTCGAGCTGCGCCAGCGACTCGACCGGCTCGGAACGATGCCGGGTCACGACCTCCTCGACCACCTCGACGACCTGACCGAGTGCGATCTTCCCCTCGAGGAACGCCGCGACCGCCACTTCGTCGGCCGCGTTCAGCACGCACGGCGTCGTGCCGCCCGCGCGTCCCGCCGCGCACGCGAGATCGAACGCGGGGTAGCGGCCGGGCGGCAATGCAGCAATTTCCAGCCCCGCGAGCTGCTCGGGCGAGAGCGCCGGCACGGCCGGCCCCCAGCGTTCCGGCCATGAGAGCGCGAGCTGGATCGGGAGCTTCATGTCGGCCGGCGCCGCCTGCGCCACCATCGAGCCGTCGCGATACGTGACGAACGCGTGGATCAACGCCTGCGGATGCAACACCGCATCGAGCCGATCCCACGGGAGATCGAACAGCACCTGCGCTTCGATCAGCTCGAGACCCTTGTTGAACAGCAGGGCCGAGTCGACCGTGATGCGCGGGCCCATCGCCCACACCGGGTGGCGCAGCACTTCCTCGCGGGTCGCACGCCGCCAATCCGGGTGGCCGCGCAACGCGCCGCCCGAGGCGGTGAGCGTCAGCCGTGCGACGTCCTCGGGTCGCCCGCGCAGGCACTGGAACGCCGCGCTGTGCTCGCTGTCGACCGGGATCAGCTCGCCGCCGAGCGCGAGCGCCGCCCGCACCAGCGCTCCACCGACCACCAGCGTCTCCTTGTTCGCGAGCGCGAGACGCGCGCCGCGTGCAAGCGTCGCGAGCGAGGCGTGCAACCCCGCGGCGCCGACGATGCCGTTGACGACCACGTCGCATTCCGTCTCCGCCACCAGGCGCGCCGCGGCGCCGGGTCCGACGAACACGCGAGCGTCTGGGCTTGCCGCGCCGAGCTCGACTCGCGCCTGCTCCGGATCGGCCGGCGCCTCGAGCGCGAGCGCCACCGGTCGTAGGCGGCGGGCCTGCTCGCACAGGGCCGCGAGCGACGTCGCGGCGGCGAGCGCCACCGGCCGAGCGCGCTCCGGATACCCGGCGAGCACCGCCAGGGCCTGCACGCCGATCGAGCCGGTCGCGCCCAGCACCGCCACCCGCTGCAGCGTCACGGGACTCCGAACACGACGATCATCAGGTAGTAAAAGACCACGGGCGCGGCGAAGTACAGGCTGTCGAAGCGGTCCAGGACGCCGCCGTGTCCGGGAATCAGCTCCGACGAATCGCCGTGCTCCGCGTCGCGCTTGAGCAGAGATTCCACCAGGTCGCCGACTTGAGCGAACACGCCGACCAGCACGCCGAGCAGCGCCGCGTCGCGCACGTCGAGGTACGGCGCGAACCACGCGCGCGCCACGAACGCGGCGATCACCGCCGCCGCCAAGCCGCCGAACGCGCCCTCCACCGACTTGCGCGGCGAGATGCGGGTCCAGGGCCGGTTGCGGCCGAAGACGCGCCCGACCGCATAGGCGCCCGTGTCGCAGCTCCAGGTCACGAGGAACGCCAGCAGCACGAACGAGGCACCATCGGCGTAGCTCGTGCCGGCGCGCCACGGCAGCTCGCGCAGGAGCACGAGGTGGGCCGACAACCAGCCCACGTACAGAACACCGAAGCATGTGACGGCGATATCTTCGACCCTTTGCCGCGCTTCCGGGCGCCGCAGCTCGAGGGCCAGCACCAGCAGCAGCACGGACGTGAGCAGGAACGCGACGTGCGGCGTGTGCGGCCGGAGGCATACCCATAGCAGTCCGAGCGCCGCAGCGATCCCGAGCCTGACGTACGGCCGCAAGCCCCGCCGCTGCATCATGCGATAGAACTCGGCGAGCCCGAGCGCGACCTGGACGGCGACGAACACCCAGAACGCCCAGCCGCCGGCGCGCGCGAGCAGGATCAGCAGCGGCAGGAACAGCAGCCCGCTCACCACGCGCAGCGCGAGCGACCAGCGGGAGCCCTTGGCGGCTTTGGCCGGCGGTGCGGCGACCGCGGTCCGCGCCTCTCCCGGCGCCGTCAATCGACCCGTCCGAAGCGGCGCTCGCGCCCCTGGTAGTCGGCGATCGCCTGGAACAGATGCCGGCGCCGGAAGTCGGGCCACAACGTGTCCGTGATCCAGAGCTCGGTGTAAGCGAGCTGCCAGAGCATGAAGTTGGAGAGCCGCATCTCGCCGCTGGTGCGGATCAGGAGATCGGGATCGGGCAGCCCCGCCGTGTACAGGTAGGACGAGACCAGTGTCTCGTCGAGCGGCGCGGCGTTTCCATTCCCGTGGTCGGAGAGCAACCGGCGGATGGCGTCCACGATCTCGCTCCGGCCGCTGTAGGAAAGCGCCAGGTTGAGCAGCAACCCGTCGCATTCCGAAAGGTAGCGGCGCGTCTCGTCGATCGCGTCGCGCACCAGCGGCGGGAGATCCTCGAGCCGGCCGAGCACCTCGAGGCGAACGTTGCGCTCGCGCAGTTCGCGGCGCTCGGCCCGCAGGGTGTCGCGCAGGATACGCATCAGGGCCTGCACTTCGCGCGCTGGCCGGTTCCAGTTCTCGGTCGAGAATGTGTAGAGCGTCAGCACCTCGACGCCCAGGGCCGCGCACCCTTTGACCGCTTCGCGCACCGACTCGCGGCCGGCGCGATGACCCATCAACCGAGGCACGCCGCGCGCCCGCGCCCACCGCCCGTTGCCATCCATGATGATGGCGATGTGGCGGGGCAGGTTGCCGCGCGCCTTGAGGACCTCGGCTGTCAGCGTGCGCGTGGGCAAGAGCCGTCCCCGGTGGTGTCGCTCCCGGTCGCCCGGATCAGACCTCCATCACCTCGGCCGTCTTCTTCTTCAGCAGCTCGTCGATGAGCCCGATGTGGTGGTCGGTGAGCTTCTGGACCTCCGCCACCATTCGCTTGGCGTCGTCCTCGGACAGCGTCCCCGCGTCCTGCTGATGCTTGATGTCCTTGTTCACGTCGTGCCGGACCTGGCGCACGTGAACGCGTCCTTCCTCGGCGAGCTTCGCGACCAGCTTCACCATGTCCTTGCGACGTTCCTCGGTGAGCGAGGGGATCGGGATGCGGACGACGGTGCCGTCATCGGTGGGATTGAGCCCGAGATCCGAGGACTGGATCGCCCTGGCGACGACCTTGACCAGGCCCTTGTCCCACGGCTGCACCACCAGCAGGCGAGGCTCGGGCGCCGAGATCTGTCCCACTTCCTTGAGCGCGACGTGCTGGCCGTACGCCTCGACGCGAACCATGTCGAGCAGCGCCGGGGACGCCTTGCCGGTGCGGATCCCCGCCAGCTCGCGCCGGGCCGCTTCCAGCGCCTTCTTCATGCGTTCGTCGGCAATCGCCACCAACCTGTGGACCATCGTCAGCGCTCCCCGACCAGCGTTCCGACCGGCTCGCCCTCCACCACGCGCAGCAAGTTGCCGTGTGTGCCCGCGTTGAAAACGACCAGAGGCAGCCGGTTGTCCATGCACAGGGAGATCGCGGTCGAGTCCATGACCTTGAGCCCCCGGTTCAAGATATCGAGATAGCTGATGTGAGGGAAGAACGTGGCCGAAGGGTCCAGCTTGGGGTCGCCGCTGTAGACCCCGTCCACCTTGGTCGCCTTGAGGATCACCTCCGAACCGGTCTCGATCGCGCGCAGCACGGCGGCGGTGTCGGTCGTGAAGTAGGGATTGCCGGTCCCCGCTGCGAGGATCACGATCCGGCCCTTCTCGAGATGCCGGACCGCGCGCCGCCGGATGTAGGGCTCGCACACGCGCGCCATCTCGATCGCGGACATGACGCGCGTGTAGCAGCCGCGCTTCTCCAAGGTGTGCTGGAGCGCCAGGCTGTTGATGACCGTGGCCAGCATTCCCATGGTGTCGGCGCCGACACGGTCCATGCCGCGGGCACTGGCCGCCAGGCCGCGGAAGATGTTGCCGCCGCCGAGCACGATCCCGATCTGCACGCCGAGCGCGTGGACCTCACGGATCTCGTCCGCCAGGCCACCGATCACGTCCTCGTTGATCCCGTGACCGTCCCGGCCCGCCAGGATCTCCCCGCTGAGTTTGAGGAGGATGCGCTGGTAGCGCGCGGGCATGCCTACTCCTGGCCGAGGCGAAAGCGCGAGAAGCGGCGTACGACGACGTTCTCTCCGGTCTTGGCGGCCGATTCCTTCACCAGGTCGCCGACCGTCTTCTGGTCGTCGCGAATATACGGCTGCTCCATCAGGCACAGCTCGGCGTAGAACTTCTCGAGCTTGCCCGCGACGATCTTCTCGAGGATCGCCGGCGGTTTCCCCTGCCCTTCGAGCTGGCCGAGGTAGACGTCGCGCTCGCGCCCGATGCGCTCGGCGGGAATCTCCTCGCGCCGCACGTATTCGGCGCCCGCGGCGGCCACCTGTAGCGCGAGATTCCGCACCAGCTCCTGAAACTCCGGGGTGCGCGCGACGAAGTCGGTCTCGCAGTTGACCTCGATCAGCACGCCGACCCGGTTGCCGGGGTGGATGTAGGCCTCCACCGCGCCCTCGCGCGCGTCCCGGCCGGAGCGGCCCTCGGCCTTGACCGCGCCGCTCTTGCGCAGCGCGTCGACGGCCTTCTCGACGTCGCCGCCGGACACGGACAGGGCCTTCTTGCATTCCATCATTCCGGCCCCGGTGCGGTCCCGGAGCTGCTTCACCTGGTCGGCAGTGATCTGCATGCCATCGCCTCTGCTGTTGGAACGCCCGCTCGAGCCGTGGCACGGGCGGGCGGGTCGATTGCGTCGAAAGACCTACTTCGCGGCCGCGGCCGGTGCTTCCTCGCTTTCGCTCTCCACTCCTTCGCCGCCGAACGACACGGTTTCCTGGTCGTGCCCTTCGAGCAGCGTGTTGCGCGCGTCGAGGACCGTGTCCGCCACCATGCCGACGAACAGGCGAATCGAGCGGATCGCGTCGTCGTTGCCAGGAACCGGGTAATCGATCACGGTCGGATCGCAGTTGGTGTCCACGACGCCCGCGATCGGAACGCCCAGCCGGTTCGCCTCGGCGACCGCGATCTTCTCCTTCTTCGTGTCGACAATGAACACCAGCGACGGCAGGCCCGGCATCTCCTTGATGCCGGCAAACGCGAACTCGAGGCGTTGGCGCTCGCGCGACAGGCGCGCGACTTCCTTCTTCGCCAGCTTCTCGAAGGTGCCGTCGCTCGCCATGCGGTCGAGATCCTTCAGCCGTTTGATGCTGGTGCGGATGGTCTTGAAGTTGGTGAGCATGCCGCCGAGCCAGCGCTCGGTCACGTAGAACATGCCGCAGCGCGTGGCCTCTTCGGCCACGGTCTGCTTCGCCTGCTTCTTCGTGGCCACGAACAGCACGTGGCCGCCGCCGCGCACGGCGCGTTCGATCGCGGCACGCGCATCGGCGACGCAGCGCAGGGTCTTCTGCAGGTCGATGATGTAAATCCCGTTGCGCTCCATGAAGATGAATTTCTTCATCTGGGGATTCCAGCGCCGGGTCTGGTGCCCGAAGTGAACTCCCGCTTCGAGCAGGTCTTTTATCGTGATGTCCGCCACCGCTTCCTCCTCAAGGGGTTCGTTCCACCGCCCCGGCCTTCCGGATGAGCGCTCGACCCTGGGAATCAGGGACCCCGGCGCTCCGGACGGGACGTGCGTTTTGGTGTTTCGGCCGACTAGCGCTTGCTGAACTGGAACCGCTTGCGCGCGCCCGGCTGTCCGTACTTCTTGCGCTCCTTCATGCGCGAATCGCGCGTGAGGAGCCCGGCGCGGCCCAATAGCCCGCGGA
>DASQFU010000066.1:0-2072 GCA_035632955.1 Candidatus Limnocylindria bacterium
CGCGGTCGCAACCAGCCCGCTCGGCTCCAGCGGCGGCGTCGGGGGCCCCGCGTTGAAGGGCGCCGGCCCGCTCCAGGCCCAGGCCGTGCCGGTGATCGTCCCGGTCACGCTGGTGCCGGCGGAACCGTTGACGGTCGTCCCCGCGCCCTCGTCGAGCCCCCAGCGCGCCACGAGGCCGGTCGTCGCCACGGCGATCTGCGCGTTCATGTCCGCTTGGATCTGGGCCTGCGTGCGGGCGCTGTTCCAGACCCGCGCCTCGTCGAGCACGCCGTGGAAGAAGCCGGCGGCGACGCCGGTCGAATTGATGGCGCTCGCCAGCGCCGCGTGCTGGATGCTCGACGACTGCACCGGCTGACCGACGATCAGCTCGGCCTCGAGCCCGCCGTTCAGGAACAGCTGCCACTTGCTGCCGTCGTAGGTGGCGGCGGCGTGGTACCAGGTGCCGTTGACGATCGGCGTCACGCCCACTACCGGATGGTTCGTGCCGGGCGACGCGCCGCCCGCGCCCTCCTCGAAGTCCGCGGCGAGCACGTTGTCCGAGGAACGGATGCCGAGGAAGAAGTTGGCGTCCACGGTGCTGCCGTCGGTCTCGCTGCGGCCCTTGGTGAGCAGCGGCACGGCGGTGACCCCGCCGCCGCCGCCGCTGGTGGCGGTCGCGACCCCGGCGCCGTCGCGCCGGAACCAGGTCTCGATGGTGAACTGCGGCAGATCGAGGGCGGCCGGATCGCCGAAGGTGACGTAGGCGTTGGTGCCCTGGAACGAGAGGGCGTTGCTGAGCGCGAACGGCGAACCCGTCACCCAGGTGGGACCGTTGGTCAGCGTGCCGTCCGGACTGTCGGCCACCGAGTTGGCAGCCACCGCGCCGCCGTTCTCGTTCAGTCCCCAGCGCCCGAGCAGACCCGGCGCCGTGGCGATCTCGAGCGTCATGCTGTCGCGGATGCCGGTCCCGGGGCGCGCATGGCCCCAGATGCGCGCCTCGTCGAGCACGCCGGCGAAGAAGCCTCCCGCGACGCCGGTCGAGGTGAACGCGGTCGCGAGCCCAGCGTGCTGGGTGCTCGCCGACTGGGGCAGGCGGTTCGCGCCGACGGCGGAAGTCGCCTCGAGCACGCCGTTCAGGTACAGCCGCCACGTCATGCTGTCGAAGGTCGCCGCGGCGTGGTACCAGGTGTTGTTGCGGATCGGTGTGACGCCAATCACCGGATGGTTCAGCCCCGGGCTCGTCTGCCCGGTTCCTTCCTCGTAATCCGCGATCAGCACGTTGTCCGAGGCGCGAATGCCGAGGAAGTAGTTCATATCGACGACACTGCCTTCGGCCTCGCCGCGACCTTTGGTGAGGAGCGGGATGGCATCGGTCACGCCACCGGTGCCGGTACTCGTGGTCGCCCCTGTGGCGGTCCGCATGAACCACACTTCAAGTGTGAAGGTGGGCGCCCCCAACGGCGCAGCGGTGCCGAACGTGATGTGATCGTTCGAGCCGTCGAACTGGACACCGGACTGAGTGAACGCCGTGGCAGGCCCAAACAGCACAGCGATTAACAGTGGCGCGAATACGAGACGCGGGAGGGCAGCAGATGATCTGGCGGAACAGCCGGCGCGTGGTGAACGCCGCGGAAAAGCGGACACCGGAGGCCTCCAAGGAAGTCGTGCGAGGTGTTAGGCAGCACCGGTAATGTCGTTTTCGACGAATAGAGACCACCTAGATGGCGCTTCTCGTCGATATCACTTCTTGCATTAGCCCGCCCAGATTCAGGGATGATGGACCATGCCAGGAACACAAAGCAAGACGGTTGTCTCGAGGAGGGCCGGCTGGAGGTGGGTTCAACGGTGAGGCTGAACCCCGTCATGGCGAGCCTTAGGGACAGGCTGAGGCGACGCCACCATTGTTCGCGCTCGGCTGCGGGACGCTCAACAGCAATCTGACCATCAACGCCAAATCGTCGACCTGATCCTGCTCGTCAAGGTTGAGATCAGTGCGACCGTCCAACTCAGGCGGGAAATCCAGCACGTCGTTGATCGCGCGAGAGGTCGTTGGCCGCGAAGCCGCTGAGAGGGGACCCCTGGACACCCGCTGA
>DASQFU010000067.1:0-35351 GCA_035632955.1 Candidatus Limnocylindria bacterium
ATCGCGTCCGTGCTCGCGATTCCACCCACGACCCCCACCTACGCCGTGCGCTCGAGGCCGTCTCGCAAAAAGGGCCTGATCTTGCGCCGCCTGGATCCCTTCCATCGACTCGCGCTTGGCTTCCTGCAGGTTCTCACGGCGGGTCTTTTCGCTGCTTCCGTCGCTCAGGCCAATGCCACGACCGCGTGCGTGAAGGACACAGTTCAAACGGGTCCGATCAGCATCGAATGCGCGGATGAGGATGGGCCTTGCGGCACCGATTGGGCCTGCAAGGCCCTCAACGTCACGGCGAGACATCCACAAGGCGGGTGCGTCTGCTGGAAGCGAAAGAGCTCGTGGTTCGGTTGCTTTAGCGGAGGGTCATGGGAGTCCCATGCGAACGCAGCGCCAGCGCCGCTGACGACCGTCGACTTTGCTCTCATCGCGGGTCCTGGAAACGTCCATACCTTGGTCGATTGGCTGGATACAACCGAAGACGGGAATATTTCGCGGTATCAATCCTTCTCCAATCCGTCCGATTTTACAGGTCAATACCAGCTCACGTTCGGATCCGGGCCTCAGGTCGCCCGCCCGGTGCGGATCACGAATCTCAATCTCGCGTTCCCTTCCTTCGATTGTGGCGGCGCCGCGACGGGTCAAAATACGGTGGTGCTCGGCCCTGGCGGAAACATGGTGAACGGGACCGCGAATCTGATCGTTGGTACGATCTTCTTCAACCAGCCGGTACCGTGCACGATCTTCAATGACCTGTGGCCTAGTGGCCACGCCACGTCGCTCGATCCCGCGTTCGTTCGAGGCGCTGGCGGTCAGTACAGAGTCATCCCGCAAAGCTTGACGCACGTCTCATCGCCGGTGGGAGTCGATCATCCTCAGCCGTCAGGCGTATCGTTCTCGATCGTACCCAATCCCGCTCAGCACACGGCCATCGTGACGCTGTCGTTACCCGGCCCCGAGCGCGTTGCCGTCGGCGTATACGATGTCTCCGGCCGCGTGGTACGTACTCTCATCGATGACGAGGTTACCAGCACCAAGGTGGCCCAATGGGATCTGCGAGACAACATGGACCGCTCCGTGCGCCCGGGCACCTACTTCATCAGGCTGCGAAGGGCTTCTGGAACTGAAACACGGACCTTGATTCTGATGCCGTAGCTGCGGGGGACATGGAGGAGAGTTCGGGGCAGCGATAGGACGGGGGTGGGCGGGCCCCAGCCGCTATCAAAAACACGCTCGTGGAGCCAGGCCGTCGGCACGTTCGAATTTCCGGCGGTGTGACCGCCCCTTTCGCCAGACGCTGGTGCTCCTGGCGGTGGCGATTATCGGGGCCTGCTCGACCGAACCTACCCCGCTCCGTCGCGGCCTCCAGCTGATCTTCGGGGTCCAGTTGGTGCGCGAGCGGCTCCCGAGCGCGCCCTCGCTAGCTGGCCGGTCCGCCGCTGGCTGAGCTCTCCGCCGCCGCCGCTGCTTTCGCGAGTTTCGCGAACTCTTCGAGCGTGAGCGTCTCGCCGCGCCGGCTGGCGTCGATTCCCGCCCAGCGCGCGAGGCGCTGGATGCGCGCCTTGCCGATTCCCAGCGTCTCTTCGAGCGTGTTGATGAGCTGCTTGCGTCGCATGTGAAACGAGCCACGAATGAGACGGAACAGGAGTGCTTCGTCCGGGACCTCCACCGGCGGCTGCTCGCGGAGCAGGAAGCGCACGAGCATGCTGTCGACCAAGGGACGCGGCCAGAATCCGGAAGCCCGCACCGTCATGAGCGGCTCGAGCAGCGCGTAGTAGCGGGCGAACAGCGTCAGGGAGCCGTACTCGGGAGTTCCGGCGGCCGCGGCGAGGCGCTCGGCATATTCCTTCTGCACCAGCAACACCGCCGACTTCACCGCCGCACGCTGCTCGAACAAGCGCTCGAGAATCGGCGTCGTGATGTTGTAGGGAATGTTGCCGACGACCACGACCTTGCTCGCACCGTGCGCGGCGGCTACGTGCGCCAGATCGAACTCGCGGATGTCGCCTTCGACGACCTCGACCCGCGGAAACTCCGCGACCTCCTCGCGCAGCAACTCCGCCAAACCGGTGTCCAGCTCGACCGCGACCAGATGCCGGACGCGACGCGCGATGCGAAGCGTGAGTGCGCCCGCTCCCGGTCCGATCTCGACCGCGACGTCGTCCGGCTGCAGGTGGCAGTGCTCGACGATGCGCTCGGCGAGCTCTTCGCGGATCAGAAAGTTCTGACCGAAGCGCTTGCGCGGCGCGAGGCCCCGCAGCGCGAGCGCCTGCTTGACGCGCGAGACTTCGCTGCCCTCGGCCGCCGCGCGCTCCCGGACGTAGCTGGAGGCACGCGGTCGAGGAGTGCGTGGAGGTTTAGGCATTTGTGCAGTGTACGCACCCGATGCGGGGCTCGGAAGGGAGCGACGCGCTGCTTGGCCGCGTCACGACGATGGCCGAGCCCGCGAGCGGAGCGCTGACTCGGCCAGGACGACGAGTTTTGGCGATTACGGCGTGAACGCCAACTTGGTCGTCAGCGTCCGCGAGCCACGGGTGAGACGCACGAGGTAGACGCCGGCGGCGAGGCGCCGGCCGGCGCCCAGATCCACGAGATGACGTCCTGCTCCGCGCGTACCGACCTGGTGCGCGACGAGACGCCGCCCGCCGAGGTCCAGGAGCTCGAGCGTTGCCGCACCCGGGCCCGGGAGCGTGAACCAAACGCTCATGCGACCATCCACCGCGGGATTGGGCCGCGCCCCATCGAGCGCCAGCTCGTAGGCCGGCACGTCGACCCAGACTTCACCGACGAACTCTTCCACGGAGCCCGAGCTCACAACCAGGCGATAACCAGACCGCGTGCCCACTTTCGGGGTCTCGTCGATCAGCTCGATCCGACGTGATCCGTTCGCACTCGCCCGGCCGATGATCTCCCAAGCGGACTCGAGCGTGCGGCGCTGGATCGTCGCGGTGGTTCCCGGCGCCCACGCTCCTGCCCAGATGATCCTCACCAGTCCGAGCTGAGCTTCGGCGAGAGCGACGCTCACGGTCGTCGGCGTCGGGCCGGTCACGCAGGCGCCGAGCAGGATCCAGGACTGGTGCTGATCGTGCGCGATCGCGGCGAGATCCGGCGCGCCGTCCTCGTCGAAGTCTCCGGACACGAGACCGGCCGGGTTCAGGCCGACCGCGTAGTCGAGCCCTGCGCTGAACGTGCCATCACCGATCCCGCCCGCACCGTTGCCGAGGAGCAAGGCCACTTGAGGAGGGTTGGTATGCGTGTAAGCGAGATCGAGAACGCCGTCCTGATTCGCGTCGAACGCGACCACGGATGGCGCGTTGCGGCCGGCAACGTAGATCGCGGGTGCGCCGAACGTGCCATTGCCGATGCCGCCGCCTCCGTTCCCGCGGAGGATGGCAATGCCGCCACCGGTCGTGTTCGCAACCGCGAGATCGGTGATTCCATCTTCGTCGAAGTCCGCGACCGCGAGGTCGTAGGGCTCGGCACCGGCCGGGTAGTGCACGGCCGGGGCGAACGTTCCGTCTCCTTGCCCGGCGCTCCCGTTCCCGAGCAGCACGGCAACGCTTTGCGCGAAGTTGCACGAGGCGACCAGATCGAGGATGCCGTCTTCGTTGAAATCCCCGGACGCAATGCCGACCGACCGGTCGGCGATCGGGTACGACACCGGGGCCGCCAGACCACCGTTGCCGTCGCCGAGCAGGATGCTCACGCTGGCCACGCCATTGTTCGCGACCGCGATGTCGACGTGACCGTCCTCGTCGAAATCGCCGGTTCGCAGGTGGTGAGGATCGGGACCGGCCGCGAACTGGCTCGGAGGACCAAAGAACCCGCTGCCGATGCCGCCTAATCCTTGACCGAGCAGGATCGAGACATTGTCGCTGCCGAAGTTCGCGACCGCGAGATCCGCGATCTGATCCTGGTTGAAATCGGCCACGGCGACGGCGGTGCAGTGGGATCCTGCGCTGTAGGTCGTCGGCGGATCGAACGTGCCGAAGCCGTCCCCTGCGGTTCCCTGTCCAAACCGGATCTGGACGCCGCTGCTGAGGTTGAGCGCCTCGAAATCGCTGGTAGCGATCGCCAGGTCGAGGATCCCGTCCTGGTTGAAGTCAGCGAGCGCCTGGCGGCGTGGACTGGGGCCGGTCGGCGAGCTGGTCGGCGGCTGGAACAGGTCCGGCGGCAGGCAGTCGGCGGCTGTCGCGCGGGCCCTGGGGAGCGTCTCGAACACGGTGATCGCGACCGCAAGAAACAGCGGCGCGGAAACGACCGAGCGGCGCATGGAACCTCCCAAAGGAGCGATGAAGTCTCGATGACGATGCGGAACGTGCTGCCCGGCAGCCTCGATTGTAGGGCTGCGGGGCGGTTCGCCGTGACCCGTTTCTAGGCGGACTTGAGCCCGGAAGTCGCGTCCAGCGCCTCGCGCGCCATGTCGCGCGCGTAGGGGTCGGGCGAAGTGGCGGCGACCTGGTTGAGGGCCGTCCGCCCTTCGTGGCCGAGCGCCGCGAGCGCGTAGGCGGCGTGACGGCGCACCCACCACGACGGGTCGCTCAAGCGCGCGGTGAGCGCCACGATTGCGACCGGAGCACTGGCGCGCCCGAGAGCCCGCGCCGCCTGTGCGCGCACCTGCCAGGCATCGTCCTTCAACGCCACCAGAAGGGAGGTCGCGCTCTCGATGGCTTGCAGCTCGCCGAGGGCACGCGTGGCGCATACGCGCACATCGAGCTCGGCGGCGCCGAGGCGATGCTCGATCGCGGAACGGGCGGGCCGGTAGCGCGCGCGTCCCAGCGTCTCGACGATCGCCCGTTCGAGATTCGGGTTCGCAACGTCGCGCCCCAATGACGCGGCGAGATCCGGCAGGGCATTGCGTCCGAAGGAACGGAGCAGCGCGATCAGCGCGGGTGGCGTGCGGCGCGCGAGCGCGCCGGAATGCTCGAGCAGCCAGCGCAACGCCGCACGGTCGCCGAAGCGCGCCAGCGACTGGGCGGCCGCCAACGTGACCAGCTCGGGCCCGCGGACGAGCGCGCGGCGCAGCGCCCGGCGCGCCGGCTTCGAGCGCAGGAGCCCGAGGCGTCTGGCGGCCAGCGCCCGGCGCCACGGCGAATCGTCACGCAGCGCTCGCCGTTCCAGTCCGCTGAACCGGTTGCGCTCGAGCACGCTCGACAGGCGCAGCCACTCCTTGCGGGACAGTCGGTGCGAGATGCCTTCGAGCGCGCTCCAGAACGCTCCTTCGTCGGCATCGCGCACGGCCCGGCGTAGATCCTCCGCCGACGCGCGATCGTCGAAGAATGCCGAGAACGTGCTCGTCAGAACGCTCAGGCGCCGGCGCGTATGCCGCCGCTCACGGCGCGCGTGGGCGCGAACCGCGTACATGCCGGCCGCGATCACGGCCAGGAACACGACCAGCGCCAGCGGCACCGGCAGGGCGAGATCGCGAAGGGCGGGCGACATGACCCTGGGATTTTCGGCCGGTCGACGACCGATCTTGACGTCGCGCGTCGACGATGCGACCGGAACGCCACCACCGTTGGCGGTCGGCGATTCCGATCCGCCGGTTGCAGCCGCTCCCGCAGAGTCGCGCCGGGCTGGCATCGCCCGTGCTCGGTATGGACCATGGGCTCGCCCCGGAAGGCGAGCGACCGACCCCCGGTCCATGCGCTCCCCGGAGGGTCCCTCCATGAAGTCTCGTCTCGCTTGGTTTCTGGCACTGGTCCTGGCTCTGCCATCGATCGCCGAGTCTCAGGCTCGGCACTACGAGATTCGCCTCGACCCGACCGAGATCGGCCATTTCTCGGTGCACATCTACACCGGCAGTCTCAACACCTTGCCGTACGGGATGAACGACGGCCCGGACGTCGCTCGGCATGCGCTGACGATGCCGTGCGTTCAGGCTGCGATCGATCGCATGCTGGCCCAGGGGTACCTGCGCCGCGTCGATCTCGACGCCGGCTTCACGCGCACCGGCTACTCGTGCGCGGCGGTCGGCTTCGAGAAGCCCGGCCACGCGGTGACCGAGCGCCAGCCGGTGGTCCTGGTGATCACGAAGCCCGAGATGGTCGAGGGGATCGGGATCATTCCGGCGACTCAGGTGCTGGCGGGAGTCGTGACGGATTCCGCGGACGTGCTGGTCGCCGTCGTCGGGCCGGCCGACTCCGCCATGGCCGTCTCCGGCACCAACTCCAACGGCTTCGATGGCATGGAGACGCCGGGCGGCGGGACGGGAAGCGGCACCGTCGAGCCCGAGCGGGACGACGAGGACTTCGTCTATCGCTACAGCGCGCACGAGGTCGGCGGCTGGACCGATTGGCGCGCGCGCACCTCGCCCGGCGCCCAGTGCCTGTGGACCCAGTGGGACCAGCGGGTCCGGACCGGGACCATCTCCAGCATGATCGGCGGCATGGGAGGTTTCATCAACGGCTGGAACAGCGGCGTGGTCAGCGTCTCGCTCGGCGCGCTGTCCGGCTTCTACAACGCGAACGCGACCTACTGGGCCAATCCCCCGGACACGACGTCCGGCTGTCCATGAGGGACTGGGCACTGGCGGCGCTCCTGGCCTCGATCCTCGGCTTGGGATGGTGGTTCGTTACGCGCAGCCCGGCCGTGGGGTGGGGCATCGTGCTCACCGTGATGGCGGGGACGGTGCATCCACGCTCCGGCCGGAGCCGGGTCGAGGTCGGGGTGCTCATCAGCCTGGTGTGGGCCGTCACCCACCTCTATCTGCGCTCGGAGTGACGGTAGACCTTGGCTACGCGCTGCCGCTCGGCTCGGCTGCGATCGGCAGCCGGAACAGGTCGCGGGCATTGGCCGTGGTCGAGCGATCCGCGTGCTCGGGCGTCCAGCCGCGCAGCTCGCACAGCCGTGGCAGCACGCGGGTGAGCAGTCCGGGCTCGTTGCGCCGGAGCGAGCGCGGCTCAGGCTCGAGATACGGAGCGTCGGTCTCGAGCACGAGCATCGCCTCCGGCGCGTTGCGCACGGCTTCGTCGAGGGCCGCGTGACCATAGGTGAGCACGCCGCCGAGGCCGAGCTTGAAGCCGATCCGCTCCGCGCGCTCGAGCGCCGCGGCGCCGTCGTCGAAGCAGTGGAGCACGCCGCCGGCGCTCGGGCGCGTCTCCTCGAGGATTCGCAGCGTTGGCTCGAGGGCGCTGCGCTGGTGGATGACGACCGGCAAGCCGAGCTCGTCGGCGAGCGCGATCTGCGCGCGAAACCAGCGTTCCTGATCGGCCGGCGATGCATGGTCCCGGTAGAAGTCGAGCCCGGTCTCGCCGATCGCGACCACGCGCGGGTGGCGCGCGTGATCGCGAAGCGTCTCGAGATAGGAGTCAGCCACCCGACCCGATTCGCTCGGGTGCACGCCGACGCACAGGAACAGGTTGGGATGCTCGCGCGCGAGGGCCTGAGCGCGCGGCACGATCTCGGGCGCGTAGGCGATCTCGACGAAATGAGTGACGCTCGAGACGCGTGCGCGATCGAACACCTGCGCGCGGTCTTTGTCGAAGCGCTGGTCGGCGAGGTGGCAGTGCGTGTCGATCACGGAGGTTCGGCGCCGCGAGAAACGAGCCGCGCTAGGCCTTGGCTTCCAGCTCGATTCTCGGAAACAGGCTATTGACCTCGCCGAGCGCTCGCGGCGTGCCGGCGGTGAAGCTCGGCCGCGCTGCCTCGCCGCGCGCCTCGCCGGGCTTGCCCGGCACGCGCAGCAGCGTCCACAGCTCCTCGCTCTTGCCGGGGATGGCTGGCCACGACCAAATCGCGACCAGCCGTAGCGTCTCGAGCAACGCGTTCAAGGCCGTGGCCAGCTCCGGTTGCCGGGCTTCGTCCTTCGCGAGCTGCCAGGGCTTGACCCGCTCGATGAACTCGTTGGCGCGCACGACCGGCTGCCAGGCGGCGTCGAGCGCGTCGTGGAGGCGGATCTCCTCGAAGGCGCGCGGGACCTCGGTGGCCGCTTCGCCGGTCGCGGCGATGAGCGCGTCGAGCGCGGCACGGGCCTCGGCGTCGCGCAGGGTCGCCGGGTCGAAAACCTCGGGCGTCCGACCCGCGAAGTACTTGTGCACCATGGTGACGGTACGGCTCGCGAGATTGCCGAGGTCGTTCGCCAGGTGGGTATTGCAGTGCTCGACAAACTGATCGACCGTGAACTCGCCGTCGCGTCCCGTCGGGATCGCATCGAGGAGATAGAACCGCAACGCATCGACGCCGAAGCGCTCGGCGAGCTCGACCGGGTCGACGAGATTGCCGAGCGACTTGGAGAGCCGCTCGCCGCGCGCGTAGATGAATCCGTGGATGTAGACCTGGCGCGGCAACGGCACGCCGGCCGCGAGCAGGAGCGCCGGCCACAGGACGCAGTGGAAGCGGCTGATGTCCTTGCCGATCAAGTGCAGCGCGTTGGTGTAGTAGGGGGTCGTCGTGCCCGCCCAGGCCGCACCCGGACGCCCGTGCCCGTCGAGGTGCTGGAACTCGTCCTGCCGCGCCGCGCCCGGGCCACCGACATCGGGCTCGCGCGCCAGCCACCACTGCGAATAGCGGCGGTCCGGCCAGCCGAGCGCCGAGAGGTAGTTGAGGAGCGCGTCGGCCCACACGTAGACCGTGTGCCCTTCGGAGTCCGGAATCTCTTCGGGAAGCGGCACCCCCCACGGGACGTTCGGGCGCGTGACGCTGATGTCCTGGAGGCCGTCCCGGATGACGTTGACGACTTCGTTCCGCCGGTAATCCGGCTGGATGAACTCGGGGTGAGTCTCGAGGTGCTTCAGGAGGGATTCGTCGTACTCCGAGAGGCGAAAGAAGAAGTTCGTCTCCTTGATCTTCTTCGGTCTCTTCCGGTGCTCGGGACACTTGCCATCGGGGGTCAGGTCCTTCTCCTGCTTGAACGCCTCGCAACCCTCGCAGTACAGCCCTTCGTAGTCCTCCTCGAACAGCACCGGCTCGCCGGTCTTGGGGCTGCGCGCATCGCGCAGCCGCAGGAACAGCTCCTGCACCGCCAGCTCGTGGCGCGGCTCGGTGGTGCGGATGAAACGATCGTGGGAGATCGCGAGCGCCTTCCAGGCCTGTTGGAACTGCGGCGCCAGCTCGTCCACGAACTGCTTCGGCGCCTGCCCGGCGTCGGCCGCGGCCTTGGCGATCTTCTGGCCGTGCTCGTCGGTGCCGGTCAGGAAGAACGTGGCGTCTCCGCGTTGGCGGTGATAACGCGCCAACGCGTCGGCGACGACTTTCTCGTAGGCGTGGCCCAGATGGGGCCGGCCATTCACGTAGTCAATGGCGGTGGTGATGTAGAAACGACGTGGCACGAATCTCCCCGTGAAGTAAGGCGAACCAGTATAGCCGTCGTGTCCAGCGCCCGCCTGGGCAGCGGGCGGACGCCTGAAAACGACTACTCGGCCGCCACCACGACCAGCGTCGCGTCGTCCTGGAAGTCCTGTTCGCAGAACGCGGCGACCGCGGCGACCAGCGCGCCGCGCAGCTCGGGCGCCGAGGCCCGAGCATGCCGGCGCAGTACTTCCAGCAGACGCTCCTCGCCGAACAGCTCGCGCTCGGGATTCTCCGCCTCGACCATGCCGTCGGTGTAGAGCACCAGCCGATCGCCGGGCGCGAGACTCGCCTCGCCCTGCTCGTAGCTCGCTTCGGGAAAAGCCCCGAGCAGCAACCCGCCGGCTTCCAGGCGTTCGCAGCTCCCGTCGGCGCGCAGCACGAGCGGCGGATTGTGACCCGCATTGGTGTAGCTGAACGTCCGCCGCCCCGCGTCGAGCACGCCGTAGAACAGGGTGATGAAGCGGCCACCGGAGAGGTTCGCGGCCATGATGCGATTGACCCGCTCGCACAGCGCGCGCGGTGACTCGGCGGTCGCGGCGAACGTCTTGACCGTCGCCTGGAGGTTCGACATCAGCAGAGCCGCCGGCATGCCCTTGCCGGTCACGTCGGCGATGCACAGGCCGAGCCGGCCGCCGTCGAGCGGCAGCGCGTCGTAGTAGTCCCCGGCCACCTGGTGCGCCGGCTGCCAGTGAGCCGCGAGCTCGAAGCCGGCGAGTCGCGGCATGGTGCGGGGCAGCAGGCCGGCCTGGATCACGCGGGCTTCGTCCAGTTCGCGCTGCTGCGCCGGAGACTCGAGGTTGCTCATGCCGATCGCGAGCTGGCTCGCCGCCGCGGCCAGGTAGCCGGCATCGGCGGCATCGTATGCTTCGTCCGAGAGCTTGTGGCCGAGGAGCACCAATCCCAGGAGCTCGCGTCCTTTGCGGACCGCGACCAGCGTCTCGGTGCGGGTGCCCTTGGCCAGCTCCGCCCACGGACGGCCGAGCCCACGGATCGCGATCGGATCGGCCGGCACGGCCGACAGCGCCTCGGGGCCGATGCCCTCCGCGAGTGATCGCAGCCGATCGTCCGGCACGCCGAGCACGGCCAGCGGGATCAGGGTGCGCGCATCGGGCTCGACGCGCAGCACCGACAGCGTGCGTGGCTTGAGCGTGCGCGCGAGCTCCTCGATCACCGCGCGCCCCAGCTCGGGCGCATCGGTCGCGGCGCCCAGCGCGCCGCTCAGGCGGTGGAGCGACGGTGCCGCCTCGTAGCGCGTGCGGAAGAATCGCCGGTCGACCACCGCCTGCACGCGGTTGCGAACCGGCACGAACGCCGCAACCACGGCGAGCGTTGCGGCCACCGTGACCCAGGTGCTTTCGACCTTCAACGAGCTCACGATCCAGCCGCCGAGCGCGCCGGCCACGACCAGGTACAAGAGCACGAGCAGGGTCGTGACCACGCCATAGACCGCGGTCTTGCGGATCACGAGGTCGAGGTCCATCAGGCGGTACTTGAGAATCCCGACCGCGAATCCGATCGGGATGAACAGGTAGACCAGCACCGTGGCGCTCTCGATCGAGCGCTGAACCAACGCCTGTCCCGACTCCCCGAGCCCTGCCGCCAGGGCGAACGACACCAGCGTCACGAGCGCGCTCCCGGCGGTGCTGGCCACGAGCCCCCAGAGCGGCCAGCGGATCTGCTGCCGCTCTTCGGCGCCGCTGTCCCGATAGCTGCGGACCAGGACGACGATGGCCGCGATCGGCATCAGCAGCAGCGCCGCGAGGACGGCCAGCACCGGAGGAACGAAGACGACCGCGCTGAGCAGGGTGCGGATCGGGCGCAGCCCCGACTGCCCGCGCATCAACTGAGTCACCAGGATCAGCCCGAAGCTCGCCGCGACGACCCAGAGGCCGAGGACGTGCGGGCGGAGGGTGAAGGCACGTCGCAGCCCGAGGGAGCGCAAGCTCGAGAAGGTCACGACGACGGCGGCGACCAACAACCCCATTTCAAGAGGAATCGCGAGCGGGCGGAGGCGGGCCCACACGACGAAGGCCGCGATGCCGGCGCCGAGCCAAGCGATCGGCACCAGTATGGCGCCGTAGGTCCAGGGCACCAGGTAGGGACGTTGGGCGAGAACCGGTCGCGCGCGCGGGAAGATGAGCGCGAAGTGCAGCAGCATCGAGAGAAAGACGAAGCCGATGATGGAGGCGACCAGGAACGCGACCGCACGGATCCTCGAGATCTCGAAGCCCGGCTCGATACCCCGGGCGATATCGTTGAAGCTCAGGATCGGAACCAGGGCGAAGGTGCAGGCGAGGCATAGCGAGATCAGATAGAACAGCCACGCGCGGCGGTCGTCCGGTTTTTTCCAGAACACGAACGCGCCCGCGAAGAAGAACGCCAGGCACAGGCTGAGATAGAAGATCGCTCGCCACACGAATCCCGTGGCGCTGCAGGCGGAGCCCAACACCACCGGAATCTCCCGATCGGCTTCGCCGCGACGGACCCGGTAGCGGAGCGTGTCTCCGGTGCGGGCGCTGCGGGCGAGCGCAGTGAGTCCCGTGGAGTCGGTCAGCGCGAGGCCGCCGATCCTCAGCAGAGCGTCGTTCTTGCTCACGCCGGCGCGGGCGGCGGGACCCTCCGGCACCATGAGCTGGATCGAGCCCGATCCCGGCATCTGGCGCTTCGAGCCGAGCGGGCGCCAGGCGCTGCTGCGGCTCGTGTCCGCCCGGTCGTAAGCCAGGCCAGCCCAACCCCGGTCAGCCGGTTTTCGGATCACCTCCAACGCCGGAATCGCGCATACCGCGAGCGCGAAGGCGCTCAGGAGCAGAGCCGGAAGTCGGCGCCCCGAGTGGTCCGGCCCAGCCGGCGTCGTCACCGCGTGCGTCCGATCCTCGACGTCATGAAGCGCCGCTATTCGAGCGGGTCGCCGAGAGGATCGGCCCAGGCCGCGGGCGGGTCTTCACCTTCGGGCGGCGTACCGCCGTTTTGGGGCTTCGACCGCTTGCCACAGTTGCAGTCGCCGCACTTGTGATACGGACCCGGCGGCAGGTCGGCGTAGGCGATCCGGTGCTCGCCGCCTTCGTCGTCGCGGATCCACACCGCTTCCTGATAGATCTCGGTGCGGAACACCGTGCAAACCCCCTGTCCGGTGCGCAGCTCGGCGCCGATCGGCGGCAGCTTCTCGAGGCTGTCGCGGTACTGGGTCAGCTCGTAGGCCAGACAGCACATCAGCCGCCCGCACGCGCCGGAGATCTTGCCCGGATTCAGCGAGAGCTGCTGCTCGCGCGCCATTTTGAGGGTCACCGGATGGAAATCGCGCAGCCAGGTCGAGCAGCAGAACGCGCGCCCGCACGGCCCGCAGCCGTCGAGTCGTTTGGCCTGGTCGCGGACGCCGATCTGGCGCAGGTCGATCCGGCACCGGAACCGCGCCGCCAGATCCTTGACCAGGTCGCGAAAGTCGACCCGGTGCTCGGCCGAGAAGAAGAACGTGATGCGATGCCCCGAGAACGCGACTTCGACCTCGCTCAGATCCATCTTCAGCTCGCGCGCCTCGATCCGATCCCGGCAGAACTCGAACGCTTCCTGCTCGCGGGCGCGGTTGTGGTCGTCCTGGTCCAGGTCTTCTTCGGTCGCCTTGCGGATGATCTCGTGGGTGACGTTGCCGGGGCGTTTGAGCTGGATTAGCGTCGGGTCCTTCAGGAACACGGACCCGATCATTTCGCCATGCTCGCCCTGGGCGATCACCTCATCGCGCAGCTTGAGCCACAGGTTACGAGAGTTGAGGAAAAACTCCTTGCGCGAGCCGCGCAAGGCGACCTGGACGATGTCGGCCATGGCCGTCACCTCTATCGGCGGACGAGAGAGATCCCGCCACACGCCGGCGAGCGCCGGCGATCTTCCAGCAGAGCCGTTCCGGAAGCGGGAGCGTCCCGGCCTCCGGCTATGAAGAGCCTCCAGCGAACCGCGGTCGGGGTCGCCGAGCCGCGGTCCGGAAGGCGCGAACGCTGCGGAGCATAACGCAGGACCGACCGCGATGCACCCCGGGGGGCTAGACGGTCCGAGAGAAAGGCCCCGGGCGGGGCGCCCGGTTGTCGACGCTCGGCGTGCCGGCGTCGAGCGTGTTGCGGACGACCGAGAGCAGGCGCAGCGAGCCGTACGGTTTGGCCAGGAACGCCGCGGCGCGGCCGGAGGCGGTGACGCCCGCGATCTCCCGGTGGTAGCCGCTCGAGAGAATGACTCGCGCGCCCGGATCGAGCGCGAGCAGCTCGTCCAGCACCTGACGGCCGGGTTTGCCGGGCATCGCGAGGTCGAGCACGACGGTTGCGATCTCGCCAAGATGGCGTTGGTAGATCGACAGTGCTTCGCTGCCGTCGCTCGCCGTGAGCACCCGATACCCTTCGCCGCGCAACGTGCGCTCGGCCAGGTCCCGCACTACCGCCTCGTCGTCGACGACCAGCACCAGCTCGCGGGCGCCCGTGGCGTGTGGCGGCGCCATCGGAGCCCCGGTGACGCGCGCCTCGACGCGCGGCAGGTAGAACCGAAACGTCGCGCCTTCGCCGGCCGTGCTCTCCGCCTCGATCCAACCCCCGTGGCTGGTCACGATCCCATACGCGACCGCGAGCCCGAGTCCCGAGCCCGATCCCAACGTCTTCGTCGTGAAGAACGGCTCGAACACGTGCGGCAACGCCTCGACGGTGATGCCGGCGCCGGTGTCTTGAATACCGACCTCCACGAAGGGGCCGGTGCGCGCGTCGGGATGGCGCGCGAGATCGGCGTCCCGCAGCGTCACGTTGCCGGTCCAGACCGTGAGCGTGCCGCCCTCGGGCATCGCGTCGCGGGCATTGAGGCACAGGTTGAGGAGCACCTGGTGGATCTGGCTTGCGTCCGCACGGACGGTCCACGCTTCCGGATCGAGACGCAGGACGACCGAGATCGATTCCGGCATTACGCGCTCGAACGATGCGCACAGCTCGTCGATCAGGAGGTTCACCACGAGGGGCTTGGGCTCGCCGATCAGCTTGCGGCCGAACGCGAGCATCGCGCGGGTGAGCTCCGCGCAGCGTTCGGCCGCCTGGCGCGCCAGGCGCAGGTGATCGCCGCGCGGATCGGCGGCGCCGAGGTCCTGCTCCAGGAGCTCGAGATGCCCGAGCACGCCGGTGAGCTGATTGTTGAAGTCGTGTGCGATCCCTCCCGCCATCGTGCCGACGGTCTCCATCTTGTGCGCATGGCGCAGGCTCGCTTCGAGACTCCGCCGCACCGTCTCGTCGGCGATCGTGCCGAGCCTTCGGACGGCGGCGCCCTCGCCGTCATAGTGGAACGAGCCGCGGTCCCGCACGATCAGCCAGTGGCCCTGGGCGTGGCGAATGCGGTATTCGACGTCGTATCGGCGCCGCTCCCGGCGGCACGCTTCCAGCTCGTCGAGCGCCCGGCCGCGGTCGTCGGGATGCAGCAGGCTCTCCCAGTGGGTGAAGCCGCCGCGGAAGTCCTCCGTCCGGTAGCCGAGCACCGAATGGAGGCTGCCGCTCCACACCCCCTCGTTGGTCGCGACGTCCCACTCGTACACCACCTGCCCGGTGGCCTCGACCACGGTTTCGAAGCGGCGCTCCCACGCGCGCAGCTCGCGAAACGCGCGCTCGAGCTCGCGCCGATCCTGGGCGACCGAGATCACGGCGTCGAAGTCCGGCTTGCCCGCGAGACTGACCGGCACGGCGGTGACGACCATCGGAATCGACTCGCCGTTCGCCCGGCGCAGCACCAGGTCGTCGACGCGCGCCGGCGCGCCGGTGCGCAGCACGGTCGGAATCGAGAGCTGATCGAGCGGATACGGCTCGCCGCTGGAACGCTCGCAGGTGACGCCGCGCAGGATCGCGTAGATGTCCTTGTGCACGTCGAGACCGCCGCCGTAAAACGACCGCCACTTAGGATTCACGTACAGCGGGCGGCAGTCCTCGCGCCGGACGACGATGACGCCGACCGGCAGTGATTCCAGCATGCCCTCCAACAGTGCGCGCGCCTGTCGGAGCTCGTCCTCGGCGTGCTGCGATTCTTCGGCCATCCGGTCGAAGGCGAGGCCCACCTGCCCGAGTTCGTCGGTGCCCGCGACGCCCGAGCGCGCGTCTCGGTCGCCGGACGTGAAGCGCGCGGCGGCGGCCGACAGACGTCGCGCCCGGCGCACGAGGCGCACCTCGAGGAACAGCCACAGCAACGCGATCGCGATCAGACCCGCGACCCCACCACGCGCGTTCTCGGCGAGGACGGCGCGCCATGCAGCCGCCAGCGGCGCGGACAGATCGTGCTCGACGATCAGCAGCCCGCGCCGGGACGCGGCGGGCGCCGGCGCCGCCGCCAGGTCGAGGGGAGCGAGCACTGCGAATCGATCGTTCGCCAGGAGCGGCGTCACCAGCGGCCCGCGCCCGCGCCGCGCCGGTTCCAGGGCCGGCAGTAGATGGACGAGCGGCGTGCGACGGAGCGGAAGGCCGCGCAGTGCGAGATCGGTTGCGGCGATCACGCGCAGCTGGTCGTCGACGACCACCGCCGCTCGGACCTGGGGGATGGTCGCGAGGCCGGTCACCGCCGCCTCGCCGCCGATCGGATCGCCACGGTGGTAGAAGCGGGACAGCAGGTACGTGTAGCGGCCGGCCTGCGAGTGGGCACGGGCCCGCGCTTCGGTTTCGACGCTGTTCCGCAGGCGTGACTTCTCGGCGAACAGGTGCGCGGCGAGCAGTCCGCCGCCGACCACGGCGAGAGCGACCAGGAGCTGGGCGCGCGTGCCGCGGAGCGGGATCATGCGAGGAGCAGCTCCTCCGACGCTCGCGGCGGCCCCATCATGCGGGTCTCAGTAGTCCCAGCGCCCGGCGTCGTGGGGCGGCCAGTCGTGCTCGCCGAACCGCGCTCCGGCGACGCGCGCCATCGCGGAGAACACCGTCAGGTCGGCGGTGACGTTGCCCTCGAGCGAGCGCAGCGCTTCCTCGAGCACCAGCAGGCGCCGGCGAATCTCGCTCGGCGCGAGGCCCTCCGCCTGACGCCGGATCTCGGCCTCGCGGTCGCGATTGACCAACGCCTCGCGGGGCGCGCCGACCTTCGCGCGCAGCAGGTCGCGCAGCCACAGCTCGTGAAACTCGATCATGCGCCGCAAAGTCTCGCGACCCGTGCGGCCATAGTTCATGAAGCTCTGGGCGGCACGCCACAGACCGGCGCTGTCGCCGCGCAGGGCCGGCTCGAGCACGCTCAGCGCTTCGTCCCGGAGCCGGAGTGGCTCGCCGTCGCGCAGCACGAGCGCCCGGCCCAGGCTGCCGCTGGCCAGGGCTGCGAGCAGGAGCGCTTCCTTGGGCGGAATCGAGACGCGGCCTGCGAGGAACTCGGCCAGGGTGCTCTCCGGGATCGGCGCGAACCGCACCACCTGGCAGCGCGAACGAACCGTGGCCGGCAATCGCGCTGGCCTGGCGGTGGTGAGCACCCACACCGTGGACGCTCCCGGCTCTTCGATCGACTTGAGCAGCGCCGAGTACTGGTCTTCGCGCATGCGATCGGCATCGCGCACGACGACCGCCCGGCGCGCCGCCTCGAACGGCGCATAGGCCAGCTCCCGCAACAGCTCACGCGTGAGCGAGAGCCGGATCGACGCGGCCTTCTCGTACGTGAACACGAACCACGGATCCTCGCGCACCGCGGCGAGGGTCTCCTGCACGGTCTCGTCCAGCTCGCGCTCCTCGCCCGAGACCGGGAACAGGAACTTGAGGTCCGGGTGCTGGAGCTGGCGGCTCCTGGCGCAGCCGTCACAGACCCCGCAGGCCTCGTCGAGGCGGCCGGTCGGGGCCGGCGGCTCGCCGGTCGCGAACAAGTCCGGCCCGCTCGGCCGCCCACCGGGCGTGCGCTCGCACAGCATGGCGCGGGCGAACGCGAACGCGGCGGTTCCCTTGCCGACGCCGGCCGGGCCCTGGAACAGATAGGCATTCGCGTAACGGCCGCTCGCCACCACGCCCTGCAGAAAGGCGGTGGCCGCGGGTTGAGCCAGCAGCTCGGAGAGCCGGACGTCGATCACGGGGGCAACATACCGGCTCCGCGCGCGATGCGGAATGGGGAAGCCGCGTCGCGGCGCCGCCGAACGGCGCCGCGTGCCGGGCGCTACTGGAGCCAGGTCTCGGGATCGAGCGCCGAGGCGCCTCGCCGCACTTCGAAGTGGAGGATGGCTCCCTTCAGCGACCCGCTGTCGCCCGAACGCCCGATCGCCTGTCCCGCCGAAACCTCCTGTCCCACCGAGGCTTGAATCGCGGACAGATGGCCATAGAGCGTGTAGTAGCCGTCGCCGTGGTTCAGGATGATCATCTGGCCGTAGGTGCCGTAGTCCTCGCTGGTGTAGTCGACGCGGCCCTTGGCGACCGAGCGCACCGACGTGCCGATCGCGACGGAGATGTCGACGCCGTTGTTGAAGATCTTGGTCTTGAAACGCGGGTGGATCTCCGGTCCGAAGCGTCCCACCAGCTCACCGCGCGCCGGCCACGCCAGCGCTCCCTGGCCCTTCGCGAAGTCGCCCGTGTAGGGCTGGGGCTCCCGGCCTCCGGCGCGCGCGCGCGCGGCCTCTTCGCGCCGCTTGGCTTCGAGTTGCGCGATCAGCCGCTTGACCGCTTGCGCGGTCTTTTCCAGCTCCGCGGCCGCGGCTTCGAAGGTGGCGCGCTGCGACTGGATGCCGCGCACCAGCGTCTGGCGCTCGCGACGCTGTTTGGCGAGCCGTTGATTCTCGCTCGTGGTCTGGCGCGTCGTGCGCTCGACCTGCGTCAGGTGCCCCTCGAGGCGGCGCTCCAGCACCTCGACATGCTCCTTGCGGTCGCGCACGTCGTCCATCAGCAGCCGGTCCTGCTGCGCGATCATCAGCAGGTAGTCCCAGCGCGCCAGGAGCTGTGCGAACGATTCGGTCGAGAGCAGGAACTCGAGCTCGCGGGCGGGCCCGAACTTGTAGATCGCCCGCAACCGGCTCCGCAGTTGCCGGCGCCGTTCGGCCAGCGACTGCACGTTGCGCTGCAGGTCGACGCGGGTGACCTCGAGCTGCATGTCGAGGCTCTGTCGGCGCCGCCCGAGGTCGCGCAGGCGCTTGTTGGTGAGGTTCATCTGCCGCTCGGTGCGGCGCAGCCCGCCGAGCTCCTTGACCTCTTGCTTGCGCAGACGTCCGGCGGCCGCCTTGGTCTCGGCGGCCTGGCGCTCGATCTCTTGCAGCTCCCGGCGCTTCGCGGTCTCGAGGCTGTCCTGGGCCAGCGCCGCAGTCGCGACTCCGAGGGCGGCCGCCAGTGCCAGCGCCGCGCCGCGTTTCACGGACCGACCGCGCGCAGCACCCGGGACAGCGCCAGCGTGGCGGCCAGCCAGGCCAGCGCCACGGTCACGGCCACGAACGCCAGCGCCCAAGACGCAGGAAAGAACGCCATGCTGAACACCTTGGCACTCATGGCTTGCTGGAGCGCGAACAACACCGCGAGCGCCGCGACCGCCGAGAGCAGCGCCTCGAACACCGCTTCGACGACGAACGGCGAGGCGATGAATCCATCGGTCGCCCCGAGCCGGCTCATGATCTCGACCTGGAGCCGCCGCGCCAGCACCGTCAGCCGGATCGTGTTGTAGATCACGAACATGATCGCGAGCGCGACGACGATGCCGACCGCCAGCGTCCCGCGCAGCAAGCCCTCGCGTACCTGATCGAGCCGCTGCACCCACTCGGCGCCGTAGCGGACGTCCTCGACTTCCGGGAACTGGGAGACCTGGTTTGCCGCCACCGCCATCGCCTCGTGATTGAGCAGCTCGGGTTTCAGCCGGACCCGCAGCGAGGCCGGAAGCGGGTTGTCGTCCACCGACTCGAGCAGCTCCGGATCGCCGATCTGCTGCTGGAACTCCTTCCACGCCTGTTCCTTCGTGACGTAGGCGGCGGTGCCGTAGAGATCGTTGAGCCGGCCGATCAGGACGTCGCGCTGTGAAGGCGTCACGTCGTCGCGCAGATACACGACCATCTCGCGCCGATCGCCGATGGTCGCGAGCGCGTGCTCGGCGTTGTGGGTCAGGAGCAGGAAGACGCCGGAGAGCGTCAGCGCCGCCGTCAGCGACAGGATCGCGGTGTACGCGAGCCCACGGTGATGCCGGAACGAGCGGCTCGCCTCGCGCAGATAGAACAGGTGCATCACGCGCCTTCCCTGCCCGGGCCGGGCGCGGCGGCGGGCGACGTCTCTTGGGTGCCGGTCACCAGACTCTCGGGGCTCGTGAGTACGCTGCCGGGTGGCGAGATGCCCGTCAGCCGTCCGTCCTCGAGATGCAGCACGCGGGCCGGCAGGGCTTCGGCGACTTCGTGTCGCGTCGTGACTAGCAGCAACGCGGCGCCCTCGGAGTGAATGCGCCGCAGCAGCGTCAGGATCTCGTCCGTGCTCTTGCGCTCGAGCGCGCCGGTCGGCTCGTCGGCGAGAATCACCGCCGGGCGGTTGACGATCGCGCGTGCGATCGCCGCGCGCTGCTTCTCGCCCGCGGACAGCTCGGCCGGGAACGCGCCCTGCTTGAGCTGGAGCCCGACTTCTTCGAGCGCGTACATGACGCGCGGGATGACTTCCTCGTCGGCGAACCGTCCGGCGATCCGCACCGCCAGCGCCACGTTCTCGAACACCGTGCGGTCGTTGAGAAGCCGGAAGTCCTCGTAGATGATGCCGAGGGTGCGCCGCAGCAGAGCGCGGTGGGAGCGCCGCAAACGGCCGCTCTGGAAGGTTCCGACCATGACGCTGCCCGTGGTGGGCTGGGTCTCGTGGGTGATGAGGCGGAGCAGGGTGGTCTTGCCGGAGCCGCTGTGGCCGAGCGCGACGACGCACTCCGCTTCGTCCATTTCCCACGAAACGGAGTCGAGCGCCAGGCGCTCTCCGTAGCGCTTGGTGACCTGCTCGAACGAGATCATCGCGAGCACGTTAACAGAGGTTCCGGAACGCGCTCAACGGCCCCCGCCGGAGACGCACCCCTCAGGGCGAGTCGATCTCGCGCACCAGCGCACGGGCTGCGTCGCGACTGAGCGAGGTGCGCGGCAACTCCAACACCTCGAGCACCCGCGGGCCGGCGGACGAAGCGAGGGTCACTCGATCGCCCGGCCGCACGCCGTGGCTCGGCTTGACCATGGCGCCGTTCAGCAACGCCTGGCCGTCCTGGATCGCGGTGCTCGCCTGGGAGCGGCTCTTGAATAGCCGTAGCGCGTGGAGCGCGAGGTCGAATCGCATCGCGGAGGCGGGCGCCGCGCCGGCGCCGCTCAGGACTTACGGATCTCGATGTGCGCTTTGGCGCGCAGTCCCTTGACCCACTCCTGATAGCGGTCGCGGAACTGCATCTGAGCGACCACTTCGGGCAGCTCGTCTTTGATCTCCTCGAGCGTGTACTGGCGCTCCGGTTTGCGGTCGGTGACCTTGAAGATGTTGAACCCCGCCGGGTTCATCAGCGGCTCGCTGATCTTCCCGATCGCGAGCGAATCGAGTCCCGCGCGGATCGCGGGCTGCAGGGTGCCGAGCGACAGGAACCCGAGGTCTCCGTCTTCGCTCTTGGCGCCCTGGTACTTGCTGTGCCGCTTGACCAGCGTGACGAAGTCGGTACCCTTGGTCGCCTGCTCGCGGATCCGCACGGCAACCTTGCGCGAACGCTCGATGTCGGCTTCGGTGAGCGGCACCCGGATCAGGATATGGCGTACGTGTGCCTCGAGCGCCGGACGGCCTTCGCGATCCAGGCTGTCGCGCCCGGCGCGCGTCTTGACGGTGTCACGCTCGATGACTTCCAGCAGGTGCCACCCGTAACCGGTGCGCAGCGGCTCGCTGACCTGGCCGGTCTTCATTTCGAACACGGCCTTCTCGAACGCCGGGTCCATCGCACCCCGACCCACGAACCCGAGGTCGCCCCCGGAGCGCGCCGAGCTCTGATCCTCTGAGACCTCGCCCGCCACCTTCGCGAACTTCTCGCCGGCGAGGATGCGCTTGCGGGCGGCGGCCACGCGAGCTTTCGCCTGCGCCGACACCGCCGAGTCCGGCTCGACCGGAATCTGGATCACCAAGACCCGAACTTCGGGCGGCACGCGGGGGAACTTGTCCTTGTTCGCGTTGAAATAGACTTCCGCTTCGGTCTGGGTCGGCGACTTGCGCACGAACTGCTTCTGGACGAGCCGCTGGGCGAGCATCTGGCGCCGCACTTCGCTGCGATACTTCTCGCGCAGCTTCTCTTCGGTCATGTTCTCGCGCCGCAACTGCTCCACGTAGTCGGCCCCGAGTCGCTCCTTGGCGGAACGGATCGCCTCGTCGACCTCTTTGTTCACCTCCGCGTCGGGGACGGTCACGCCCTGGCGTTTGGCCTCCGCGACGATCAGCTTTTCCTCGATCATCTGATCCAGGATCTGCTCGCGCAGCGTGTCGACGACCGTCGAGTCGGTCGGCATCTGGTTGCGGAGCAGGAACAGATAGAGCTGCTCTTCGACGTCGCTGCGTAGCACCACCTCGTCGTTGACCACGGCGGCGATCCCATCGAGCATCTGGGATTGCGGCTTGGTCTGGGCATGGACGGCGCCGGCGCCGAGCATCAACAGCGACGCCAGAACCACGGACCGAAAAACCTTCACAGGACTTCCTCCATAAGAGCAATACGGCGCCGCCGAGCATTCCGGCCCGCGCCGCAATCGATTTGACCGAGTCGTGACCTGGGCAACCCCTACGCGAAGTGGCGACGCAGTATAGCGACAGGTCCCATGACGGCCACAAGCAATTTGGCTGCCGCCTGCGACCTCGCCACATGCGTGCGCACGCAACCGCCGGGCTTGCGCCGGTGTGCCGGTTGCGCCGCGCTCGTCGCCGGCCGGCCGCGCCGGTCCGGGGCGGCGACGTTCCACGGCCGATGCCGGATTACACTAATGGGTCCGATGCCCTCGTTCGAGTCGACCCCGCCGTTGGAGCGCCGGGCGGGCCTGTGGGAAATTCAGCGTCCATGAAGCCCGGACCTCGCGCCCGCCGCGCGCTCGCGGTGGCCGCCGTGCTGTTCACGCTGGCGGTGCTGGTGCCGCGGGTGCTGACGCACACGCCCTACGCGCGTCTCGGCGTTTCGCTCGATTACCGGCGGGACAACAGCGCCCCGGTCGTCGTCCAGGTCCTCGGCCCGCCGGCGGAAGGACTGCTCAAAGTCGGCGATCGTCTGATCTCGGTCGACGGCGTCGGATTCAACAGCCCGATCCTGCGTCCCGGTGTCCAACGCCCCGGCTTGCCGCGCGGCCCGTTCACGCTGCGCGTGGAGCGGTCGGATTTCCGCTTCGACGTCGTCGTGCCGCCGGTCCGGCTCTCGGCGTGGCAGCGCATCCGCATCCTGATGCTGCCGCTCGGCGCCGTCGTCGCCGCACCGCTCGCCGCGTTCGCGCTCGTGTGGCGCCGTCCCGATCTCCGCACGGCCTGGGTGTTCCTGTGGTTCGCGAGCCTGCAAGCCGTCTCGGTCGTGCACCAGATCTACAGCCATCCCGAGTTCGAGTCGATCGGAGCCTTCCGCTTCTACCTCGGCGCTTACGGCTGGCTCGTGTGCTGGATGCCGGCCGCCTTCCTCCATTTCATGGCGGTGTTCCCGCGTCCGCGCTCGCCGCAATGGCGCTGGCGGAAGCTCGTGATCGCGCTGGTGGCGATCGCGTATCTCGCGCCGGTCTATTTCGTGGCACGCCTGGTCGCGACCGGCGTTCGGCCCGAGCAGCCGTTCATGATCTTCGACACGATCTGCGTGCTGCTCGGCGTGGCATTACTGATCGAGCGTTACGGGCTCGCAGGCCGCGGCGACTGGCAACCGTCGAAGAGCCAGCGCGCGCTCGGGCTCGCGGTCGCCGGCCTGCTGCTGATCGCCGGCACGCTGAGCTGGATCCTCGAGAACGAGAGCATCACTCCGCTGGCACAGTTCCCGTTGCTGCGCGTCATCGTGCCGCTGATCGGCATCAGCTCGTTGCTGACCCCGTTGGCGATGGCGTTCCTGATCGCGCGCGATCCGATCTTCGATCCGCGGCGCATCCTCGCTCGCGGTCTGCCCTACGCGCTGCTCTCCGGCGTGATCGCCGCGCTCTATCTCGTGATCGTGCTCATGGGGCAGCGTTTGTTCGCCGCGGTGACCGGCGAGGAAGCCATCGTGTTCAGCGTCGTCGCGGCGCTGATCGTCGCGTTCGTGTTCGCGCCGCTGCGGGAACGCGTGCAGCTCGGGCTCGATCGGTTGTTTCGGCGCGACCCGCGCATGGTGCGCGCGGCGCTCGATCAAGCCGGACGCGAGCTGCTCGGGGCGCTGGACGGCGCGGAAGTGCGCGCTTCGGTGGAAGCGGGCCTGACGCGGGGGCTCGGGCGGCCGGTGGGCGTGCTCTGGCCGGAGCACGGAGCGCCCCGGCTGGCGCCGGGCGAGGATCCGGGCGAGGACGCACGCTCGGCGGTCGAGAATCTGCTCAACCTGGCGGGCATCCGGCTCGAGAATCTGGCGCTCACCGAAGAGCGCGCGGGCGTCGAGCGCCATGCGGTCGAGCTGCGCGAGGCGGCGACCCGCGCCGAGCTGCGCGCGCTGCACGCGCAAGTGCAGCCCCATTTCCTCTTCAACGCGCTCAACACGCTCTCGTATCTGATCGAGACCGATCCACCCGCGGCGCAGCGTTTCGTCGAGCGGCTCGCCGACATGTTGCGCTACACCGTCGAAGCGGGAGAGCGACCCCACACGCTGCTCGGCGACGAGATCGCGTTCGTCGAGGACTACCTCGGGGTCGCGCGCGAGCGTTACGAGGGCGAGCTGCGCTTCGAGTATCGCGGCCCGCGCGACCTACTCTCGGCCTGCGTACCGCCGCTGCTGCTGCAGCCGCTGGTCGAGAACAGCCTCAAGCACGGACTGCCTCCGGGGACGGCGCGCCTGCGCTTGACGCTGGACGCGAGTCGCGAGAACGGCTGGCTCACGCTGCGATTCGCTGACGACGGCCAGCCGTCGGGCAACGGCTCGGGACTGGGCGTCGGGCTCGAGAACCTGGAGCAGCGCGTCCGCCGTTTCGCCGGAGTGGATGCCGAAGTTGAAGCCGGGCCGACGGACGGCCGCGGATTCGCCGTTTCGTTGCGCTGGCGCGAGACCGCGACCGAGCCGGAACGAGAGCGGGAGATGACTAAATGACGCGTCCGAGTGCGCCCGAGCCCCGGCGCGTGCGTGCGGTGATCGCCGATGACGAGCCGCGCGCCCGCCAGTTCCTCGAGCGGCTGCTGAACGAGCACGCCGAGATCGAAGTCGTCGGCGCGGCGCGGGGCGGCGCCGAAGCGCTGGCGCAGATCGGCAGCCTGACTCCGGATGTGGCGTTCCTGGACATCCACATGCCGGACTTGCCCGGCCTCGAAGTCGCCCGCCACCTGCGCGGTCCGAACGCGCCGGTGATCGTATTCGTCACCGCCTACGACCAGCACGCGATCGAAGCGTTCGAGCTCGCCGCACTCGACTACCTGCTGAAGCCGATCAAGCGCGAGCGACTCGCGGAGACGGTGCGGCGCATCGTCCAGGAGGTGCGCGCCAGTCGCTGGCCGGCGCGCGGACAGGAGGCGGCGATCCAGACCGCGCTCGAGACGCCGGCGCTCAAGCGCCGGCTCGAGACGTTGCGCCGACTGCCGGTCCGCCACCGGCGGGAGGTCAAGCTGCTGGATCTCGAAAAAGTGACGCGCATCGTGTCGCGCGACCGCGTCGTTTTAGCGTGCTCCGAGGGGCGCGAGTACCTGGTCGACTACACGCTGCAGGAGCTCGAGCAGCGCCTGCCGGAGGGGGAGTTCGTGCGCGCCCATCGTGCGGCACTCGTGAACCTGGACGCGATCGAGTCCTACGGCGGCGAGGACGGCGTGCTGGTGCTGCGGCTCAAGGACGGCACCCGCGTCGAGGCGAGCGAACGGCGCGCCGCCGACGTGCGGCGCAAGCTGCGGTAGCGGGCTTTCGTTCCCCGAGCTAACCGATCCTGCGCGGCGTTCCTGGCGCCGGCGCTTCGGGTGCAGGCCACTCGACCTTTTTCAGCGCCTCTCGGTTCTCGACGATCGTGATCGTCTTGCGCAGCGAGTCGGTGAGCGCCGTCAGCCGCCCGTCGCGCTTCTGCTCCACGGCCGCGGAGCGAAGGCTCTGCTGCACCATCGGCGGCAGCGTTTCGAACGGCTCGGTCGTGACCTGCTTGGAGACGAGCTGGAGCACGACCCAGCCGCGCTCGGTCTTGAACGGTCCCGAGTACTCGCCGTCGCTCATGCCGAGCAGCGACGCGAGTTTCCCGCTCCAGAACGGATCCGGGTTCGGAAACTTGACCCGTTCCTCCCGCACCTTGATTCCGCCGCCGGCCATCGCGGCGGCTTCGCGCAGCGTGCCGGCGTGTCCCGCGTGCGTCTGGAGCTGCGCCGCACTCGCCGAGTCGGGGAACGTGGCGGCGAGCAGGCGCGCCTCATCCAGTCGCTGGAACGAAGACGCACGCGACTCGTAGGTGGCGCGCACGTCGGCGTCGGTGATTTGCACTTGCCGCGACACCTGGCTGTCGTAGTAAGCGTCGAGCAGATAGTTGTTGAGGCGCTCGCGCAGCTTGCGTTCGATCGCCGGCTCGTTTTGCAGGCGGCGTTTCCGCGCTTCGAGCAGCGTCGTGTGGTCGATGGCCTGCGACTCGATCCAGCGCTCGACCGTCGGTTGGAGGGAGAGATTGGGCCGGTTGCGCGAGGTCTCGAGATCCTTGAGCGCATCGCCGAGGGTGTAGACGCCCCCGTCGTAAGTCGCCAACGCTTCCGCGCGCGTGCTTTCGGACAGCGGCGGAGGTGACATGAGCTGACTGGCGTCGGCCATCGGATCCGGACGGAGTGCCGTGATCATGCGCTGCGCTCCGCCGGGGTTGACCTTGACGTGATAAGAGTTACGGAGCTGGTCGACGGCCTTGAGGGCGGCGGTGCGCTGCTTGCGCTGGCGAATCATGGTCGTCAACGCGAGGCTATCGTCGGCCAGCGGCGCCTGCGGCCGGGGCCGGCGCTCCTCGATCAGCATCAGGAACCACCCTTGCGCCGGGGCTTCGAGCGGACCAACCACCTCGCCGACCGGCGCGCTCAGCAACGATTCGTCGAGCGGCGAAACCAGCGTGCCGGGCACCAGGTATCCGAGGTCGCCGCCCGCAGGCAGCATGCCGCCCGGATTGAACTTGTCCGCGACCGTCGCGAACGCCGCGCCGCCCTTCAGCTCAGCGAGCGCCTGATCGGCGATCTCACGCGTCATCGCGAATACGACGCGGGTCTTCACTTCCTGATTACGGCGCTTGTGGAACGCCTCGATTTCGGCATTGCTGACCGGAATCTCGCCCCCGACCATGCGCTGGAACAGTTCCTCCCGCAGCAGGGCGGCCTCGGTGCGTTGCTTGAAGTCGAGGAACAATGTGTCGCGGTAGTAGCCGGCCTGGTTGGCGCCGTGTAGCAGGATCTGCCGCTGCACGAGATCGCGGAGCAACATCGCCTTGGCGGAATCCGGGATCGGCGGGTACTGGGCCGCGACGGTACGCGCGGCCTCGGTGAAGTCCTCGACGGTGATCTTCTGATCGCCGACGCGGGCGAGGACTTTCTCGTCCCCGCCGCAGCCGGCCAGCCACGCCGCGCCAACGCCGAGCGCGAGACAGCACGCGACGGCGGACCAGGATCGCAAGGTTGAAATGGAGTGCATGAGAGGGCCTTCGTAGAGGGTTCGAGCGAGAATCAGTCGGCAACCCTAGTGCAGGCTGCAAGCGCCTGCAACAGCTCTCTGGCGCTGTGGAGCAACAACAGGCCCTCACCGCGGACGCGCATGCCGAAGTCGCGGCCGGACAGGAACTCCACCTGGCCGCGCACGCGGCCGAGCAGGTCGCGGATCACGGCAGGTAATAGCGGTCGGCGCAGCATCAGCTCGACGACGTGCTGGTCGACACGCAAGGTCTCGACGCCGGCGAGCGCGCCGAGCAAGCGCAGGCGCCGGAGCTCGACCAGCGCCACCGCCGGCGGCGGGAGCTGGCCGAAGCGGTCGATCATCTCGAGCGTCAAGTCGTCGAGTGCCGCGAGCTCGCGCAGATCGGCGAGGCGCCGGTAGAGCGCCAGCTTCTCGTGCTCGTCGGGAACGTAGTCGTCGGGCAGGTACGCGCTCCAATCGGTCACCAGCCGCGGCTCGGGTAGGACCTCGTCGGCGTCGCCCTTGAGTCCCGCGACCGCCTCTTCGAGCAGCTTGACGTAGAGATCGAAGCCGAGCCCGACGATGAAGCCGTGCTGCTCGGGCCCGAGCAGGTTGCCGGCGCCGCGAATCTCGAGGTCCTTGAGCGCGACCTTGAAGCCGACGCCGAGCTCGTCGAACTCCTCGATCACACGCAGGCGCTTCTCGGCGTCTTCGGTCAGCACGCGGCGCGAAGGCACCATCAGGTACGCGTGCGCGCGGTGCGAGGAGCGGCCGACGCGCCCGCGCAACTGGTAGAGCTGTGCCAGGCCGAGCGTGTCGGCACGGTCCAGGAACAAGGTGTTGACGCTGGGGATGTCGAGCCCCGACTCGATGATCATGGTCGAGACCAGCACATCGCTTTGCTTGTCGATGAACTCGAGCATGACGCGCTCCAGCGCGCGTTCCGGCATCTGCCCGTGCGCGACCGCGACGCGAACTTGCGGCACCAGCTTCTGCACCTTGAGCGCCATGTTGTGGATCGTCTCGACGCGGTTGTGGACGAAGAACACCTGCCCGCCGCGGTCGATCTCGCGCAGGATCGCATCGGTGATCAGCTCGTCGTCGAACTCGACGATCTCGGTGTGGACCGGCAGCCGGTCGCGCGGCGGCGTTTCGATCACCGACATGTCACGCGCGCCCGCCAGGCTCAGGTTGAGCGTGCGTGGAATCGGCGTGGCGGTGAGCGCCAGCACGTCCACCAGGCGTGTGATCTGGCGCAGACGCTCCTTCTGCGCGACGCCAAACCGATGCTCCTCGTCGATCACGGCCAGCCCGAGGTCCTTGAAGCGGACGTCCTTGGACAGGAGCCGGTGCGTGCCGATCACGACGTCGACCTGACCGGCGGCGAGCCGTGCCACCACCGCCTTCTGCTCGCGCGCCGAGCGGAACCGCGACAGCACCTCGACCGTGACCGGGAAGTCGGCGAGGCGCTCTTTGAACGTCAGATAGTGCTGCTGCGCGAGAATCGTGGTCGGCACCAGCACCGCCACCTGCTTGCCGTCCTGCACCGCCTTGAACGCGGCGCGGATCGCCACCTCAGTCTTGCCGTAACCGACGTCGCCGCAGATCAGGCGATCCATCGGCCGCGGCGTTTCCATGTCCTCCTTCACTTCCTCGATCGCGGTCGACTGATCGGGAGTCTCCTCGTAGGGAAACGCCGCTTCCAGCTCGCGCTGCCACACCGTGTCGGGCTTGAAGGCGTAACCCGGCATCGCGCGGCGCGCCGCGTATGCGGCGACCAAACTCTCGGCCATGTCCTGGATCGCCTGGCGCGCGCGCGCCTTGGTCTTCTGCCAGCTCACCGAGCCCAACCGATAAACCGGCGGGCGCGCGCCTTCCTCGGCGGCATAGCGTGAAACCAGGCCGAGCTGGTGAACCGGAACGAACAGGCGGTCCTCGCCGGCGTAGCGGATCTCGATGCAGTCGGTCTCCTGGCCGTTGAGCGTCAGGCGCTGGAGGCCGCGATAGACGCCGATGCCGTGGTCCTCGTGCACGACGAAGTCGCCGACCTTGAGCGCCGACAGCTCGGCCAGCGACAGGCCGCCGGTCCTGCGCAGCCGTCGTCGTCGTCGGCGGTAGCGAGAGAAGATCTCGTGATCGGTGAGCACGGCAAGGCGCGCGGCCGGGATCGTGAACCCCGCCGATACGAGCCCGACGCCGAGCCGAGCGTCGGTCTCGCCGAGCAGCTCAGCGAGTCGGTCGCGCTGGCCCTGGTTGTCGCACAGGATCACGGCGCGGATGCCATTGGCGCCGATCTCGGCGAGGTGCGTCTGGAGCCGTTCGATGGAACGCTGCACCGGCTCGGCCGGCCGGCAGTCGACGAACACCGTGCGCGCGTAACGACGAGCCGTACCGCTCTCCATCACCGGGCCCATCCAGTCGCAGCCTGGATGCTGCGCCAGCACCTGGTCGAAGATCTCCGCCGGCAGGAACAGTTGCGCAGGCTCTGAGACTTGCGGGTAGTGCGCGCGCGCCTCGTTGAAGCCGCGCGCGACGAGCCCGTCCAGCTCTTCGGCGCGCTCGCGGAGCTTGCCCGGATCGTCGGCGATCACCAGCGCGCCGGCCGGCAGATAGTCGAGCAGCGAGCCGAGATCCGGGTCGTAGAGGGCCGCGAAGCGCTCCATGCCGTCGTGATAGAGCGGGCCCACCGGATCGCCGCCGCCGTTCCCTCGCCTGCCATTCCCTCCCGAGAGTGGTCCGCCATCGCTCGCTCCGTGCAGCCGCTCGCTCGTCGCCACCGCTTCACCCGCCTCCACGACCACTTCGTAACGAGGCAGCACCACCGCATCGGCGAGCTGCTCGAGAGAGCGCTGCGTGCCGGCGTCGAAGCGTCGCAGCGAAACCAGCGTGTCGCCGTCGAACTCGAGCCGCAGCGGATCGGCGAGGCCGACCGGATAGATGTCGAGGATGCCGCCGCGCCGCGCGAACGTGCCGACCGACTCGACCTCCGGCAGCCGCTCGTAGCCCAGAAACACCAGACGTTTGGCGAGCGCGGCGGGCTCGTAGTCGTGGCCGACCTTGATCGCGAGCAGCGCGCGCGCCAATCGCTCGGGTCGCGGCACGCGCTGGAGCAAACCGCGCACGGTCGCGAGCACCACGAACGGCGCGGACTCATCGCCGCGACCACTCGCTCGGTCTCTCATCCGCGCCAGCGTTTCGAGACGCTGGGCGGTGATGCTGGGATGCGGCGACGCCGGGTCGTAGGGCAGATGGTCCGGCTCGGGGAACACCAGCGTCGCGCCCGCGCCCGCGAAATATTCGAGGTCGTCGCGCGCCTGCTCGAACGCCTCGCCATGAGGCACCAGGTAGAGCACCGGTCGTTGGGTCTCACGCGCAAGCCACGCGACGAACAGGCTGCGCGCCGACCCGGTCAGTCCGCGGACCGCGACCCGACCCTCGGCTGCGCGAACGCTCGCGATCAGCTCCTGCGCCTCGGGCAGCTCGTCGAGATGCGGCGCCAGCGATTCGGCCAGCGTGTCTCGCAGGTACAGCTCGGACATGCGCGTTTCGTTCTCCAGGGCCCGACGACCAAACGCGAAAAGCCGCCGCGGGAAAACCCGCGGCGGTGACGGCCAATAAACGCATCCTACACCACGACTCAAACGCCGGCGGTCCGTGCAGCCCGAAGGAGTGCGGCGAGCGCGCGATCAGCGCAGCGAGCTGGCCTGAGGCTTCTCCGCGAGCACCGTCGCGAGGATCTTCTCCAGCTCGCGATACTGGACGTCGCAGCGGTGGTGGCGCGGATCGGAGGTCGGGTGATATTCGCCGCCGCCGTGGACCCAGCGGATCAGACCCTCGCGGTCGATCAGGAACGAAACCGACGTCCAGCTCCGCTCCGGATCGGCGTCCAGCCAGTAACGCCCGAGCGTCTGCCAGTCACGGTCGAGCGCGATCGGGCCCGAGAATCCGAGCCGCTTCGCCGTTCGCAGCACGTGCCGATCGCTGACGTTGCGCGGCGGTTTGGGATGGAAGGCGCCGATCACGACCAGATCGTTCGCGGCATGAGTCACGCGCAGCGACTCGAGGACCGGGAGCGTCACTTCGCAGAAATGACAGCCCTCGGTCCACCAGCGCAGCAGCACCACTTGGCCTCGGTATTCGGCGAGCGATCGCTCGGGTCCGCCGACCCAGCGCGTGAACGTCCACTCTGGCGCCGGGCGGCCGATCAGCTCGGTGCCCGATTCGCGATCTGCCGCGGTTGCTAGGGGAAAGCCGGCCAGAGTCATCGCAAGCACGCACGCGGCCCACGGCATCGCGGAGAAGATCCTCATTCGAGCAGGCATGAGAACAGGCTAACGCACCTGCCCGAGACCGGCTATTCAGGTATATGTTACGGCCGTGATTGGCCGATGGAGGGCTGACGCCGGTCGCCCGGCGGCATCCCCCAACCGACTCGGAGGGAACCATGTCGAACCAGAGCATGATTTTCAGCGTCGTCGTCTCGCTGGCGTTCCTCGCCGCGCCGAACGCCGCGCCGCCGTGCGCGGCGGCGCGGATCGATCCCGCCGCGCCCTGCTATCGCTGGCCCGCCGTCGACATGGACGATGACGGCGTCTTCGACCGCGTGGATCACTGCGTGAGCACCCCGGCCGGCTGCACCGTGGACGCGTACGGATGCGAAATGGACGGTGACGAGGACGGCGTGTGCGACGGTGTAGATCAGTGTCCCGGCACGCCGCCAGGCATGAAGGTCAACCGCCAGGGTTGCCACGCCGGGGCCGAGGAGATGCGCGAATCGAGGGCGGTGCCTCCGTCGCCCAAGGAGCTCGAGAAGCAAGCGCCCAGACCCGAGCCCGTCAGCAGGCCGGTGAGCGAGACCGAGCGCCAACTGGTCGAGCGCGGGCGCATCCGGCTCGAGAACGTGTACTTCGAGACCGAGAGCGCAAAGCTCCTGCCCGAATCGGAGACGGCGTTGAACGAGGCCGGCGAAGCGCTGGAGAAGTTCCCGGATCTGAGGATCGAAGTCGAAGGCCACAGCGACACGCGCGGCACGGCGCGCTACAACCAGAATCTGAGCCAGTCGCGCGCGGAAGCCGTGCGGTCCTATTTGGTCGGGCGGTTTTCGCTCCGCGACCAGAACCTGACCGCGAAGGGCTACGGCGAGACGCGCACCGAAACCAACGAGCACAACGACGAAGAACTGCTGCGGAACCGTCGCGTCGAGCTACGGGTCCTGAATCCGGACGCGCTGCCACGGGGAGTAAAGGTGGAGAACAAGGAGTAGGCAAAGGGTCGTGCGAGTGTGTTTGATAATACCCTGGCTATAACGCAATACCCCCGGCTCCTCGAGTGTCGCGAGTAGACCCGGCGACGATGGCCAAGGCCGCGAGGTGACATCTTGCTCCTAAGGGAGGTCGCCATGTTTCGCCAGCGTTTCTTGCTTTGGATCATGTGTTTCTCGCTCGCGCTCGCCGTGCCCTCTTACGGGGCGGAAAAACGCCCAACTGGCAATCCACCGACAGTGGTCGAAGGTGGTCCGTCCACCTGCGACCTCGCAGTGTACAAGTCAGAAGACTCGGGGCCGATCGCAGTTGCCGTCCCTGACAACGACCCAGCCGGAGTGGATGTCGGCACACTCCAGAGCGGCGCGTTTGATGGTACGCGGTTCACTGACATCATCGTTGATCTCAGGATGTCGCACACGTACGTCAACGACCTCGTCGCCACGGTTACCTACCACGACCCGTGCGACGGCCCTGCCCTGGCGTTCGCGGACATTCTCCTTTTCCCGCCTTGCGAAGGCGATCTGGACGGAACGACCACCTACTTCTTCAGCGATGGCGCCGCATGCGGGCTCGGAGCCAGTTGTGGGTGTCCAGCGACATTGCCCGGTGGCTGCTATCAGCCGTCCATCCTTAATGCGCTCTCGGGATTCGACGGGCTCTTCAAGGGCGGGTGTTGGAAGCTCAACATCGCGGACCTCGCCCAGCTCGACTTGGGCTTGGTCACGGGATGGTCGGTCCATATGCTTCAGGCGCCCACCTCGACACACCTGAGCTCGTGGGGCAGCGTCAAGACTCTCTATCGGTGATATCGAGTGATCGGTCGTCGAGAACGAGGGTGATCATCTGGACTGATCTCCTCTCTGGCGGGGGGTCGGCTCTGAACGAATGGAGTAGTAGGCATGGACGCCAAGCCGAGCTCGCGGTGTAACATTACCCAGTCATGTGCCGCTTCCCGCTTGCTTCCAGCCTACTGGCCGGGCTCCTGTCTTTGGCTCTGGCCCATGTGCCCGGCGCCGCCTGGTGTGCCACGGACACGTACTTACCCCTCGCGACCGGCAATTTCTGGCAGTACCGCACGCCCGGCGGGCTCGAAGATTCGCAGCTCGTGATCGGACCGGTGACATTCGAGGGGATCGAGACGATCGCCGTCGAGTTCGACCCGAATCACGGGAACGCTGGACTCCGCAACTATTGGACCGAGGCGCCCGACGGCGATCTCGTGTTCTGGGGCTTCTATCGCTGGTTCGATAACTTCGGCGTGCGATACGATCCGCCGATTCCGTTCCTGGACGCGCCGCTCGAAGTCGGCCGGACCTGGCAGGCCACGACGACGCCACGGATCCTGCCCGAACAGCAGGATGAGCCGTCTTTCACGCTGTACTTCACCGTGGACGAGCATGGTGCTCTTACCGTTCCCGCCGGCTCCTTCGATGCATGGGCCATTCGCTATGGAGGAGCCCCCGCGCGGCATCCCAGCGCAATCTCGAGGGTCGAGTTCGATGTCATGGGGCGGCGGGTATCGACTGCGGCGGCCGCGGGCTCAGCGCCCGACTGGTGGAGCCTGGGGATTGGTCGCGTCACACAAGTGGTGGGCAGCGACCGCTACGAGCTGGTCTCGTTCGATTTCCCGACTCCAGTGAGCGCCGTGACCTGGGGTCGGATCAAGCGACTCTATCGTTGAGACATCCTCGTTAGCGCCTCATGCGGCGCGGGCGTCGTCACCGGCAGGGGCACGGCCTCCCGTCATTCCCCAACGCGCGATGACGCTCTCGGCGACGAGCAGCGCCAGCGCCAACAGCACGAACCAGCTCCACAGCTCGCGCCCGTAACGGGCCTCGCGGACGCGACGCGCGAGGTCGGCGCCGGGTCGCACGATCTGTGCACGTCCGGATGGGAACGCGCGGACCAATGACGCCTCTGGAGCCGGTGTGAGGTCGGATTCGCGCGGATCCGGATTGACGGCGAACGTCGCGCGCGGCCTGCCGCCGTGGAGCACGCGATAGAGTCCCGGACGTTCGAGCGGCGCCGAGCGCAGGCGCGAGGTGCCCGCGGCCGCGATCAGCTCGGATGGGATTTCGGCGCCACGCTCGTCCTCGATCCGCCACTGGCCGGTGGCGGCAGGCGAGCTGTAGCGCTCGCCAGGCACGAGCGATGCCGCAGCAGTTCCGCGACCGAGCACCTTCACGGCTTGATGGAGCAGCGGCAGGAACGCGCCGCTGACCGGGAAATCCGAAGCGTCGGGATCGAGCGACGCGACAAGCACCAATGCGTGCTGCGTTTCCAGCAGCGCCGGGTGGGTGCGATCGAACTCGAGCAGCACTCGCGCGTCAGGCGCCGCACGTAGGGCGCGGATCACCTGGAAACGAGCGGCCGACAGCACCTCGCCCGGGCGCGCCGGAAAACCGGCGAGCACCGGATGCCCGGCCACCACGCGCCGCAGGCGCCACGCTGCCCCGGGCCCACCCTGCTCCAACGCTCCCAGCCGTCCGACGCCGAGATCGCCGAGCACCGCCTGATTCCAGAACTCGGGAGCGACGCGCCGCCCGAGCACGAGGAGCAATGCCCCGCCCGCGCGGTAATAGTCGAGAGCCGCTTGCAGCTCGGCCGGCGCCAGCCGCTCGAGATCGTTGAGCACGAGCACGTCGGCTTCGCCGAGCCGCGCGGGAAGCGAGCTCGCATCGACGGATTCGACCAGCAACCCCGAAGCCGGTGAGCCGGCTTCGAGCGCGATTCGAAGCGCGGAAGGCGCGCCGTCCTCACGAAGCAGTACGCGCAGCGCTCCCGCGCGCCCGGCCGCGAACACGCGACGGTTGTCGAGCGGCAATGCATCGTCCGGCAGGCTCGCGACTCCCCCTTGCTCGGGAAGGCGTGCGAGCGGCACGAGCGTCGATGCTTCGCCGCGTGCCGGCAGCGACAGGTAGCCACGTCCGAGCTCGGCGTCGCCCGTGAGATCGCGCACCTCGACGCTGGCGTCACCCGGGTTTGCGCCGTATGCATGACCGGTGAGCGAGAGTGCGGCGCCGGACTCGGTCGGCGCGAGCGCCGCTTCGGTCAACGCCGCATTGGCTCGACTCGCCGGTGCGAGCGGAATCAGATACGCGCGTGTCTGCGCCCACGGGCCGGCCGGGAGCGTCGGGGCGACCGGCGCGCCATTGCCGCCGAACC